>NZ_JBEOZT010000019.1:0-190315 GCF_040298265.1 Nonomuraea sp. NPDC001636
GCGAGAACTGCCTACGACGCCTCGTCACGTACCTACCTCTTCCAGACTTCTGTCAGCTTATGTAGCTGACTGTCCGGAATCTGCTGGGCACCTCAGGTTCTTCCCGGACGAAAGCGTGCCGTCGGGCGCCTTGAGTTCCAAGGCGCCAACGCGCACAAAAACCACATACGGGACAGCAGCTCAGCCTTCCGCCGTGACCTGTTCGATCTTGGAAGCTTGGACGGCGGCCAGCACGGCGGCGGCGAAGGGCAGGGAGTGATGCGTGGCTCCCCAGCCAATGCCGAACACCACGGAGGCGGGATCGTTGTTGGGGTTGGAGAGGGCCTGGTGCCCACGGATGCGCAGCCGCAATGACCCGCGAGCGTCCTCCAGTGCATGCCAGTCGACGCCCTCGATCTCGGTGATCGGGTAACGCCGGTCACCTGCCGTGTACTTGGCCGGGGAAGCTGTGGACGCGAACCAGGTGAAGGTGACAGCCTGCCCGTCGAAGGCGGCCTCACCATCCCATGCCTTGAAACGACGCGGCACCGAAGGACCGGCGATCAGGAACCGCTCAGCCGGACCGTGCTGGGACAGGGCCGCGCGCACCTCGTTGGCATACTGGCCGGCCAGCGTCTCCGTGGCGGCGGGCAGCACCAGCCGGTACGGATCGAGCGACTCCTGGAGCTGCCCCGTTGCCGCGGACATGACCGGATCGGCTCCCTCCCGGGGAACCACCCGCAACACCACCCTGCCGCGTGCACCAGGCTCCAGAATGACGTCGGCCAGCGCGTCGTACGGCACGAACCGCTCTCCGAGCTCCATGCTCAGTTTCGACGCCTTACCCGGCTCAGGCGTAATGCGCAGCCCACCGTCCTCGAACTCCCACGCGCAACCTCGCCCCTTCAGTACGTCACCCATGCAAGCAAGGATAGGTGCCCGAACACTGGCGGCTACGCAGACGGGCGACCACCGCGACGAACTGCCGGGCCTGCGCACGTCGCCGGCCGCCACGTACAGCGACGATGACTACGGCGACTTCTGCCGGCGCAGTTTGGAGAAGCAGGAAGCGGTCGACCTGCCCAGGTCGCGGCGCTTCGAGCGATGGCATTCGCCGGTGACGGGCTCCATGACGGTCGACCGTGACCGCAGCATGGTGACGCACGGCCACCCCTCCCATGTCGGCCCCCGAGATGATCGGTTCTGCGGCTGCCGAAAACTCCATCCATGCAGTTCAAGCCGCATATGAGTAGTGGTCCGTGAAGGCTGCAGCCGAGGCTGTCTGCCAAATTTCCGACCTGATGTGAGAGATGATGGCCTGTCGTGGTCGGCAGGATGGTCGCGGGCGTGCTCGGTGCGTGCTCGTACGCCCCGAAACGTGCCGTCAGAACCCGGCATTGCCGGACATGCAAAGCGCGCTGAGGCGGCATGAACCGCCATCAAGCGGCACCGTGCGGAACTAAAAGATCTTGCTTCTAATCCGACGGCCGCAGGTTCGAGTTCGGCAAGGCACATGTGATCACGGCATCGTCTGCAGCTGCGGTAGGGCATGCCTTGAGATGCCTGAATGGCCTGGCTGAAGACTCGTCCCATCCACGGCGGACGAGCGCGGGTCTGCTGGACGTCTTTGTCGCCGACTCGGCGCTCCGGGGCTGGCAGAGGGGCCGATCCGGTGGCTTGGTGGGAGCTGCGGTCTTGCCGTGGAAGCTGGGGCTCGTGGCGATGACGGAAGCGGGAGCTTGGATTGCTACTGGGACCCCCTTCTCGGAGGCGGAGTTGCCGGCTGTGTTCCGGGCCCTGTCCAACCCGGCCCGCCGTCAGATACTGGTGTGGCTCAAGGAGCCGATGAGTTTCCCCGGCCAGGAGCCCGACGACATAGAGATCGGTGTCTGCGCGACCGACATCCAGCAGCGTGCAGGCCTGGGACAGTCAACCACCTCGCAATACCTCGCGATACTGCGGCAAGCAGGGCTGGTGGTCGCCACCCGACGGGGCAAGTGGACCTACTACCGCCGCGACGAGGCCAACATCGCTCTCCTCCTGGAGACCCTGCGCGACGTGTTCTAGATCCAACACCCGTTCCGTTCAGTCCTGCAACGGATGAGGACGCCACGTCAGGTGCACTGGCGAGTTGGTCGGTGGCGTGACGGACGCGGCCGGTGATCCAGTTGAGGACATCGTGGGATTCCGGCACGATGCACGGGGACACTCCCTTTCATGCTCGGGCCCGGCGCCGCGCGTTGAGGCGCAGTGTGGGACTACCTGGTCGCTTGCGTTTGACCGATCCCGCATGGTGCCGACGAGTTCACTTCAACCACTGCGTGTTCCGTAGGCATGGCGACTCACAATGTCGGTGATGCGATGCCGTGGGCGGTGATCGTTCTGGTGAATCGGCGGGCCAGGTGTTCGAAGGCGTCGGTGAGTTCGTCGGGGCCGATGACTTCGATGTCGGCGTCGTAGCGGGCGATGGCGGCGGCGAGGCTGGGCCAGGACCAGGATCCGAGGGTGAGCCGGCAGCGGTGGGGGCTGGTCTCCTCGACGAGTCCCTCGCGGGTGTAGAGGGCCACGGTGGCGGCGGGCAGGTCGAGGATCACTGTGCCTTGGCAGGGCCAGTTGCCCGAGGCGTCGCCAGAGCCGCGGAACGTGCTGGTGACGAAGGTGGCGACGTCTCCTCCGGGCAGTACGCGTGGAGTGAACCGGGGCCCGTTGGGGGTGCGCGGGGTGATCCGGTCGGCGCGGAAGGTGCGCCAGTCGTCGCGGTCGAGGTCCCAGGCGATGAGGTACCAGCGTCCGTCCCAGGTGATGACGTGGTGGGGTTCGACGCGGCGCGGGGTTTGTCCGTGACCTCGGCACCGTAGTCGAAGCGCAAGATCTCGCGGGCGTGGACGGCGGCGCTGACGGTCAGGAGCACGTCGCCGCCGACCGGGGTGGCCGGCGGGGTGACAGGTCGTTCAACGGCGGTGACACGCAGCGCGTCGATGCGGTGCCGGAGTCGGGAGGGCATGATCTGCCGGATGGTGTTCAGTGCCCGCTCGGCGGGTTCGGCGAGGCCGCTGGCGGGGTTGGTGGCGACGATCTGCAACGCGATGGTGAGGGCGACGGCCTGTTCGTCGTCGAACAGCAGCGGGGGTAGTTCGGTGCCGGCGCTGAGCCGGTAGCCGCCGTCAGGGCCTTTGACGGCAGCGATGGGGTAGCCGAGCTCGCGGAGCCGGCCGACATCGCGGCGCACGGTGCGCAGGCTGATGTCCAGGCGATCGGCCAGCGCCGTGCCGGGCCAGTCCTGGCGGGTCTGCAGCAGCGACAGCAGAGCCAGCAGTCGGGCAGAAGTCTTCTGCATGAACTCATTCTGCCCGAAGTAGGTGCCACACCCTGTCACCTACCGCTGCGAACCTTCGTATCGAGCCGGTCAGCCACGCGATCCCGGACGGCCCCCTTTGACACTGACGGAGTCGGCGCCATGTTTGATGTTCTGGGCAATCTGGACTGGTTCGGGATGCTGCTCGGCTTCATCGCCTTGACCCTGCTCGGCGGTGTCTGGTTCGCCGGCCTGTTCCCCAAGGCGTACAACCGCTCGCTCGGGCGCGAGGTCGGCGCCAAGGCGCCGACCTCGCCGCTGTTCCTCGCCGGGCCGCCTCTGACCAGCCTGGTCATCACCCTCACGAGCGCGATCCTGGTGGCTGCGTTGAAGATCGACACCTACGGGGATGCGCTGCTGTTCGGCCTCATCGTCGGCCTTGGCTACCTCACGGCCAACATCGTCACCATCGCCATCAACCCCAACTCCCCGCGACCGCTGCTCCATGCGGCGATCTCCGGCGGCTACAACATCGTCGGCAGTCTGATTGTCAGCGCCATGCTGCTGGCCATCTGAGACCAGCACCACCGTGGGGACTCGCCGATCCGGCCGTCCGACACCCCCCTTCCCTGGTTCTCGAACGAGACTTACCAGCCCATACCGGGCGTACCGCGCCCGGAAAATCAACAAGGAGTCACCAGCATGGCCATCTCCACCACCACCCACCTGAACTTCCGCGGTGACGCTCGCGCAGCGCTGGAGTTCTACCAGACCGTGTTCGGCGGCCACCTCACCACCATCGCGTACGGCGACTTCGGCATGCCGAAGGAACTGCCAGACGCCGACAAGATCGTCTTCGGCCAGGTCACGGCCGACAACGGCTTCAGCATCATGGCGTACGACGTGCCCAGCCAGGCACCGGCCGCCGCCGCGCCCGCCGCCACCACTCGCGAGCACGGCATGACGCTGACCGGCGAACGGTTCTTCGTGTCCGTCCGAGGCGAAACCACCGAGGAAGTCGGTGAGCTGTGGGACAAGCTCGCCGACGGGGCCGACATCATCGAGAAGTACGGCCCGTCGCAGTGGGCCCCGGGCTTCGGGATGCTGACCGACCGCTTCGGCGTCACCTGGATCCTCGACGTCGCCGCCCCGTACGCCGGCTGACCACCAACGCACTCATCCGGTCCGAGGCGGCCTGGGAAGGCCGCCTCGGAATGCCCGGCCCTCCGCCATTGGAAGGAACAGCTCATGCGCACTCGCCCCCTGGGCCGTACCGGCATCAAGGTCAGTCCCTACTGCCTCGGCACCATGATGTTCGGCCCGTTCGGCAACCGCGACCCCGACGACTGCGTCGCCATCATCCATCGGGCCCTCGACGCCGGCATCAACTTCGTCGACACCGCCGACGTCTACGGCGGTGACGGCGAAACGGAACGGATCGTGGGCGCGGCGTTGCGCGGCCGACGCGACGACGTGGTGCTCGCCACCAAGTTCAACGGCCCCATGGGCGCCGGCCCCAACCGTCGCGGCAGCTCCCGCCGCTGGATCGTCACCGCGGTCGAGAACTCGCTGCGGCGTCTCGGCGTCGACCACATCGACCTCTACCAGGTCCACCACCCCGAGCCCGGCACCGATATCGAAGAGACCCTCGCCGCCCTGACCGACTTGATGCAGGCGGGCAAGGTACGCGCGATCGGCCATTCCAGCCTGCCGGCCGCGGAGATCGTCGAGGCCCAATGGGTTTCCGAACGGCGCGGGCTGGCCCGCTTCCGCACCGAACAGCCGCCGTACTCGATCCTGAACCGCGGTATCGAGCGCGACGTCCTGCCGGTCTGCGAGCGTTACGGGCTGGGCACGCTGGTCTGGAGCCCGCTGGCCTCGGGGCTGCTCACCGGCCGCTACCGCGAGGGCGGCAACGAACACGTCTCGAGCGCCCGCATGCACTGGGTGCCAAAGCACATGACCGACAAGCGCAACCACGATGCCGTCGAAGAACTCGTCCCGATCGCCGAGCAGGCCGGTCTGTCGCTCACCCATCTGGCCCTGGCCTTCGTCATCAGCCATCCCGCGGTCACCTCAGCGATCATCGGCCCGCGCACCATGGCGCAGCTCGACGACCTGCTCGCCGGCGCCGGCACCACCCTCGACGACGACACCCTCGACCAGATCGACAAGGTGGTCCCGCCGGGGGTCAACCCGGGCACGCTCGACATCGCCTACGTACCACCAGCACTCGAGCAAGCCGACCTGCGCCGCCGCCGCACCGGCGACCGCGCCGCCGCCTGATCTACCCGTCCCCGACCGCTGGTAGGAGCGCAAAGTCCTTGAGGGTGGGGCTTTTGGGTGGCGCGTGCTCCAGCCTCTGCGCAAGACTTGGGTGCGTCAGAGACGCAACGTCCTCACCGCGGACGGCACCGTCTGGGGCGTGATCGATTTCGACGATCTCTTCGCGGGCACCCCGGCCTGCGACCTCGCTCCCGGACGCCGCGCCCCTGCGCTGCGCTCACGGGATGGGCGGTGGGACGGGGGCGAACACTTGATCGGGGGATTCCGGCTCAGGCAAGGCCCCGCGGGTCACAAGCGGACGATGACCAGGGCAACGTCGTCGCGGTAGTCATGAGCGACGCCGAGGTGGGCCAGGACGGCGTCGGCCAGGAGCTCCGGCGGAAGGGGGGCGCAGTGGCCGAGGACGTCGGTCAGGCGGGCGAGGCCGGTGTCGATGTCCTCACCGCGGCGTTCGATCAGCCCGTCGGTGTAGAGCACGAGGGTCTCTCCGGCGGTGTGGTTCTGGCCCGTGGAGCATGAGATGGCAGGCGGCGATCGCGCGCCGGACGATGTGCAGCCGCCAGCTTTCCGCTGCTGGGCAGGCTGTGCGGGTGGTGGTGCCGGAGAAGCAGGGACTGGGCGACGTCATGGTGTTCGGCGAAAATGACCTTGATCGACACGTGTAGTGCTTGGCCAGCTCTGGATTGCCACCCCGATGGAGTATGTGCACGCCACCGGCACTCACATCGAAGGTGCCTGGGCCGCGGGTCAGCAGCGCGCCGCTCCCCGGCGGCGGGAACAAGCCGGACATCGTCCGGCGGGTCGGCGCGGCGTGTCAGAACTCCTCATTCCTGCGAGAGCTCCCGCCCCATTGCCCCACCGGCCAAGCCGGTTGACCGCCGCCCCTGGAATCGGACGAGTCAGGCGTCATTGGACGCGGCTCTCCTGCCATGAGCCCGGCGGCGCAGCCGCCGGATTCCCAGGACGGCGCCGCTGATCAGTCCGGCCAGGGCGATGGCGCCGGCTGCGACCCAGCGCCAGCCGATGACGGCGGCAATGATCAGGGGGTCGTTGGGGTTGGTGCCCTTGCACTGCAGCGGCGCGCGTCCGCGGCGCCGACCACTCCCACACCCTGATCACCCGGGCCAGCCTGGACGCTGGACGGGGGAGGCGGGGGACGCGTCCGCCGCCCGCGACCAGCTCGCCGCCCTCCTTGCCGACCGCGAGCGTGTCCTGGGCGTCGACCACTCCGACACCCTGATCACCCGATACAGCCTCGCCCGGTGGACCAAGGAGGCAGGAAAGGCGGAAGGTACGTAGGCGGCACAGAATCAAGGATTCTGAGCGGTCGGGACTACCTGGCGGCCAGGGACACGCTCGGGAGGAGGACGCCGTAGCGGGCTGTCGTCAGCTGGAGGGCGAAACCGAGGCGGGCGTGTGTCCCACGTCGTTCGGCGATCAGCGCCCGATCCGCGTCGCCCAGGTAGAAGAACCGCTCCAGCTCCGCCTGCGACGGAGCACCCGAGAAGCGGCCGCCTCACCATCACTCAAGAACTCAACCGGCATAGATGCCTAAGGTAGGGCAGGCCACGCAAGCAGGACGAGCGGAAGATCAAATAGTTAGCCGAGGGCACCCGCCAACGGGACTTTTCGTTCGGATGCTCGTCATGCCCCTGGTCGCGGGCGGCAGCCGGGTCCCCCGCCAGATGTGCCGGATTGAGGCAATGCCAAGGCCAGGGATGCCGTCGCGATGACGAACGAGCCGGCACCCGCGATCCACGACAGCGTCTCCAAGTCACTCAGGAACAGGGCCACTGCCACCACCACAAACGCCGCAGCAGTCGAGCCGAGAACCCATATCCTTCGCATGTACGCATTCTGTCCGCCTGGTGTTCGCGGCGGCGGCAGTTTCGGCACCCTGTCGCGTCTTCGCGTGTCGCAGGAATGCCGTCCCGAAAACGGTCGTTGGTGGGACGGCCTACTTGGCCATGGCCGTGATCGAGTTTCCGTAGGAGCGAGCAAGATCGGAAGTGTCTAAGCCCGTACCGAAGATCTTGATGGGAGGCCGAGGTTTCGAGATCCCCGCTTGGGACACGCAGACGTGCCTACCGGGGCCGCCCGGGCGTTCATCTAACGAACGGTAGATGAACACGCGTCGCCACTTTCGCGCCGTTGCTCGTCGGGCGAGATTATCGGCCCTTTTGGGCACTTGAGGTCCGGAGAAGGTCAATCCGGCCAGTCTCGCGACCAGCAACTCGCCAACATCCGCCGGATCTACGGCCCGGAGAAAGAGGCCCTCGGCGCCCTGGCCACGACGCCGGAGCGGCGGGCCCGATGGGGCGCCGCCGCGACATGAGGCCCTGGCCCAGAGACTCTCCCCAGCTGCCCGATGGCGGCGGCTCACGACTTCTTGCGGCTGCGCTTATCCCCCTCTGGCCTCGTCGTAGGGCGCCCACCCCTTATCGAGAAGGTGGAACCCCGCATCGATGGCCGCCGCTGGATCGGGTTCACGGATGGCCATGAGCTGAATCTGCAGGGCAAACCGGACGTAGAAGCGGATCTCTTCGCTTGGCTCCTCCAGCCCGAATTCCTCGGTGATCGCCGCGACCAAGGCATCCTCGTGCCGCAACCACATCTTCTCCGCGTAGTCGACCAGAGCCGGCGTCTCCTCCATGAGCGCGAGTATTTGGCTCTGCGGCTCGGATTTGAGCGCGGCGATTTCGGAGAGGTAGTGGGCCTTCAGCGCGTCGGAGATCGAGGTCCCCGCCATGCGGCCACTCACCGCAGCAATCAGGCGTTCATGCCGCTCACCTTCGTCACTGAAGACAAGCGCCTCCTTGTGTGGGAAGTGTGTGAAGACCGTCTTGGGCGACACATCGGCCGCATCCGCGATCTCGCGCACAGTCACCGCATCGAAGCCGCGTGCAAGGAAAAGCGTCGTCGCCGCCTCCAGTATCGCCGCCCGCGTCGCCGCCTTCTTGCGCTCACGTCGCCCTGCCGTCGCTGCATCCGCCATGGCGCATACTCTACACCCGAACACTAAGTACATTGACAGCAAAAGTAGTCTCGATATAGTGAGTGCGTGAGTGAAGTTCGAGATTCTCGCTCATGGCGTACTCGTTGACGGTTACCGGGCTCCAAGCCATGAGGTCTTAGCCCAGCCACTCGGCCTCCCCGGCCGCCGCCGATCGGGAGTCGCAGGCACAAGCGAGCCGCGTCAATCTCCGGCGGGCCCTCCCGCCAACCCCGGCTATCAGAAAGGGACCCGACCATGTCCGAAGCAATTGACTCACGGTCCAGAAGTCGCGAGATGCCTGCCTCCCACGTGCGCTTGCCTCCGCAGCGCCGAGTGGCGGGAGCGTTGCTCGTCGCCGGGCCGGCGATCTTCCTGCTCGGAGAGTTTGTCACCGCCGCAGCGTGGACCGACCCCGCCTACAGCTACACGCACCATTTCATCAGCAACCTCGGAGTCCACGGGCCCTCGACTCTGTTCGGGCAGTACATGTACTCGCCCCTGGCCTGGGTAATGAATGCCGGATTCCTCCTCTTCGGGATCACGATCCTGGCCGGAGTGGCCACGCTGCGCGATCTGTCGGACGGCCGCCGTTGGGCCATGCTCGTCCCCGCGACGCTGCTGGCCGTCGGTGGCGTCCTGCTCGCGCTGTTTCCCGGATCTGGCGAGGCACTCAACAACGGCACCGGCGAGTACCACAGCATGGGAGCCTTCGCCGGCTTCGTCGGCGGGAACGCGCTGGCCATCGTGCTCGGAAGCAGATGGCGGCGCATCGGCATCTCTCCGCGAATGGGGCGAGCACTGATCACGGTCGGCGTGATCGGTCTGCTTTCGATGGTGCTCTACCTCGCGATGATCTTTACTACGGGCGACACCCCCATCGGCATCATCGGCCTCATCGAACGCGGCGCCGTTCACCCGTTCCTGATCGGCCTCATCTGCGCTGGAGCATCGATCTGGAAGCGGAAGACGTGAACGAACCCTTGCGCCCTCCGTCACCACGGAAGTGGCAGCCTGACGCCGAACTTTTCGAGCACCACCAAAGACGGGCACGCATGTGCAGGGGCGCCGGCGGATCTCAGGCGGCCAAGCCGAGGTCGAGGCGGCGGTTCATGTCGATGTCGATCCGGCCGTAGAGGTTGGCGTTGGACCAGAACATGGGCGAAAGGCCGCGTCTGTCGACGTCGGTCATCTTCTCCTGCCGTGGGGTGCTTAGGACCGCCGCGGGTGAAGCGGCGCAGCACCAGCTCGGCCTCGGCCGTGCCCAGCCGCAAGGCGGTGGCCTACCATCTGGTCGTACTGCTGGGCGATGATCGTCCAGTCGATCGGCTTGTCGGCCACCATGCCGCTCAGGCTGGACGGGACCTGGTCGCTGGCATCGGCCTTGACCAGCTTCTGCTGGGCGATCCTCTTCATCCGCGGCAGGGCCCGGTTGTCGTCGGCGTGGGGCCAGTTGGGGCGTTCGTCGAGCCAGAGCTGTAGTTCGGTGCGGAGCTTGGGGTGGATGTCGACCTCGCGGAACTTGCCGCCCTTGCCGTACAGACGCAGCCGGCCCTTGCGGGCCGACATCTGGATGTCGTCGACGTCGAGGCGGACGACCTCGCTGATGCGGGCGCCGGCGTAGTACGGGATCAGCGCGATGCACCGGCCTCGGGGGGACAGATGCGCCTCCACGGCGCGCAGCCAGCGGATGCGGGCGCGCTCCTCCAGGGCGCGGGGTGCGCTTTGGGCAGGTCTTCGCGGGCGACGTCGGCCTTGCCCAGGCCTCGGCGGACGTGGAAGTCATCCAGTGCGGTGAGGGCGGAGTTGACGTAGACGCGGCTGCGCTTGGCGGGGCCGTCGCGCAGCAGCCACATCCGGTAGTCGCGCACCGCCCAGTTCCGTGCCTGCCGATCGGTGAGGGGATCGGTGGAATAGGTGGCGGCGTGGTCGGCCAGCCAGGACAGGAACATGCGCACCCGGCAGCGGTAGGTGCGCCGGGTCTCGGCCGACAGCGGCGCGCGCTCCAGCGCCGCGGCGTACTCGCCGAGGAGGCTGTCGTAGGCGGGCGGGAGCCGGGTGGAGCGGGCGCCCAGACGGCGCCTCGTAATCTCGGAAGCGGATCCGGGAGTGTACTTCCGAGATTGGACTAATCTCGGAAGTAACCGCTTCGATGCCGACGATCACGTCAATCACCGTAGGGCAGTGCGAGTGACCTGATCAGGTCACGCATCTCGGCCCGGTACAGGTCACCGGGCCGGTGAGCCTGCGGGCCGAGATGCCCGTAGACCTCCAGCGCGAGCAGGCCGTGCATGCGTCCCCACAGGCGCAGCGCCAGGGCGAGGGCGGCGGGCGGCAGGTCGGGGAAGGCATCTCGGACGGTGTCCACCTGTTCGGGGGCGAACGCCGCCCAGGTGCAGTCGTCGTCCTGGACGTCCTTGGCGTACGGCCAGGCCGCAGCGGCCAGCGCGGTGAGCCCGAGGCAGGCCCGCTTGGCGGCTTCGGGCGCCGGCCCGCCGGCGGCTGGTAGCCGGGCACGGGGTCGCCGTAGATCAGGCGGAAACCCTGGGGTTGGCCAGCGACCATTCGCGCAGTGCCGTGGCCCAGGCCAGGATCCGGCCGAACCGGAGGCCCTCACCCATTCACAAGATCATCGACATCGTGTCGTCGTCCCCGTGTCCAACCTCTGTGGTCAGTACAGCTAGCCGTCCGCCGTTCGCGGCAGGAGCGCACCCGGTGCCTGGCTGGCCGCCGCGGTCAACCTCCGCGCCGCGGGCGGGCGACGCGGCCAGGGGTTGACTGCGGGGCCGGGCGGCTACAGGGTCCTGCCGGTGGCGTATCGGTAGGAGGCCGCGACGACGGTTCTGGCAGTCTCCAGTTCTTGTGGGCTGCGGGGACCGTACAGCATCACCACGTTGATCGTGGGTGAGTACAGGGGATGGCGCTCGCCCCAGCCCTTGGCGATGAGCTCTTGCTGGTCCTCCTGTGACAGGGCCATGTGCAGGCTGCCGTCGACGTGGACGTGGGCGAACTCGGCGACCAGTCGGGGCGGCAGGAGCACCGCTCCCTGCGGCGGCACCGCGTCCTGGTGCAGGAAGAAGGCGAGCGAGCCCGGCTCGGAGATCTCGCTCGGCCTGATCTCGGTGCCGGGAAGCCGGGTGCTCATCCATTGCGCGAGCTGTTCGCGGATCTCGCCGGGGCTGTTCTGGCTGAGCTGGACGTGCGGAACGGACGGGCCGGTACGGGGACGGTCCCCGGCGCGGGTGGGAAGGGACAGCATGACGGACTCCTCAGAAAGTGATGACGATCTTGCCGCGCGTGTACTGGCCTTCGGCCAGGTCGCGCATGGCCTGCGGGGCTTCGTCGAACGGGTAGGTCGCGGCCACCTCGATGCTCATCCGGCCCGCCGCGACCCGTTCGGCCTGCCGGTGCAGGTCGCCGGTCGATGCCTCCATCCGGACGTAGACGGGCGCGACCCCGTCCACCTCCGCCGGGTCGTACAGGGTGGAGACGAGCCGGCCGCCGGGCCGTACGAGTCCGGCGGGGGACGCGAGTGCGGGACCGGCGTTGATCAGGTCGACGACCACGTCCAGCCCGTCGGGGTGCAGCCGCCGGGCCGCGCTCAGAGTGTCGACGGCGGTGTGGTCGATGGTCTCGTGCGCACCGAGCGCGCGGATGTAGGCCGTGTCGGCGGGTGCTGCTGTGGCCAGCACGCGTACGCCCAGCTCGGCGGCCTGCTGGACCACAAGGGCGCCCACGCCGCCGGTCGCGCCGATGACCAGCGCACTGTCGCCTGGCTCCAGGGCGGCGGCGGCCAGGACACAGTGCGCGGTCATCGCCGCCATGGGCAGCGCGGCGGCATGGGCCGGGGACAGCGCGCGCGGCCGGCGGACGAGCTCGGGCCCCTCGCCGACCAGCGCATACTCGGCGATCATTCCCGAGGCCGCGCCTGCGTAGGCGATCACCTCGTCACCGGCCGCGAACCGCGTCACGCCTTCTCCCACGGCCGCCACCACCCCGGCGGCATCCACGCCGGGCACGAACGGGTGCGTCACCGGGAACATCGCACGCAGCTCACCCGTGACCAGCTTCACGTCGATGGTATTGAGCGCCGCAGCCTGCACGCGGACCTGCACCTGGCCAGGGCCGGGTGACGGGGGTGGGCACGTCATGGACACGCAGCTGCTCCAGGGTGCCGTAGGCAGCGGCGACAAAAGCTTTCATGATCAGAGGCTCCTGATGTGGCGGCGAATCGGGCAGGGCAAGCCTGCTCGCCGCCCGCCCTCCCGCTCACCGTCCGTCCGGGCGGCACCTGCTACCCGAACGGGCAGCGACCTCCCTTGCCGGGCGTCGCCTAGCATCAGCGCATGGACCTGCCCGACCCGCACACCGCGCTGGCGGCAGCCGCATCCGTGCTGCGGGCGCCGACCGGTGCCATGCTCGAACCGCTGTCACAGGCGCTGGCCGAGTTCTTGCCGCACCGGGCGGTGACCGTGCTCACCGGCGACTGCGCCCGGCATCCCATGAAGGCCCACGGCGAGACGGCGATCATCGAGAAGATCACCAGCGCCGAGCTGGCCCGCGTGGGCGGCACGGTCGGCGTGGGCCAGCCCTGGTCCGGCCGGGCACGTCTGGCCGGCGAGGACCTGCCGGTGCTGGCTGTCGCCTCCCGCCCGGCCGGGGCCTCCGGCGGCCTGCTCGTGGTGGTGACCGTCGGCGGGGACGCGCCCGCCGGCCCGCCAGCCGAGCTGGTGCAGCGGCTGTGGGACCTGGTCGCCCTGCAGCTGATGCACCGCGCCGAGAACCTGCCCCCCGCCGACCTGACCGGCAACCGGGTGGCCGCCGGCGAGCGGGCCCGCGTCATCGCCGAGCTCACCAGCATTCACGCCGCCACACTGCAATCCCTGCTCGGCACCTTGCGCAGCCGTACGCTCGACGACGCCGCCGCCCGGCGCACCGCCACCGACCTGGCCGTGTCAGCGTTGATCGAGTTGCGCGCCGCGGCCGACCTGAATTCCACGCTGAGCGAGGAGCCGGCCGGGGCGGCCTTCGACCGGCTGGCAGGCAAGCTGGCACCCCTCGCCCGCCACAGCCAGGTGTCGCTGGAACTGGCCGGGCCGCGCGACCGCGACCGTGCCCTACCGTCCGACATCGCCAACACCGCCCTGGCCCTGGCACGGGGCGCCGTGGTCACCATGCTCGAGCAGGACGGCCTGACGAGAGTTCGGGTGTCCTGGGAGCCGGAGGAGTCCGAGCTCCACCTCGTCATTCGCGACGACGGGCCGGGCACGCTCGCGGCCGGCGCGCTTGCCCTGCGCCGCCTGGCCGAGCTGGCAGCCGCCGTGGACGGCCGTCTCTCCCTCGACGCCGTCCCCGGCTGGGGCACGACGATCAGTGCCGCGCTGCCGCTCACCCCGCCCGCCCCCCCGGCCTCGGACGCCGCCCTGGCCGCGCTCAGGCCACGCGAGCTCGAGGTGCTCGAACGGCTGGCGCGCGGCCTGCGCAACCGGCAGATCGCCGAAGACCTGCTGATCAGCGAACACACCGTGAAGTTCCACGTGGCCAACATCCTGGCCAAGCTCGGCGTGGGCACCCGTACCGAGGCCGCCGCCCTTGCTCACGCCTCCGGCCTAACCACGCCGGTCTAACCACGCCGGTCTAACCACGCCGGCTTGACCGCGCCGGCCTGACCACGCCGGGCAACGCCCGGCCGCCGTGCTCGCTACGCCGGCAGCGGCCGTGGAGGATCGACTGGCGTAGGACGATCACGTAGCTGCCGTCCGAGACCGCCGGAGAGCCTGGTCAACGGCTACGGTCCGACCGAGAACGCGGTCTACTCGTGCTGCTACCGGTACGACCCGGCCCACGGGTACGAGCGGAAGCTGCCCATCGGCCCGCCTCGTGACGGCTCAGGTGCGGTGGTCCTGGCCGACGGGCTGCACCCGGTGGCGCCGGGGATGCCCGGCGAGCTCATCGTCACGGGGAGCGGGCTCGCCGACGGCTATGTCGGGGACGAGACACTGACCTCTGCGCGCTTCATCTCGCTGCCCCAGGAGTACGGCCGCCGTGGATATCGCACGGGTGACGGCGCCCGGCTGCTGCCGTCGGGCGACTTCGACTGCCTGGGCAGGCTCGACCGCCAGCTCAAGGTCAGGGGCTTCAGGCTCGAACCGAGCGACGTGGAGAGCGTGCTCCGCCAGCATCCGGACGTACGGCAGGCGGTCGCCTTCGACGTCAGGACCGCGAACGGCCCGCTGCTCTGCGCGGCGGTCGAACCCGCCGGCCTCGACGGTGCCGCCCTGCGCCAGTTCGTGTCCGGCAGGCTACCCCGCTGGTTCCTGCCCGGCCGCCAGCCGCTGAACCGGGTGCTCGGCTGCTCGCGCGCGGACGTGCTGGTCGAGGACGGCCGTCCGCGGTTTCTGGAGTTCAACTTCGGGGCGTGCCTCGACGGCGCCACCTCCACGCCGGTCCTGGCCCGCGCCCTGATGGAATCGGCTCCAGGGCTCGACACGCACCGCGCGCACGGCATCACGACGCAGTCGGTGTTCGCCGCGCGGCTGGCCTGGGTCAAGGACCACCTGCCGCCCGGCACGGCCAGGCTGGCCCTGCTGGGGTTCGCGCGGGACGGGGACGAGGGCTCGCTGCGGGCCTTCGAGCTGGAGGCGGCCCACCACTCGGCGAACGGGCTGAGCTGCGACTTCGTCCCCTTCGACGAGGCAGAGGTCGGCGACGACGCCCTGCACCGGCGGGGCAACACCTACCTGTTCCAGCGGACCGACCTGCCGCCGGACCAGGAGCGTCTCCTGGACTTCGTGCCCTGGACGGCGAGGCTCGCGAAGCAGCCCGCCCGCCGCGGCGGAGAGGTCGTGGACGTCGCCGAATGGACCGCCAACCATCGGGAGCGGGCCGTGCTCAAGCCGAGCAACGCCTTCGGCTCGCGCGGAGTGGTCCTCGGAGACCGTACCCCGGCAGGCGAATGGGAGCGCGTGGCGAAGGAGGCCGTACGGGCGGGCGACCACGTCGTGCAGGAGGCCGTCGATCCCGGCCCTTGGCCGCTGACCTACTGGGACCTGGAGCGCGAGGAGATCCGCGACGTTCTCGCGCCCGTGCTGCTCGGCCCTTTCCAGGTCATGGAGCGCAGCGGCGGCTGCTCCACCAAGCAGCCCGGGGTCAACGACGCGGGCCGGCTGGTCAGGAGCCGGGACGGGTTGTCATTCGGATGCATCGTGGTGGCCGGTGAGTGACACGGCCGTGGAGCCGTCGCGGGCCGGCGGCTCCTGGCTGTCCCGGCTGCTGGTCGCGTTCGGGTTCGCGAATGTCGCCGACGGCGTCGGCCTCGTCCTGCTGTCCATCGTCACGGTCTCGCTGACGCACTCGCCGATCGCCCTGGGCGCTGTGGCGCTGGCCAGGACCCTGCCATGGTCCCTGCTCGCGACTCCGGTCGGCGTGCACGCCGACCGGAGTCCGTTACGGGTGCTGATGATCAGCGCCAACGCCGTCCGCTGCGTGATCATGGTTGTGCTCGCCGGCCTGATCGTCCTGGATCACCTGCCGCTCGCCGTGGTCATCGTCGCCGCCGGGCTGATCGGCGTCTGCGAGGTGTACTACGACATCGCCGCGCAGACCGCCCGCCTGTTCAGGTACCCGAGGCCTCGGCCTGCCCGGCCGGACAGGAGCTAGCTAGATGACCTGGACGGGCGCCCATGTCTGGACCGCATACGGCCCGGCACCACGCCGATCCTGGACGGTTTCGGTGTGGGCGGCCTTCAACGCGGCCTTCAGCGCGGCCTTCAGCGCGGCCTTCAGCGCGGCCTTCAGCGTGTCCTCGGCGTGGAGGGCGCGTGCCCGCTGGGGCGCTTCGATGGCCGCGCCGGAAATTGGCGTGAAGAAAATCTGCCGAGCGGCGAACACTGGGAGACAGTCGCCTTCGGAAGGACGCCATGGCTGCACCACCTGACGCCAACGATGTGCTGGAAGACGTCACCATGGTCGAGCGGTCGATGGACAATCCCGAGCTTTTCGCCCTCCTGTACGACCGGTACTTCCAGGAGATCTACCGCTACCTGGCCGCCCGGCTCGGCGGCGAGCAGGCCGAGGACCTGGTCGCGGAGGCCTTCCTGCTCGCGTTCGACGGCAGGTGCGGCTTCGATCCGCAGCGGGGCACCGTGCGGTCGTGGCTGTTCGGCATCGCCACGAATGTCGTGGCCCGGCACCGCCGCAGGGAGGGCCGCCGCCTGAACGCGCTCAGCAAGATCGCGGCTGAGGACTCCGGTGACGGGCACGAGGACCGAGTGACCTCGCAGCTCGCGGCGCAGGCCAGCCGGCCGGAGCTCGTACGGGGGCTGAAGGGCCTGTCGAAGGGCGATCGCGACGTGGTGTTCCTGCTCGTGTTCGGCGGGCTGGGCTACGAGGAGATCGCCGCCGCCCTGGACGTACCGGTGGGGACCGTCGGGTCCCGGTTCAACAGGGCGCGCAAGAAGCTGCGCAAGGCCCTGGGCGACGTCAACCCGATCGGGGAGTGGTGATGGACGAGTTGAAGCTGATCGAGGCCGTGTTCGCGGAGCCCGAGCCGACGCCGGAGGCGGCAGCGAGGGGGCGTGACCGCCTCCTCCGCCTGACCCGCCAGGCACAGGCGTCACGGTTGGACCGTCCGCGCCGCTGGTGGCCCACCGCGCTGCCGATCCGGCGCGTCGCCCTGGTCGGCGCCATGGCGGTGATGCTCACCGGCGCAATCATCGTCAGCCAGGTGAGTCTGGGCGGCTCCGACTCGCGTACCCCCGGGTACCTGATCGCTGCCCCTCCGGCCGACGCCAAGGCGCTGCTCACCCTGGCCGCGCGGGCCGCTGCCGACCGGCCCGACATGGTGCCGGCCCGCGGCCAGTACGTGCACACCAAGACGCTGGCCCAGCACAGCCTGTACACCAGGGACGAGGCGGGCGCCATGCAGTACACCAAGGTGATGGTCAACGAGGAGCGCTGGGAGGCCGCCGACGTGGGTAAGCCCTGGCTGAGCCGCAAGCAGAGCCTGTCAGCCACGGGACCGGCGCCTCGGCGTTTCTGGGACCACGGCGTCGAGGACATCCTCTCCGAGTCGTCGGGCTGCCCTGGCCAACCGGCCTACGCCCGGCTGCGCACCTGGCCGACGGACCCCGCCCAGGTGCGCGCGAAGATCGTGGCCGACACGGGCGAGGAGCCGCTGCGCATCTGGTCCTCCCTCCAGGGCCTGATCCGCGAGTCCGTGGTACGGCCCAGCCTGGGCGCCGCGCTCTACCAGGTGGCCGCCGGGCTGGACGGCATCGTGCTCATCGGTGACGCGGCGGACGTCTCCGGCCGCCCCGGGCTGGCCGTCGCCATGGACGAGGGCAACGGCACCCGGTCCGAGCTGATCTTCGACCGGCAGACCTATCACTACCTGGGCGAGCGCACGGTGGTCACCAAGGGCAGGAGGGTGAAGCTGCCCAAGGGCGAGTACATCGAGAAGAAGGGCATGGTGACCGGCACCGCGGTGCTCGCCGCCGATCTCGCCCCCGGCCTGCCCGAGGTGTCGCCGAAGGCGTCCCGCATGAAGATCCCCTGCTGAGACCTTTCCCCACCTGATCCGGCCTTTCGGGCCGTGAGTTCTGTTTCGCATGCCCTCAGATCGATCCGGCATGCCCTCAAGGAAAGAGGAGAACCTGCATGTTCATCGCCAAGGCCGTCGCGGTCACCCTGCTCGCCGGTTCATTCGGCGGCCTCACCTCGCCGCCGTCGGGGGACGCCGCCGCGTACGAGAAGCAGACACAACTGGAGGCCAAGCGCGTCGCCTGCATGATGGAGCGGGGCCTGGACTACGTGGCCTCCCCGGAGCCTCGGTACACGTGGCAGCCCGGGGAGCAGGAGCGGCTCGCGGGTGACCTGGAGGCGCTGCGGGAGTACCGGGCCAAGTACGGCTTCGGCGTCTGGTCCCCGAACGTCTATCCCAAGGACAAGGTCGTCAACCCCGTCCAGCACGAGGACCCGAACAACAAGATGCTGATGTCGCTCGCGGCCGGCCGGCTGAAGAAGTGGCGCGCCGCCGACGACGCCTGCTTCTCCCAGGCGGTCAAGGAGGTGCTGGGCAAGACCGTCACCTCCCAGGAGGACTACTACGACCAGCTCGAAGCGGCGGTGGACAAGTCGCTGAGCGTCCTCGACCAGGACAAGCAGCTCGTCCAGCTGGGCAAGCAGTTCGCCACGTGCCTGGGGGTCGGCGAGACCAGGCCGACAGCGCTGGACGGTCTGAGCCACACGAAGATCGTGCGGCAGGCTTCGGACGTCGCCAAGAAGACGTGGAAGGGCGAACTACCCAAGGAGGCCGAGGGCAAGACCGTCATCTTCCGGCCGAACCTGAAGCCCGCGCAGGCCAGGCCGTACCTGGACAAGGAGATCAAGGCGGCGCTGAGGGACCTGGAGTGCGGAAAGGCCTTCTACCCCGCCTACTTGCCCAAGGCTGTGGAGATCACGTCGCGGGTCTACCAGGAGTTCGGCAGGGAAGGCGCGGCCCAGGCGGCGCCGTCCCGGATCTACGGCAAGCTCGTCTGACGCAGCGCTCCCGGGGTGCCGCTCGTGGGGGTGAGCGGCACCTCTCGCAACGAGTGACGCACGACGCGTTCGGATCTCCCGGGCCGGCCTGGGCGCCCCTTGCCCGCGCTGCCCCATCGGAGGGCTTCCGTGAGCGAGGGCGGTGGTGATGATCGCGGACTCTCCTGATCCGGCCGTTGCCCCGACGCCAACCGGCGGTGATCGCCTTCCCAGCACATGGTGATCTCGCGCCTCGGCGTCGAGAGCTGATGTCAACTCTCCGCACATCGACAACGAGAGAGCAGATGAAATTAACCCACGCAACCCTCGCCGTGATCGTGGCGGGATCGCTCATCGCAGGCGGTACCACGAGTGCCGCGCAGGCAGCCGAGGCGGCATCTCCCGTGACCGGGGTGTCGGGCTCAGTGACGCTGCTGACCGGCGACCGGGTGACTGTCACAGCGAACGGCTACCGGATCGAGCCTGGTCCGGGCAGAAATCATCGCTTCGACGTCCAGCGCCGTCAGGGCCACCTTCACGTCATTCCAGAGGACGCCAAACGGCTGCTGGCCCAGGGCCTGCTGGACGAGCGCTTGTTCGACGTCACGCAGCTGCTCACCTGGCGGTACGGCGACGCCTACAAGGCGGACATACCGCTGATCGTCCAGTCCGCCGAAGGGACGGCGGCACCGGCGCTCAGCGGAACGCGCAAGGCGAAGGAGTTCGCCGGGCTGGGGCTGGCCGGCACGAGCGTGTCCAAGGCGACGGCGGGCCAGACCTGGCAGAGCCTGGTCGGTGGCGCCCGATCACTGGCCGCCGGCAAGTCGAAGATCTGGCTGGACGGGAAGCGGCCCATCACCCTTGACCAGAGCGTCAAGCAGATCGGGGCTCCGCAGGCGTGGCAACAGGGGCTGACCGGATCCGGTGTCACGGTCGCCGTGCTCGACTCCGGTTACGACGCCACCCACCCCGATCTCAAGGACGTGGTCACGCAGTCGCGGAACTTCTCCGACGAACCAGACATCACCGATAACGTGGGGCATGGCACCCATGTCGCCTCCATCGTGGCGGGCGCCGGAGAGAAGTATCGGGGTGTCGCGCCGGGCGCGAAGATCGCGCTTGGCAAGGTCGGCGGAGAGAACATCAGCGAATCGGCGATGCTGGCAGGCATGGAATGGGCCGCTGTCGAGGTCAAAGCAAAGATCATCAACATGAGCATCGGCGGCCCGGACACACCTGGCATCGACCCGATCGAGCAGGCCGTCAACACCCTGTCAGCGCGTACGGGAGCGCTGTTCGTCATCGCGGCGGGCAACGACGGAGCACCCGGCTCGGTCAGCAGCCCGGGCAGCGCCGATGCGGCGTTGACGGTCGGCGCGGTCGACAAGTCCGACAAGATGGCCGAATTCTCCAGCCGCGGCCCGAGAAATGGCGATCACGCGATCAAGCCCGACGTGACCGCACCCGGCGTCGACATCATGGCGGCGGCCGCGCAGGGCACGGCAGACGGCCCGTACGTCGCCCACAGCGGCACCTCCATGGCGGCGCCGCACGTCGCGGGTGCGGCGGCGATCCTCGCCCAGCAGCACCCGGACTGGAGCGGCGAGCAGCTCAAGGCCGCGCTCATCGGTAGCGCCGCGCCGCAGGCCGGCGCCACGCACTTCGACCAGGGCGCCGGGCGCGTCGACCTGGTTCGCGCGGTCGGTCAGCAGGTGTATGCCAGTCCCGCGAACATCGGCACGGTCCTCCGCTGGGGCAGATCCGGCGAACGGCAGGCGACCAAGGAGATCACGTACACCAACGCCGGCGACTCTGCGGTCACGCTGGACCTCACCGTGGACGGCGACGTGCTGCGCACCTCGGCACAGCGGGTCGAGGTGCCCGTCAAGGGCACGGCATCGGTCACCGTGACGATCGACGGGACCGGCAAGGAGCCCGGCGATCATCCGGGCACCATCACGGCCCGATCGGGTGACCTTCTCGTCCGTACCGTCGCCACCGCGTACGTGGAGCCGGAAGCCTACGACGTGAAGATCAGCGCACTGGGTACCGACGGCCAGCCCGTCGACGCGGTCGGGGAGTTCTACAACGGCAAAGGCGAGAGTCTCCGGATGGTCCTTCGCGGCGCGCCGGACACCTACCGGCTCCCCGCCGGCGAGTGGAGCCTGTACGTGGACATCTACGAAGGCACGCGCATCACGACCACGCACTTGCCGGTCAAGGTCGGCGAACAGGGCACGGAGATCGTCCTGGACACGCGCCAGGCCAAACCGATCAGATTCACCCTGGACGAGCCCACGGCTGTCATCAGCGGGTGGACCGAGATGTGGGTGATCAATGGTTCGTGGTACCTCGGCTGGGCCGGAGGCAGGCCCGACCCCAGCGCCGTGTACTTCGTGCTCGGCTCCAAGCAGCCTGGACTGAAGTACGTCACCAGAATGCATTTCCACAAGAAGGACGCCTCTCCCACCCCCGTCCGCTACGACCTGGTGGACGAACGCCATGACGGCGTGCCCGAAGACCCCACGTACGCGGCCAGGGTGAAGGACCTCGACAAGGTGACCACCACCTTCCGCGGTGCCGGAACGGCCGCGAAGGGCACCTACTTCGTGGCGAACGCCATCGAAGGCGTTTCTGACGGATTCCTGACCCCCACGAACGATGTGCCTCTGCCGGGCAAGCTCACGGAATACCGGACGCGAGGGCACAAGTGGTCCAGCGCGCTGCGCGTCGGCGAATCCGCGGTCACGGGGGCCACGGGACCCACCGGCGACGGCCGCGATCGGCAGACGTGGGGCGTCGCGGTCAGCGGCCCGTCCTTCGCCACCTCGGGCGCCTGGCGGGAGGGGAACACCGTGACGTTCGACGGCGCCCGGCTGTTCTCCGAGGGCGTGCCCGGCCGGGTCGGCATGGACGGCGCCGCCACCGGCACCATCAGCCTCGCCAAGGGTGATCAGGTCATCTCCACGATCGACTACACCAGGTGCGGGCTGTGGGAGGCCGATTCCTGCCGGCTGAGCACCGGTCTCCCGGCGGAGCCCGCCAGGTACACGCTCAGCGCGACGGCCCGCCGACAGGTGCCGCACTCCACGCTGTCCACGAAAGTGGAATCGACGTGGACGTTCCGCTCGGCGAGCACCGCCAAGCGGGAAGCGCTCGCCCTGGCGGCGATTCGCTTCGCCCCGGAGGGGCTGGACGAGTACAACCGCGCCAAGCCCGGATCGTCCACCCGGCTGCCGATCTGGATCGAACGCAATCCCGGCGCTCCCGCGGCGGCCGTGAAGTCCATCCACCTGCAGATGTCCGTCGATGACGGAGCGACCTGGCGCGACATCCGGGTCAGAGCCAAGGGCTCGGACTGGACGGCGCGGATGACCAACCCGCGCACGGCGGGCTTCGTGTCCCTGCGCGCCACGTCGACCGACACCGCGGGCAACACCGTCAGCCAGACCATCCACCACGCCTACGCGGTCGGATAACCCTCCCCGCAGGGCGGCAGCGATCTTGGACCGCCTTGATCACGCACGAGTTCTGGCCCCACCTGGGCGAGATCCCGGTTCGAGGGTTCAGTCCGTCTGTGGGTTCGGGGACTGCCGTCCCCGAACCCCTGCAGACCTCGGCGAGAGAAGCCCAGGAATGGACAGCCCGCCAGTCTGAAACTTCGATCTTGCTCAAAGTCGCCGATCGAATCACAAGCTGATCTTGCCAGTCGCGCTGGGCGGCGAGCTGAAGAGGTGAATCAGGCACTCACGCACCGGACAACGGGTTGACCGCCGTCAGCTGTGGGGGGAGTGCTGGGCCTCGCTCTGAGTGAGCCGGTAGGAGCGAGTGGCGGTGTCGATGATGGCGGCGTTGTAGGTGAGGCGGGCGACGATCGCGGCGCAGGGACGCGGCTCGGTGAAGGTCTTGGTCCAGGCGTCCTTCTCCCGAAGTTGTCCCCAGCCGTCAGGTAGCACTGATCGGACGGAACGCCTATTCTGTCCGGTTCCGGAATGACTGAGTCGCAGGTCAGCGCATCCGAGACGCTCTCCACGCGGATTCGAGCGCATCCCAGCGCTAACATCCGGTGCCGAAAACTCGGTCTCTGCTGACCTGTAACGATCGGTCTACTTGACGGGTGGGGGCACGCTCGGGAGCAGGACGCCGGGTCGTACTGATTGATCAGCACACGGACAGCGGTTACCTGATCATGGCCTGTCAGTAGGAGCGGACCGGTGAACCGGGTTTGGTGTCACATGCGTTGACCCTGTGCGGCATGATGATCGACGGTCACCCTGTCGTGATCTCTGACGCTAGCCACTGACCAGCCGACCCCCTGGGGGGAGAGGTGCCTGATGGCCCTGCCGGTGGTGACTGATGCGGGGGAGCGGCGCGCGAAGGCGTTGGTGAGAGCAGCCGAGGCGCGGAAGGCGCACGGCGCGGGCGTGCGGTCTCAAGTAAGTCATGCGAACTGAGAGGCTTTCGTGGATTTTACGATCTGCCAGTTTCTGGGGCACACATGCGAAGACGGCCGGGACTCGCCTATCTGGCACGCGCAGATGCAGGTGGCGGCATGTGCGCATCTGCTGAATGAGTGGCTGCAGGAGGACACCCCTGACAAGGAAGCGGTCGGCATTCGCCTCCTCGTCGATGTTCGTGAAGTGACGCAGGCCCCCGCCGGGCCGGAGACCGCCTCCCTCGTGAACGCCGGGGTGTTTCCGGCCTTGTCGCCCTATGGGCCGGTGCGCGAGCCGCTCTCCTGCGAACCGATCCCTCTCCCCGGGGTGGCTACGGCCGTGGAGCGCGCCCTGTTCGGCACGCCGGCGTCACGGCGCGTCGAACTGATGTCCGCCGCTCTTCGGGCGTCGATCGAAGACTGGGCCGAGGAGGCGGCGCTGGTGAGGGTCGCCGACCCGGCCGGTGGCGACGTCCAGGGGGAAACGCATGTTGTGCTTCTGTCCTCCTCCGGCCTGATGCGCCTCAGTGTCGTGCGCGTGGACGATCGCGGACTCGACCGTGACCCGGCTTGTTCCTTCGCGGGGCATTGGTGCGACAGCGGAGCCCGGCCGGGGGAGCGGAGTCACGCGCTCACCGAGGCGAGGCTGCGGGCCATCTGCGCGGGAACTGCTCTTCGCGCCCCGCTGGACTTCTTCGGCTACGGCCCGTTCAAGA
Source organism: Nonomuraea sp. NPDC001636 (assembly GCF_040298265.1). NCBI lineage: Bacteria > Bacillati > Actinomycetota > Actinomycetes > Streptosporangiales > Streptosporangiaceae > Nonomuraea > Nonomuraea sp. NPDC001636. The sequence continues at coordinate 24,222 of NZ_JBEOZT010000019.1, forward strand.
TCGAATGGGTGCGGCATGGGCTGCCGTCCTCAGCTGGAGTGGACGCCATCAGGACGTGGTGGAGAAGTAGCGCGTGGAGCCGACGGTATCTCGACGATTACCTGCTCGACGAGCTGCCCGTCCCTGACGATCCGCAGGCGTATTTCGAGGATCCGGACAATCTGACGGAGGAGCGTGATCCGCTCGAACTGGGCGACCCGGACGACGGCCGGGCATGGTGGGGAGGGGAGGTCGGCGCCGGGCTCCAGCCTCTGGACACGACGGAGTTCTTCCGGGAACTGCAGTCCTTCCGTGCCGCCTGCCTGCAGGAAGCAGTTGGCGCGGAGGCGGCAGAGCTGGTGCCGTATCTCCTGAACGAGCTTCTCGACCGCCCCATCCGCCGCGTGGGCGGTCCGGAACGCCGTTTACGGGTGTGGGCCGATGCCGACGAGGACGGCCGCTTCTGGCGGGATGCGACAGACGAGGTCTACCGGTACGGCCATGGGCGCAGGCTCTTGATCCTTGGTCCGGAGGAGGCGATGTACATCGTGTTCAAGGATGAGCAGAATCCCTGAGCCTCCGTCGTGGGCCGTTCTCGAAACGGCTGGACTGAAGTTGATGGTGCGACACGGTGATCTGAAGTGCGGGTCATGGGGCAGGTGGTGGCCTGCTGCGGCCCCTGAGCGGCGAGTGGTCGAGGCGCTCTGCTGGGATCTCGGGGATGTCGGCGGATGTGCCGGGCTCTTCTGGGGCTTGGTGGGTGTGGCGCCGCTGGTCGAGGAAGTGGTCGGTGACGAGGTGGTCGAGCGTCCTGGCGCTGGGACTAGGCTGAGTGAATGGCCGAGCGTCCGTCGACGTCGCGCAGCAGGTTAGGCTCCGTCGGGTTGGATGCCGGTGCGGCATGCGTATGCGTCCTGGCCTTCTGGCTGCCTCTGGACGGCCGGCCCGGCCCGTACGTGTCGGGCGGGCTGGTCGTGCTGTTCTTCGGCGGCATGCTACTGCGGTCGCTGTTGCCGCTTGTCGCGGTCGGCGTCGTCACCGTGGTGACCGTCACCGGGCTGGCTCTGGGGTTGGCCGCCGATCCGTTCGTCGCCGTTGCGTGGACGCTTTATCCCGTGGCGGTGACGTGGGGTACTCCGAGGTCGCTGTCCATCGTCAAGGCGGCGGCGGGCCTGGTTGTGATCGCGATCGCCTTGTTCGGCACCGCCGACGGCGCGAGCGGCGTGCTGCGGTTCATCATGCTGAGCCTGCTCGCACTGGCCGGGTCATGGCTGCTGGGCGGCACGACGCGGCGGGCGGTGCTGGAAGCCGAGCACGCGACGCGGGCGGAGTCGCAGGCGGCGGTGGCGGCCGAGCGGCTGCGCGTGGTGCGGGAGTTGCACGACGTCGTCTCCCACTCGCTGGGCACGATCGCGGTGACGGCGGGGGTGGCGGCTCGGGTGGGCGCCGATGACCCCGGCCGGCTGCGGGACAGGCTGGAGCGGATCGAGGTGGTCAGCCGGCAGGCGCTGGATGAGCTGCGTACCACGCTGACATTCGTCCGTGTCGGAGAGGAAGGCGCCGAGCGCCGGCCCCAGCCGGGCATCGGGGATCTGCTGGACCTGGCCGAGCGTGCGAGAGGCGGGGGTGTCAGGGTGAGCATGACGGTGACGGGTGTCGACACCGTGTCGCCGAGTATCGGCTTGGCCGTGTACCGCGTCGTGCAGGAAGGGCTGACGAACGCCGTTCGGCACGCTTCTGGAGCGCACTGCGCCGTGACGATGTGCGGTCGGGGCGGCGACGTCCTGGTCACCGTCGCCGACGACGGTGCAGGGCCGCGGACGCCTCACGGCGAGCCAGGGTATGGACTGGTCGGCCTGCGGGAGCGGGTGGAACTGCTCGGCGGCGGCTTCGCCGCCGGGCCGCGCCCCGGCGGCGGGTTCGAGGTGCGTGCGACCATCCCGTTGCCAGAGGCGATGGCACATGAGTGAGCATGCGGCTGGGCGCATCGGGGTGCTGATCGCCGAGGACGAGGACCTGTTGCGGGCCTCGCTGCATGAGCTCGTGGACAGCGACCCACGGTTGGTCACCGCAGGTGAGGCGCGCGACGGACAGGAGGCGGTCGACGCGGCAGAGCGGCTCCTTCCCGACGTGGTCCTCATGGACATCCGCATGCCCGTCATGGACGGCCTCACGGCGACCCGCATCATCTGCGAGCGGCAGCCGGCCGCCAAGGTCGTAGTCCTGACGACGTTCGACCTCGACGAGTACGTCTACGAGGCGCTGCGCGCGGGCGCCTCGGGGTTTCTCCTGAAGAACGCCGTCCCAGAGGACATCCTGCGGGCGATCCTCACCCTCCACGACGGCAACGCCATGCTCGCCCCCGAGGTGACCAGGCGCCTGATCGCGGACTATTCCCAGGGCAGGAGCCGGCCGCGGCCGGGCCCGTCCCCGTTCGACGTGCTGACCGAGCGCGAGCGGGACGTCGTGGCGGCCATCGTCCAGGGCATGTCGAACGAGGAGATCGCCGCGGCACTCTTTCTCAGCAGGGCCACGGTAAAGACCTATATGAGCCGGTTGTTTCTCAAGCTCGGCGTACGGGACCGAACCCAGCTCGTCATCCTTGCTTACGAGTCCGGCTACGTGGACGGTCTCGGCTGACGGCCTGGTGTCAACCTTTGGCCGATGCGCCCGGCACGGCGTGCTTGGAACGCTGGAGACCGTGATCGAGATAGTTGGACTCAGCAAACGCCGCGCGGCGAAGCTCGTTGTGGACGACGCCCACTTCACGGCCGCCCCGGGCCGCGTGACCGGGTTCCTCGGCCCGAACGGCGCCGGGAAATCGTCCACGCTGCGCATCCTGCTCGGCCTGGACCGCGCCGACTCCGGGGCCGCGTTGATCGGCGGCAGGCCGTACCGGAAACTCCGCGACCCGCTGCGCACGGTCGGGTCGCTGCTCGAGGGGAGCGGCGCCCACCGGTCCAGGACCGCGCGTGCTCACCTGTCATGGGTGGCGCGCAGCAACGGCATCCCGAAGTCACGGGTGGGCGAGGTGCTGGAGGAGACCGGGCTGGCGGACGTCGCGGGCAAGCGCGTCGGCACGTTCTCGCTCGGCATGGGGCAGCGGCTCGGGGTGGCGGCGGCCCTGCTCGGCGAGCCGGAGGTGCTCATTCTCGACGAGCCGGTCAACGGCCTCGACCCGGACGGCATCCGCTGGATCAGGCGGCTGCTGAAGGAGTACGCGAAGGCAGGGCGCACCGTGCTGGTCTCCAGCCATCTGATGAGCGAGATGGCGGAGACCGCCGACGACCTGGTGGTGATCAGCGGGGGCAGGATCGTCACCACAGGCCCGCTCGCCGAGGTCACCGCCGGGCACGCCTCACTGGAGGAGGCGTTCTTCGCCCTGACGAATCCCGGCCACCCCTCGCGTGACGCACGGAGCAGATCGTGACCTTGAGGAACGCCATCGCCGCCGAACTCAGGAAGCTGCTCGCCCTGCCCTCGGCCCTGCTCGCCCTCGCCCTCAGCGCACTGTCCACGCTCGGCTTCGCCGCCATGTCCGCCAACTCCATGCGGAACAAGCTCGACCTCGGCGACCCCACCGCGCTGACTCACACCTCCACGATGGAGGTCGGCTTCAACCTCATCCCGGTGGGTATCGTCGGCGCGATCGTGCTCGGCGTCGTCATCGTCAGCAGCGAGTACGCGCCCAACAGCAAGGACGCCGGTGGCGGTCGGCAGATCCTGACCAGCCTCACCTGCACGCCGCGGCGCGGCATGTTGCTCGCGGCCAAGACGATCGTGCTGATCCTCGTCACCGGCGCGCTCTCCGCCGTCACGATCTCCGTCACCATCGCGCTGTCACAGGTCCTGCTCGGCGCGCATGGCAACCCTCCAGGTGAGGTGCTGACAGCCCTCGGCCGGCGGGCAGCAGGGGGCGTCGCATACTGGGTGCTCATCGCGGTGATCGCCTTTGCTGTCACCGTCATGACCCGCAGCGGCATCGTGCCGCTGATCGCGTTCATCGCCAACACCACGCTGGTGTCGGTCACCTTCCTGCTGACCAGACTCACCCCGCTGGCGAACTACCTGCCCGACGTGGCAGGGGCCGCCATGATCGGGGTCTTCATGCCCAGGGAAGGCATGCTCGATCCGTTGCCTGGCGGCCTCGTCATGACCGCCTGGGCCGCTGGGCTGCTCGCCGTCGCCGCTCGCGTGTTCGTCCGGCGGGACGCCTGACATGACCAACGATTTCCGGAACATCGTGGCGGCGGAGCTCGTCAAGCTCCGCACCCTGCCCGCAACGCTGATCACCACCGTCACGACCGTGACCGGCACGGCCATGCTCGCGATCGTCTTCGCCGCGGGGCGGGAACGGCTCGGCGGCTCCCCCTCGGCGGCCGAGGCCGCGCTTGGCGTCCTCGAGTATGGGCAGGTCGGGTTCATCCTGCTCGGAATCCTGGCTGTCGCCACCGAGTACGGCGGCAGCCAGATCCGCACGAGCCTCGCCGCCGTCCCGGGCCGTACGCTGCTCATGGCGGGGAAGACGATCGCCTACGTGGTGGCCGCGTCGCTGACCGCGCTGCTGACCATCGGCGTATCCCTTCTGGCGGCCCGGCTCACGCCGGGCATGAGCTGGGCCGGGGGGCGCCTCGGCGTACTGGCCGGGGCCGGTGCCTACCTTGTGCTGATCGGCCTGCTCGGCTACGCCGTCGCCGCCCTGGTCCGAGACCTCATCGCAGCTCTGGTCACCATGCTGGCGCTCGTACTGGTCGTGCCGCCTCTTCTGACGGGCCACACCACGTTGGCGGCCTACCTGCCCAGCCGCGCCGGGATGCGCATGTACGAGATCGGACCGGCGCTACAGAAGGACCTCACACCCGTCCAGGGCGCGGGCATCCTCACCGGGTGGCTGGTACTCGCGCTCGCCACCGCTGTGATCTCCTTCGTCAAGAGGGACACATAGCGGCGACTCGACCTCGTCGCCGATCCCGGTGCCGGCGTGTAGGACGTCGTTGTCGCCCACGACGTCGCCCAGCTCGACCTGGAGGGGAGCGCCCGACGCGACCCGCTGACCCCTGAACCGGTCAGCGCCTGGGCTGCGTACGCGGGAAGCGATCATTCTCTTCTGGGGAAGCGATCTTCTCAACCTCTCTTCCGCCCCAGGCCGGCCCTATTCGTGAACACCCCACCAGAGGCGTTCTTGAAACGGCTGGACTGAACTTGACGGGATCCCGCTTGATCATCAAGATCGGGCGGAATTGGGCCGTTTCAAGGGTTTCCGAATCTGGTTCGTCCTGGCACGTGCGCGGTCGAGATGGAGCTCATGGGATTCCATGATCCGAACGGCGAACCGGGAGGGTGAGGTGTCTGCCCTTCGCGTCCGACAAGATGCCGCAGCCAGGTCTGCCAGGCCCAGCCTGGCCCTGGCGAGGACCGCCGTGGAGAAGATCCCCGGGAAAGCGAGGTTCATGGTCACCGAGCACACGATGGATCGGAAAAGCTACGGCTTCGCCTACATCCCGGCTCGGGCACCGGATCCACTGGAGGGAAGGTATGAGCACTTCGCGGGTCGCCCGCCTGGCCCGCCTCGCCGCCTCGGCGCACGACTCCAGCCCGGGACGTGATCATGGATGGCTACGAACGCCGCTGCCGGCTTCTCGCGCGGGCCTACCCGCTCCGATCTCGAGACGCGGGGCGACTCGCTCGACGTCGTACGGGGCGGTATCGCACTGCGCCTGCGGGAGCGCCCGCCGCTGTGGCAATGGGCGCTGTATCGCCTGTTCCACAAGCGCCTTCCCTACGGTGATCCTCTCGACACTCATCCGCATGCTCGGCTTCCTCCCGCAGCGATCCCTGCGCCTCTACCGGCTGAAGAGATACGAATTCAACCTGGAGCTGCAAGGCAACTCGCCATGGATGGCCAGCAAGTCGGCGGCGCCGACGTTGACGGCGTGCGTCCACTTGCCGACCAAGCTGGTCGACGTCGCCAACGCCGGCCCAGTCGCGGACCCGCCGAACGCAGCGGGGCGTGCTGGGGTCAGCCGTCCGGAGCCTCCCGGTGGCCTGTGCACCTCCGGCCGGCGGCGAAGCGGCCGCCGTGCGGCCTGCTTCGGCCAGGTACTGCAGTGCTGAGTGGCGGAGCTGGTGCAGCGCCCAGCCCTCGCCGCGAGGCACGCGGCTGCGGACCGTCAGCCGACCGGCCACCGTGTGGTGGTCGGCTCACCGCGTCGGGACTGTGGACGGTGAGCCGCGTCTATTGGTGGGGGATGTCTACGCCGGCGGACCGCAGTTTCGCCTCGACCAGCGTGGTCAGCCGGGTCATGGCCGACCCCTGGTCTTCGCCGTGATGGTTGAGCAGGCCGTATCGGGTGACGTCAGTGCGGGCCTGGAGGCCGCTCGAGATCGCGAGCAGTGCGGGGTTGGCGAGGAAGCGGTCGGCCACGGCGGTCGCGAGTTCCTCGATGCGGGGGTCGTCGGGCGCCAGGTCCTTGGCGGCCCAGCATTCCTTGGTCAAGGCGACGAACCGAGTGTCGTCGAGGACGTGCTCGGCCTTGGTGAGATAGTCGTCGAAGCCGTCGGGGACCAGGGCCCTGGCCAGCACCATGCCCTCGCGGTAGGCCGCCACCTCATCCGGGGTGAAGCCGAGGTCGGCGGCCCGCTCCAGCAGCGCGCAGGCCCGGTCGGGCAACAGGGCCCGGTCACTGTTGGCGAGCCGGTCCAGCGAGTCGCCGCGCGCGATCAGCTCCTCGATCCGCTCGGTCAGCCGCCGTTTGACCTCGGCCAGGCGGACGGCGAACCGCTCCGGATCGGCATCGAGCAGGGCGGCGATCTCGGACAGCGGTACGCCGGACTCGGCCAGTGTCCGGGCCTGGACCAGCCGCAGCAGGTCGGACGACCCGTAGCGGCGATAGCCGGAAGCGTCCCGGCGCGGTTCGTCGACCAGGCCGAGCCGGTGGTAGTGGCGGACGGTCTTGATCGTGACGCCGGCGAAGGCCGCCGCCTGGCCGATCGTGACGCCGCTGGTCATGGTCGTCAGCGACTTTCGCGGGTGAGGGCGGCGAGCTCGCGTGTGGCCTCGGCGATGGCGCGGAAATCCTTGCGCACGATCGTGCCGTGGTTGCCGGTGACCTTCGCGCTTATCGTGAGGTTCGGGTTGCGGGCGAGCACAGGGTTGAGAGTAGTGCGCATCTGCTCCTGCTCGTCATTCCTGCTTCCCAGGGCCTCTCCCGAGCCGACCACATACCGGACCGGGACCGTCAGGCTGTCGAGGACCGGTTCGAGGGCGGCGTGCAGGATGTGGGCCTCGATGTTGATCTCGGCATGCTGTGCGGCACTCATCCGCGCGGCGTTGCCGATGAGGCGCGCCATCGGCAACGCCCATCGGGCCTTGTGGAACAGCCGCCGGATGCGTTCGTGGCCGGCCTCGTCGGTCCATCCGGACGGGAAGGGGCCGTCGACCCCGACCACGCCGGCGACGCGGCCCGGATGCCGGGCGGCCCAGTGGACCCCGAGCAAGGCGCCGTAGGACCAGCCCACCAGGAGCGGTCGCTCCACCCGCCTGGCTTTCAGGACGGCGTCGAGATCCCGGACGCAGGCCTCGAAGGAGTAGTCCGCCGACTTCTTCGATCTGCCGCGAGCCCGCTCGTCGTAGGTGATGTGCCGCCACCCCGGCCCCAGGGCGTTGATGACGGGCCGCCAGTGCCGCTGGCTCGCGTAGGAACCGTTCAGGTAGACCACGGGGATGCCTGACCCGCCGGTGTCGGTCACGGCCAGTGCGGTGTCCTCCACCGGCAACAGGCCCTTCCAGCCCAGGTGGGCAGCGTTCGAGTTCGTCATGCCACCAGCGTCACCCTTGACCTTAGGGTCAAGGTCAAGTCGCGTTTCCCGTGAATTCCGGCACGACCGGTGCGCGGCCTCCGAGGCTGGAGGACTCGATCGCGGTTCCCGATCCCGACCCCGAAGGCGAGGAAGGGGGTTCCCCGCCGGCCTGTCACAGTTGTCGCGCGGGTCTCCTTCACCGCCACGCCGCTCATCGACCCCGGCGACCGGGCCAAGATCTTCTGAGGTGCCGCCGGAATGCGGCAGACCCGAATGGACACGGTCCTGCCCGGTCACTGTGGGCGTATCGTCCCCGATCATCGAAGCGGCGGCATCGCTACCCGTCGTCCCGCCGCCGGTGGGGGAGGCACGCCACCGCGCCGAGGACGGAGGCGGCGGCGACCGCTGCCGGATCGTCGCCGCCGCGCAGCCGTTCGAGGGCCGCAACCGCCTGGTCGCGGCCGACGTCACCAGCGAGCAGCCCGACCGCGATCCGGTACCGCACCCCCCGATCGCGCTCAACGGCGAGCCGCGCCAGCAGCGCCCCGGCCGAGGCTCCCAGCGCGGCCCGCACCCGAACCCGGAGATCGCCGTCCTGAAGCGCGTCGTCGAACACCCCGGTGAACATCCCCGGCGCCCGCAGCCGGGCGAGCGCTTCGAGGGCGACCATCCGGACGGGCGTGCGAGCCGACTCGGGTGGATCGTCATGATCCCGATCATCGAACTCGCCCGGATCCCGCACGAGAGGTGCCACGACCGCCGCGTCGCCGGAGTCCCCGTGCGCCGTGAACCACCGCAGCGCCTCGGCCCGCATACCCGGATCGGCCGCCGACAGATTCGCAAGCATCTCCGCCCTCACGCGTCCATGATCCCTCCAATGACGGGAATCGGGGTCCCGGTGCGAGCCGTCTGACCGCCGCGAGGCTTCTCTACTGCCTGCGGCGATGTGCTCGCATGGCCCGTTTCTGCCGTATTCCGACGGCACCCCTACACGCGCGTCATCTTGCTCAGCGCGTGACGACCATGAGGCGGCGATCGATACGTCCCCCTCTTCGACCACATGCGCGGGCACGGGTTCGATGCCGACCTGTTGCAGCGGGCGATGGCCGCCTGCGACATCCTGACCCATTGCCGGAGAAGGCTGGTCCAAGACCCGCCGCGGAGGTGCGCTGCGGCCACGTCAACTTCTTCGCCGACAGCGCGGCGGCACAGGCGTGGAGCCAGGCGCACCCGCAGGCGGCAGGACGGCTGCTCGCCCAGCGCCAAGCCTGGGAGATCGGTGTGGACATCTTCGGCCCACTCATGCGCCCACAGCCGGAAATCGGACAGTGAATGGCCTGGAAACTGGTCAGGTGAAATGCCGACACTCGGCGGGCAGGTCCTGCGACCGTCCCACCTAGGAAGGCTGATCGAAAGTGACAGAACGCGTACGCGTGGCGGTGCTGGCCGGCGGGCCGTCCGCCGAGCACGAGGTGTCGCTGCTGTCGGCACACGCCGTGCTCGACGCCCTGCCGAAGGAGCTGTACGAGCCCGTGCCCGTCATCATCGACCGCCAGGGCAGGTGGCCGGTGGAGCTGCGACGCGATCAGGTGGACGTGGTCTTCCCGGTGCTGCACGGACCGTTCGGCGAGGACGGCGTCGTCCAGGGGCACCTGGAGACGCTGGGCATCCCGTACGTGGGTTGCGGCGTCCTGGCCTCCGCCGTGGCGATGGACAAGGTCGCGATGCGCCGCGCGTTCCTGGCGGAGGGCATTCCCGTCACCCCGGGTGTGTGGTTCACCGAGCACGAATGGCGCGCCACCATCGACTCCTGGGGGCTGGTGAAGTCGCTCGACTGGCCGATGTACGTGAAACCGTCCGGTCTGGGCTCCTCCATCGGCATCTCGCGTGTCACCACGATGGAGGAGCTGCGCGCGGGTGTGAAGCTGGCGCTGACCCACGGCCGGGTGGTCATCGTCGAGCAGGAGGTGGCCGCGCGCGAGCTCGTCTGCGGCGTGCTCGGCGGTCATGACCTCCCGGAGGCGTCGCTGCCCGGCGAGCTCCTCGTGCCGGGCGACTGGCTCGACTACGAGGCCAAGTACCTCAGCAATGCCGAGATCGCCACGATCCCCGCCGTCCTGCCTGAACGCGTGGCCGAGGACGTGCGCGAGATGTCGCTGCGCGCCTTCCAGGCGATCGGCGGTTACGGCCTGGCCAGGGTCGACTTCCTCTACGAGGAGGAGTCGGGACGCCTGTACGTGCTGGAGATCAACACCATGCCCGGCTTCACGGCCCGTTCCGTCTACGCCAGGGCCTGGGCCGAGAGCGGTGTCCCGTACCCGGATCTGCTGCGCCGCCTCATCGACCTCGCGTTCGCCCGGAGCGGCAGAAGCAGGCAAGTGACCGTCAGGAGCGGCAAGTGATCGCCATGACGCTGGAGCGGATCGCGCAGGTGGTCGGCGCGAGCCTGCACGACGTGCGCGATCCGCGCGCGCTGGTGACGGCACCCGCGGCAGTCGATTCGCGCGAGGTGGTGCCCGGCGGCCTGTTCGCCGCGACGGTCGGCGCCCGCGTCGACGGCCACGACTACGCGGGCCGTGCCGTCGCGGGCGGCGCCGTCGCCGTGCTGGCCTCGCGGCCCGTCGGCGTGCCCGCCCTCGTGGTCGACGACGTACAGCTCGCGCTCGGCGTGCTGGCCAAGGCCCTGCTCGGACGCATCAGCCCGACCGTGATCGGCCTGACCGGCTCCGTGGGCAAGACCACCACCAAGGACCTGCTGGCGCAGGTGCTCGAACGGCACGCCGAGACGGTCGCCACGGACAGGTCGTTCAACAACGAGCTCGGCCTGCCGCTCACCGTGCTGCGCGCCGATGCCGCCACCCGGTACCTGGTGCTGGAGATGGGGGCGAGCAGGAAGGGCGACCTGGCGTACCTGACCGGACTCGCGCCACCGCAGCTTGGGCTGGTGCTCAATGTCGGCAGCGCGCACGTGGAGCGCATGGGATCCGGACCGGCCGACATAGCCGAGGCCAAGGGCGAGCTGGTCGAGGCGCTTCCGGCGGACGGGTTCGCGCTGCTCAACGCCGACGACCCGTACGTCGTCGGGATGGCCGGCCGTACCAGGGCCAAGGTCCTGCTGTACGGCGCGGCGGCGGGGGCACGGGTGCGGGCGGAGGGCGTGCGGATGGACGACCGCGCGCGGCCCGCGTTCAAGCTGGTGACGCCGGACGGCAGCGCCCCGGTCACGCTCGACCTCATAGGCGAGCATCAGGTGGGCAACGCGCTGGCCGCCGCCGCCGTGGCCACCGCGCTCGGCCTGGGCGCCGCCGAGATCGCCGAGGGACTGAACGCCGCCCGCCGGCGCTCCGCGGGCCGGCTGGAGATCGTCGAACGACGTGACGGCATCACCATCGTCAACGACGCCTACAACGCCAGCCCCGAGTCCATGAAGGCCGGGCTGCGGGCGGTGCGGGCGATGGCGGGCGCCCGCCGTACCGTCGCCGTGCTCGGCGCGATGGGGCAGCAGGCGGACACCTCGCGCGCCCGGCACGCCGAGATCGGCCGGCTCGTCGCCGACCTCCGCTTCGACGTGCTGATCGCGGTAGGGGAGGGGGATCCGCTCGCGATGGCGTGGGCGGCGGAGTCCGCGAACCGGGGCGTGGCCGTCCACGCGGTCGAGGACGTGTCCGGCGCCACCGAGCTGGCCGGCTCGCTGCTCGAACCGGGCGACGTGGTGTTCGTCAAGGCATCAAGCGAGATCGGGCTCGGCGCCTGCGCCCGCGCGCTGGCCGACGCCTGAACACCTTCTGTTCCGCCGAATGACCAGCCCCCCTGTCAAGCCTTCCGGCGACGAGCCGGCGAAACGGAGTTCCATGCGCACCATCGGTCTGATCGGCGGGTTGAGCTGGGAATCGACGGTGATCTACTACCAGATCATCAACCAGCGCATCCGCGAGCACCTCGGCGGCAGCCATTCCGCCAACAGCCTCATCTGGTCGGTCGACTACACGACGGTCGAGGACCTCATCTTCGCCGACCGCTGGGACGAGGTGAGCACGTTGCTGACCGGTGCGGGCAGGCGACTGGAGGATTCCGGCGCCGACGTCCTGCTCGTCTGCAGCAACACCTTCAGCCGGGTGAGCGACGACGTGGAGCGGGCCGTGGGCGTGCCGGTGCTGCACATCGCCGACACCGTGGCCGCCGAGATCCGCGCCAGGGGCATGCGCAAGGTCGGCCTGCTCGGCACCAGGTTCACCATGGAGGAGCCCTTCTACCTGGATCGGCTGGCCGCCCACGGCGTCGAGGTGGTCGTCCCGCGTCGCGAACAGCGGAAGCTGGTGCACGACGTGATCTTCGACGAGCTGGTGCGCGGGGTGATCAGGGAAGCCTCCAGGGACGCCTACGTGCGGATCATCCAGGACCTCGCCGACGACGGCGCGGAGGGCGTCGTTCTCGGCTGCACGGAGATCGAGCTGCTGATCAGTGAGAAGCACAGCCCGATCCCTGTGCTGCCGAGCGCCCGGCTGCACGCCGAGGCGGCGGTCGGTTTCGCCCTCGCCGAGTGATTCACGTACGGCTGGTGCCGTACAGCTCGCGGTGCCAAAGGTCGGCGCGGACCCGTTCGATGCCGGCCGCCAGGTGGCGGCGGTAGGTGGTGAAGGGGATGCCGAGCCGTTCCGCGGCCAGCTCCTGCGTGGGCGTACCGCAGAGGAACGTGACGGACAGCGCCCGGTGGAACTTGACCGAGCGCGGGTCCTCGCTCAGGTCGCCGATCGCCTGGCGCAGCAGGTCACCCAGTGCCGTGGCGGGATTCTGCTCATCGGCGACCAGCCTGGTGCGCGTCAGGGGGGAGGTGGCCAGCTCGTCCGGCCGCGGCAACCTGCGCAACGCTGCGCGGACCGCGTCGGCGAACTCCTCCCTGGACAGCACCGCCAGTCTCGCCGTCGCGGCGCCAGGGCCGCTCGCGGGCCTCTTGACCATCTGCTCCAGCCACGCCTGCGCGGGCACCGCCCGCCAGTCATGAACGAACAGGCCGCCGGAGATCTCACGCATCCCGTGATACCGCTCCATGCGTGCTTCGATGTACGACCAGGCCAGCCGTTCGGCCCGCAGACAGTTGCCGAGCGCTCGCCACCGGATCAGCTCCAGCAACAGCGAGTTACCGCGGTACGGCGGAAGCACCCACTGCCTGCTGACCGCCAGGTGCTCACCGGCGCGCAGCGGGGTGGTGGCGCGCGCGTGCGCCCACGCCGCGGCCACGACGGGATCGGCCGCCGGCTCCTCCTCGTCGAGCTCCGTCAACCGCAGCCACGCGGAGAGAGCCACCGGCTCGCCCGTCTCGGCGCTTCGATAGAGGCGGAACGCTTCCGGCTGACGCTCCACCCAGAATGCCGCCTCCTGTACCAGGATGCCGGCCTCCGCCTGTGGCAGGGCCTCTTCCTGGAACTCGCCGTCGCCGGCAGGCGGCCCGTGGTGGAGATGGAGCAGTGCCGCCACCGCGCCGGGCACGTCCGCTTCGCCGGCCGTACGCACCCTGTCCGCCACGTGCGCATGCACGCGCTCGTGCATCACCGTGTACGCCTCGGGGTCCCGCCAGCGCAGGTCCGCCTCCAGCAGCCGCCGGACCACGCCGTGCGGGAACAGCCCGAGACCGCTCGATTGGACGAACGGCAACCGCCGCAGCCAGCGGAACAGCGTCCCCGCGTCCTCGGGGAAGGCCGCCCGCAGCAGGTCCTCCGTCGTCGTGTACGCGTGCGCGCAGATCTCCAGGGCACGCCGGTGCGCGGCCGAGGGCAGCTCGCCCACCAGCTGATCCAGCAACTCGGCCACCAGGTCCTGATCAGGCCTCCAGCGCCCGCCGTCCTTCGCCGCCACGGCCGCCCCCAGGAGCAGCGCCAGCGGGTGACCGCCGGCGAAGGCGAGCAGCGGCTCGCGCACCTCGGCCGGCACGCCGGCGGCGTCCAGCAGGGTGTGCGCGTCCGCGGCCCGCAGATCGCGCAGCGGCAGCACCTCCAGCGACCCCGCCCATGCCGGATCCGCCTGCCAGCGCACATCCGGCGGGTTCCGTCCCGCGATCACCGCCAGCGCCCCCGCGGGCACCCGCGGCAGGAACCGGTCGCGCAGCCACCCCTCCAGGCTCTGCACGCGGTCGAAACCGTCGAACAGCAGCACCGCGTCGTCCTGGCAGGCCGCCGGGTCCATCAGGCGCTCGTCCAGCATGGACACGGGCCGCCCCGCCGTCTCGGCCTCGTCGGCGAAGCGCCGCAGCAGGGCCGACTTCCCGATGCCGCCCGGACCGTGCACGTACAGGACGCTGCGGGCGCCGCTGTACAGCGCCGTGCTGAAGACCGCGAGCTCCTCCTCCCGCCCGACGAACGCCATCTCGCGCGCCGCGCGCAGCCGCCGCCCCAGAGAACCGGACATGGATCGCTACCCCTTCTCGAAGAGGTGGTGCACGCCGGGGTGGGGGAGCCGTCGCGGCGGTATGCCCCGCCTGTCCGGGCGGTGCTCGAAATGCCACCATTCGTTGTCGTACAGGCGGTAGAGGTCGTAGCGGGCGCCGTGCTCCTCCAGCCAGCGAGCGCCTTCGTGCGGGCGCACGTCCAGGGCGATGCCCTTGACGTGGCTGGACTCGTCCGGTGGCAGCACGAGCATGCGGGCCACGGACGGAGAGCCGGAGCGGCGCACCTCGTCGTCGAACATCCGCTGCTGGACGACGGGGTCGCGGTATCCGGAGGTGACGCCGATGAGCTGGCCGTGACGCCACAGCGCCTCGGTGCGCGCCGCGGTGAACGCCGCCAGGGCGCCGTCGGTGAGCCCGGCGAGGTTCTCGGCGGGGAATCGCATCCGCAACGCCCAGCGGCAGGCCAGTTCGCGGGCGCGGCCGGGATGGCGCACGAAGGCCGGCGGCAGCAGCAGCACGGCGAGCACCAGCGTGGCCGCGGCGTACAGCCTGTCTCGGGGCCGGGGAGGGATGGTGCGTGGTTCGTCCATGACGAACCACCATTGGCGCCAAATATGAGCGCGTCGTCCGCCGAATGTCACCGTTTGTCGACGGCCCCAGGCTGTGCGCCTCTCACCGTCGAGCGGACCGCTTCGCCTGTGCGCAAGCCGGGACGTGCTCGGCGAACCGGGCGGACTGGGCGAACTGCCAGGACGGCCGGATGGCATCCTCCAGTGCTGGGACCGGAGCCCCCGCTTACGCGAGCAGGAGGCCGGCCAGCGCCGGACCGAAGGCGCCGCCGAGTTGGTAGCACAGGGTGAACAGGGCGAGCGCGGTGGCTCGATGCTCGCCTGGCACGGCCTTGCCGGCGCGATCGGAGTGCCAGGCCATCGCCGCCGTGGCGGCGAACACTGCGAACGCGTTGGCCGCTACGAGGGCCGTCGGCCAGGGCGCGGTCAGCGGCAGGGCCACGGCCACGGCGCCGGCGGCCAGCATGACGAGCGTCGGCAGCCCGATCCGTTCGGCCGGCCAGTGGCGTTCCAGCACTGGAAGGCGCAGAAGAGGTCACCGCCGCGATCGCACAGATCATGGACCGGCACCTGCACAAGATCGTGGACCTGGAGCAGGATCTGATCGACTTCTCCCTCGACCGGGTCGCCGCAGTGACCTCTTTCCCCGATCACTTCGCTCTGGTACGGGCCATCGAGGCCGAGGCCGCCCACATCCCCCCACCGATCCTGAAGTCCTGGATCGCAGCCGGACCACAGACCGCGCACCTGCGCCTGGCGCCATACCTGCGCCGGATCGCCGACCGCGGCCTGCTGGACATCCATGACGCCGACAGCGCCGCCGCCCACCTCACCCTGTTGACCGTCACCGATGTCAACCGGCAGACGTTCTACGGCGCCGTCCCGCTGCCCCAGGAAGAGATCACTCAGCTCGTCACCCTCGGCGTGCGGGCCGGCCCGCAGGTCGGCTGGTAGGGGAAGTCCGGGAAGTACCTCGCCCATTCCTCCCGGCCGAGCCCGTGGCCGACCCGCCGGCATACGGTGCTCGCAGCCCCGGCGGCGCTGAGGTCGTAACGCTGGAAGGGCAGGTGTTTGCCCGCCACCGACAGCGCGTCGCCGCTGAGGGACAGCGCGAGGACCGCGCCGCCCGGCGTGGCGAGGGGCGGGCCGACAGGCCGGCGGCCGGCGGTGTCCCACAGTTGGACGACGCCTCCCTCCATGCCGACGGCGAGCAGGCCGGCGTCCGGGGAGAAGGCCAGCGCGGTCACGGCTCCCGAGGCGGTGGGGGGCAGCGTGCCCAGGTTGCGGCGGGGGTCGCCGTCCCAGAGGGCGGTTCGTCCTCTGGTGTCGCCGGTGGCGAGGAACCGGCCGTCGGGGCTGAAGGCCAGCGCCTCCGCGGGGCCAGGGCCGGGGCCGCCGCCGGCCCGCCGCAGCGGCGGGAGTGAGGCGACGTCGCCCCGGTCGGTCAGCAGGCGTTCTCCTCTTGGAGCGACGGCGATCCGGCTGCCGGTGACGCCGGGGGTCGTGGTGACGGCGCCGGTGCGCGTGTTCCAGCTCGTGAGCGCCTCCTGCCCGACCGAGGCGCCGCTGATGAGCAGCAGCTCGCCGTTCTGGGCGAAGGCGAGCGGCCCGCCGTGGCGGAAGGGCGGCGACTGGCCGGTGATCCGCCGGCCGGCCAGGTCCCACAACGTCGCGGTGAAGGAGGCGGCGTAGGCGTCGCCGTAGGCGAGGGTCCGGCCGTCGGGGCTGAAGGCGGCCTGCATCCAGCAGGGCGTCGGGCAGGAGGGCCGGGGCGGACCGGGCAGCTCTTCTCCGGTCCTGGCGTCGCGCAGCTCGACGCGGTCCCGGTAGGTGAGGAGCAGGCTCCTGCCGTCTGGGCTGAAGGCGGCGGAGGTCGCCCTCTCCTCGCGCCAGTCGCGGGTGAAGGCCGAGCCGACGCGCAGGGTCTGCACGGTGGGGCCGGTCAGGTAGCGGATCTCCCCGGCGTCGGGGCCGATCCAGAGGTCGTCGACCAGGTCGCCGTGGAGCGGGTGCCGCAGGAGCACTCCTTGGAGGTGGTTCGTGGCGCGCACCTGGAGCTCGTCCTCGCCGGCGGTCGCGACGAAGGCGCCGTCGGCGCTGAAGCTGATCTCGCGCACGCCCGGCGCGCTGAGTGCGGCGGCCTCCGTTCCCGAGGCCACGTCCCACACCCTGACCAGGGCGGGGGTGGCCATGAGCAGCGTCCGTCCGTCCGGGGAGAGGCGCAGGCGTCCCTCGCGGCACTGCTCGGCGGTCGGGGTGGGCGCCCAGGCGGGGGCGGCGAGGCTGCCGGTCGCGGGGTCGGGCAGGCGCAGCGGTTCGCCGGGGCTGCACACGAGCGGCGGCGCCGCCGCGTCGGAGCGGACCGGCGCGTCGGTGACCTGGGGCTGGTGGGTGCGCAGGTCCCAGCGGGTGACCCGGGTGGCGGTGGCGCTGATCAGCCAGCGGCCGTCGGCGCTCAGGCTCCGCCGGGTGTCCGGGGAGACGTCCTGGTCGGCGAAGACGTCCTGCTGCGGCTGGAGGCTCGCCGTGCGCAGGGCCGCGCGGGTCTCGGGGAGGTCGGCCAGCTTCCAGGCGGCCAGGCTGAGCCGCATGGCCAGGGACGGTTCCGACAGGGGCAGGGTCTCGGCCATCCCGGCGATGTCGCGAGCGTGCAGCTCCCGCTTCTGCTGGCCGTTCACCAGGCTCCGCTGCCAGATGAGGGACGTGGTGACCAGCAGGAACACCGCCAGGACGGCCAGGACCGCGGTGCGCCGCCTGCCCTTCCTGCGCTCCCCGTCGCTGGCGGCCAGGAAGGCGCGTTCGGCCGGGGTGAGGGTCCGGGACGTGAGGTGTTCGCGGGCCAGCTCAAGGCGCAGCCCCCGGTAGAGGGCACCGGGGTCGCGGTCGTGCTCCTCCCACGTGTCGGCCGCCTCGGTGAGCCGCCGGTGCACTCTCAGGCGTTCGCGGTCCTCCTCGGCCCAGGCGCGCAGCCGGGGCCAGGCGGTCAGCAGGGCCTCGTGGGCCAGGTTGACCGTCTCGCCGTCCTGGGTGACGAGGCGGGCGGCGGTCAGGCGTTCGAGCAGGAGGGGGCCCGGGTCGCCGGGGTCGCCGGTCAGCAGCTCCGAGCGCCGTACCGGGCGGCGGGTGGGCTGCGCGCCCGCCTCGCCGGGCATGACCAGCCGCAGCAGCAGGTGGCGCAGCCTGTCCTGCTGGGCCGGGGTCAGGCCGGCGTAGAGCTCCTCGGAGGTGCGGGCGACCGCGCCCGCGATGCCGCCCGCGGCTTCGTACGCCGCCAGCGTCAGCGCCTTGCCGTGGTGGCGTCTCCAGGTCTCCAGCAGGGCGTGCGACATCAGCGGCAGGCCGCCGGGCTGCCCGGTGACCTCCTCCAGGATCCGGGCCGTCAGCTCGCGCTGCACGATCAGGCCGGCGGTGGCCGCGGGCTTGATGATCGCCTGGCGCAGCTCGGCCGGGCTCATCGGGCCCACCAGGACGGTGGCGTCCTCGACGGCCTCGATCAGCCGGGGATGGTCGGCGCACCGTCCGAAGAAGTCCGCGCGTACGGAGAGCACGACCCCGCCCTCGGCGGCCACCAGCGCGTCGATGAACGCCCTGCGCTCGGCGGGGTCCTCGCACAGCGTGAACACCTCCTCGAACTGGTCGACCACGACCAGTTCTCCCGCGGCGGCGGCGGGCAGGGCCGGACGGACGCCCGGCGTGACGACGCGCGCCGCGCGCGGCCGCAGCGCCGGCACCAGCCCGGCGCGCAGCAGCGAGGACTTGCCGCAGCCCGACGGACCGACCACCATCACCATCCGGTGCGCCTTCACCATGCCGGCCAGCCGCTCCACCAGCGCGGACCGGCCGAAGAAGTAGGCCCGGTCGGCCTCCTCGAAGCCGGCCAGCCCCCGGTACGGCGCCCGCTCGCACGCGGTCACGGAGGCCCGCTCCCGGCCGGCGGCCAGGGTCTCCTCCCAGCGGACCCGCCATTCCCGCTCGTCGCCGCCACAGGCGCGGACGTAGGCCAACGTGACCGGCAGGGTCGGCAGCCTCTCCCCGGCGGCGGCCTGCGCCAGCGTGGAGGCGGCGAAGTGGGCCCGCGCGGCCATCGCCCGGTAGGACGGGGACCCCGCCTGCTCCCGTAACTTGCGCAGCTCGACCGCGAAGGCGGCGACCGGGCCGTCCATCGGATCCACGACCTGTTCACGACGTCCCATGCGCTCCCCCTAGATCCCATGAGAACCACAAACCAGCGCAAAATACGTGTCCACCCCGATTTGATCAAGTTTGTCCAGGGTGCGAAACGGGCTTCCGGACAATGATCGCCACGCCGAGACTGGGGACCTGCCACGCCGCCGATAAGCCGAGGAGATCCATGCGCCTGCTCGTCGCCCTGACCCTGTCGCTGCTCACGCCGGTGCCCGCCGGAACCGCCGTTCCGGCGGCGGGCGGCACCGGTGTCGTCAGGTTCGTCAACGCGGGCACCGGCGACTGCCTGGACGCCAACAACGGCGACGACGTCCGTTCCCTGGCCTGCAACCGGGAGGCGGGCAAGCCCGAGGACGGCTGGCAGCTCTGGCACGTCGAGGACATCTCCCGGGCCACAGGGGTGCCCGGGACGTTCATGATCCGGAATGACCACGAGAGGTACGACCGCCGATGCCTGACCGCTCGGGGGCCCAAGAAGCAGGACGCGCTCCTGACCCCCTGCGCGCCGGGCGACAGCGGGCAATGGTGGACGTTCGACGGCGCCAGGATCCTGGCCTACCGGTACGGCAAGGCCGCCCTCTACGACGAGGCGGGCACCCTGCACGTCCGCGTCGCCCGTGACGCCCGGCCCGGCGTGAACACCCGGTGGTGCCGGCGGGCCTGGCCCACCCAGAAGGCGTCCTGCGACGCCTGACGATCACAGTGAGAAGAGGATCCGTTGGGAAAGATGTTGATCGCGCTGGCGATGACGGCCACCGTCATGAGCACCGCGCCGGCGGCCCCCACCACCGCGGCCCCTGCGTCCGCGGCCACAGAAGCCGCCGCGGCGGCCCAGGTGGTGGCGCCGCTCAAGCGCCTGACCGGCGACGCGCTCACCGGCCTGTCGCTCACGGTCGGGGCCGAGCCGTACACCCAGCCCATGGAGGACGCGTTCGCGCTGACCACCCTGGACCAGGTGCTCAGCGGCGACGATCGGCCCCGGCTCCCGACGCCCGCCGACGACCCGGCCTGCGCCTCGCGCATGCAGTCCTTCGGGCCGACGACGGGCGGCGTCGGCAGGGCGTTCTGCTGGGACGCCAAGCTGCAGGGCCTGACGGGCGAGACGGCCTGGGTGCCGCAGGGCCTGGCCACCTCCGGTGAGGCGAGGAACGACGCCGCTCCGGTGCCCACTTCGAAGGACGCGCTGATCACGAGCTGGTCCTGGCAGAACCCGCCCGACCACTCGCTGGCCAACTCGGTGCGGCTGTCGGTGGTAGACCTGAACGACCTGCGTTACCGGACCGTCCTGCCGGTCTGGGTCCGCCCGGACGGGACCCTGAGCCGGATCTACGGGCACGGCGGCGGCCTGGCCTGGAGCGGCCCCTACCTGTTCATGGCCACCACCCCCGGCTGGCCCGACGGCACCGGCGCCCCGAGCGCCAAGCGCAGCGCCATCCGCGTGTTCGACACCCGCCGGATCTACCGCCATCAGACCAAGCTCGACGACTACCAGTACGTCATGCCGGAGGTGGCCAACTTCGTCAGCCCCGACCTGCACTTCGACTACATCTCGCTGGACCGGACGAGCACCGGCCGGCAGGCCCTCGTGGTGGGCGACTACCGGGCCACATGGCTGAACGGCCAGCCCCAGCCGCTGAACGGCACCCGGATCGCGCGCTACGCCTTCCGCTCGGCCGAGACCGGCGACTACCGGCTCGGCCTGACCCCGACGGCGGCCTGGGAGTCCACCACGCCCACGACGGCGGAGACCCACGCCATCAGCGACGTCCAGGGCGTCCAGCTCCACGACGGCCGGCTCTACGTCAACATGAGCGCCGGCAAGTTCGTCAACGTCCCGTACTCCAGGCGCTTCGCGTCGGTGGACCTGGCCTCCATGACGATGACGGCCCGTACGGACTGGGGCTACCGGCCGGAGGACCTGTCGCTGTGGTACTCGGGCACCGGGGGCGAGCTGTGGGGGCTGACCGAAGGCGAAGATCAGCGGGTCGTCTACTCGGTCGCTCTCGACAACCTCGCGCCTTGAGCCCCCCGCTCTTCCTGGGCCCGAACGGGGTTCTCGTAGTTTCGGCCGTGAGTTCAACGAAGTAGGGCCTGACCTGCACGTATTGACGGTTGCTGTCGAGGTGTGGCGGGGGAACGAACGACTGGAGGTGGGCACGCCACGCAACAGGGCGGTGCTCGCCCGGCTGCTGCGGCAGGCCAGGGCGGCCGCCGATCCACGTACCGCCCTCGACCTGGTCGACGAGGCGCTCGGCCTGTGGCGGGGTCCGGCCTACACCGAGTTCGCGCACACCCTGTGGGCGCGAGGAGAGGCGACCGGGCTCCAGGAACTCCAGCTCGGGGCGACGGAACGCAGACTCGACACCCTGCTCGCCCTGGGCCTCTACCGCTCGGCCAGGCAGGGCGACGCCCTGGCCGTACTGGCCGAGGCGCGCCGCTCCCTGGCCGCCGAGCCCGGTGTCGATCCGGGGCCTGCGCTTGAGGCTGAGATCCTGGCGCAGACCTCCGAGCTCGACCTGCCGCCGGCGCCGGTGGTGACCAGGAAGCCGGTCGCCCGCCTGCGCTGCCTCGGCAGGGACGACCAGCTCGCGGCCGCCGGGGCGGCCATGGCCGCCGCCGAGTCCGGCACCGGCGGCAGCCTGCTGTTCGACGGCGTGCCGGGCGCCGGCAGGACCCAGCTCCTGAGGGGGGAGGCCCTGGCCGACATGCGCGGATTACAGGTGGCGCAGGCGCAGGCGCATCCGCTGAGTGGATGCAGGTGATGTCGCCGGCCGGCTCGGCGAGCATGGCCGTCGTTGCTCGGTGGCCCAGGCCGGCCGCTCGCGCCCTTCGTAGTGGCCCGAGCGGAATGCATCGAGCCAGACACATCTTCATGATCGAGTGATGTGCCTTCTCCGCGTCGATCAACTCGTCAGCGGCGAGCGTCATCGGCTGTGGCCGCGAAGATCTTGTTCATCACCATGGCGCCGTCTGTCAGCGCTGGTCGGATCTGACGCGCGACGCCGTGACGACGCACGACAGACGGGCCGAAGACAGCGCCTGTCACCCATGTCCTGGGATCGACGCGGCAAGCATGTCCCGGGACAGGACACGGATGAAAACATGACACAAGGCGTCGGGTTTCAGGGTGATCCTCAATGCACCGGTCGGCGCCTTGATCTGCGGCACGGGCCGAATCCAGACCGGCCACGTGCCGAGGGGCTGATCAAGCGGCCGCGTAGTGGCGGAATCAATTGTTCGACATGGGTGGAAGTCCGTCCGCCTGTGTTCTGCTGTGTTGCGAGAGGGTGGATCAAGGTTGACTGCGTTCGTACGGGACGTCGCCAGTTTGGGGCGAGAGGCCATCGAGGTGGTGGGGGCTCGTACCAACAATCTGCGGGACGTGTCGGTGAGCATCCCCAAGGGGTGGCTCACCGCCTTCACCGGGGTGAGCGGCAGCGGCAAGACCTCGCTGGCCATCGACACCCTGCACAACGAGGCCCAGCTGCGGTACCTGGAGGGGCTTTCGCCGTTCGTGCGGCAGTACATCACCCAGCGCAATCGGCCGAAGGTCGACCGCATCGTGGGGCTCGGCGCGACGCTCGCAGTCGACCAGCGCCGCCTGAACCGCAATCCCCGGTCCACGGTCGCGACGATCACCGGCATCGACGGGCATCTGGGACTGCTGTACTCGCGCCTTCCGGGGATCGGCGCGGACCCGGCGGCGCAGAGCGTCGACGGGCATCTGACGACCGCTCATTTCGACCGCAACACCCCGGAAGGCAGCTGCGCGGACTGTCACGGCGTGGGCGGGCGCTGGCAGGCGCAGGAGGACCTCGTCATCACCCGTCCGGAGCTTCCCCTCTTCGAGGGGGCCTCGCCCTGGTACGCCAAGTGGCGGTCGGGGGAGCACGCGTTCGTGCCGGCGCTCGCCGACAAGCGCGGCGTGGACCTCGGCCTGCCGTGGCGGTCGCTGCCGGAGGAGTTCCGCCACTGCGTGCTGTACGGCACCGGTGAGGAGAAGGTCGAGGCGACCGTCGACATGACCAGCAAGAAGGAGACGGTCTCGGTGACCTACACCTCCAGCCAGCCGCTGCGGGGGGCGCTGGCCGAGGTGGAGCGGGTGTTCCTGAACGCCCAGACCGCCAGCGCCAAGCAGCGCTACCTGCCGTACATGCGCAAGCAGCCGTGCGGCACCTGCGGCGGCAGCGGGTACGACCAGGTGGCCCGGTCCGTGCGGCTCGGCGGGCTGACCTTTCCCGACCTGCTCCAGGTGGACGTGCGGGAGGTACGCGGCTGGGCCGGGCGGGTGGCCGGCGACCTGGACGCCCGGCAGCGCGAGGTGGGCGAGCCGCTGCTGCAGGACCTGGGCCGCAGACTCGGGATCCTCGACCGCCTCGGCCTGGCCCATCTCCAGCTGTCCCGGAGCGCGGCGACACTGTCCGGGGGCGAGTTGCAGCGAACCCGGCTCGCCGCGCAGCTCAGCACCGAGCTGAGCGGCATCGTCTTCGTCCTGGACGAGCCGGGGACCGGGCTGCATCCGGCGGACAAGGCGCACCTGCTCGACATCGCCCTGGAGCTGCGCCAGGCCGGCAACACGGTGCTCCTGGTCGAGCACGACCCCGAACTGATCGCCAGGGCCGACTGGGTGATCGACATGGGGCCCGGCGCGGGCCGCCTCGGCGGTGAGATCCTGGTGTCGGGGCTTCCCTCCGACGCGGCCGCCCACCCCACGTCACTGACCGGACGCTACCTGGCCGGTGAGGGGCCACGGCTGCGCCGGACCCGCCGCCCGGTCGGGAATGACACCGGCTGGGTGGAGCTGCACGGCCTGCGTGCGCACAACGTGACCGCGGACGTGGTGCGTTTCCCCGCCGGCCGGCTCACCTGCCTGACCGGGGTGAGCGGCAGCGGCAAGAGCAGCCTGCTCGGCGCGCTCGCGGCGAGCGCGGAGGCTGCCTTGAACGGGACGACGATCGACACCGTGCGCCGGGTGACCGGCCTGGACGGGTTCGACTGGGTCGCCGTCGTCGATCAGGAACCGCTCGGGCGCACGCCGCGATCCAACCCGGCCACCTACAGCAAGGCGTTCGACGTCGTCCGCAGGCTGTTCGCCGAAACCGGCATGGCTCGCGCACGTGGGGTCAACGCGTCCTGGTTCAGCTTCAACACCGCGGGCGGTGGCCGCTGCGAACCCTGCACCGGTTATGGCCGCAAGCTGGTCGACATGCACTTCCTGCCGGATGTGTGGGTGGTCTGCGACGCATGCCAGGGGCGGCGCTACACGCCGGAGGCCTTGGAGATCAAGTACCAGGGATTGGCCATCGATCAGGTGCTGGAGCTGACCGTCGCCGAGGCGGTGGAGCAGTTCTCCGAACCCCGGCAACTCGCCGAGACCCTGGGAGCCTTGAACCAGGTCGGGCTCGGCTATCTGCAGCTCGGCCAGAGCGCCACAGAGTTGTCCGGCGGCGAGGCGCAGCGGCTGAAGCTGGCCTCCGCCATCCAGCGCGGCGCCGCGGGCCGCAAGGCCGGTCTCGTCGTTCTCGACGAACCCGTCTCGGGCCTGCACCCCTCTGACATCCAGCGGGTGGTGGACGCGTTCGACGTGTTGCTCGACTCGGGCAACACCGTCGTCGTGGCCGAACATGACGTCCCCGTCGCCGCGTCCGCGGACTGGGTGATCGACCTGGGGCCGGGAGCCGGTCCGGACGGGGGCGCGGTGGTCGCGGAGGGCACCCCGGACGCCGTCGCAACCGCGAACACCCCGACCGCCGGCTTCTTCCGGCGGTACGCGGCGGGCCTGCCGTTCCTGGAAGGGCCGCGGCTCGGGTCCGTGTCCAGACGATGAGCCCCGCGGATCCTGCGCACCGCCGTCGCCGGGCCCCAGGGGGGCGCGGACGTGTCAGACGGCCGGACGGTCGCAGGTGACGTCGTCACCGGGCAGGGCGCCGTCGACCAGGTAGCTGGTGACCTTGGTGTCGACGCAGGCGTTGCCCGCCGCGAGGTAGACGCCGTGGCGGAAGGCGCCGGTCAATGTGATCATGCGGGAGCCGGTCAGCGCCCGGTGCATGGCCTGCTGGCCCGGATAGGGCGTCGCGGGGTCGCCGGCCGCGCCGACGATCAACGCCGGTACGGAGTTGCCGATCCTCGTGGCCGCCTCAAGCGGCTTGACCGGCCAGAACGCGCACGGAGAGATGTTGCGGACGAGCGGTCCGAACAGTGGTTCGGCGGTGCGGTGCCGCTGGATGTCGCGGTAGTAGGTCGCCGGGTCGCGGGGTGCGGCCCGGTCACCGCACAGGATCGCCGTGCCCGCCCGGTCCGAGGCCGCTCCGGAACCGGTGAACAGGCCGTCGAGGAATTCCTTCAGCGAGGCGGGCGGCGGTGTCTGGCCGCCGCGGCTCAGCGCCCGCGCCTCCGCGGCGAGGACGGCATAGGACTGCGGGCCGTCGCTGTAGAGGCGTGCGAACAGCCAGTACGGCACGACATGGGCATCGACGTGGTATCCGCCGATCCGCACGGGATGCCGGTTGATCTTCTCCACGGTCGCCAGGACGGCGTCACGCGTCCCGCCCAGCCCGTACTCCTGGTCATGCGACGCGGCCCAGGACGCCCAGCGCCGCAGCGCGACGTCGATCGCGGGGGCGGCGCGGGAGAACATGCGCGGGCCGTACACCTGCGGGTCGACGGCGCTGTCGAGCACCACCCGGTCGGCCCGCGAGCCGAACATCTGCAGGTAGGTCGCACCCAGGTAGGTGCCGTAGGAGTAGCCGAGGTAGGACAGCTTCTGCTCGCCGAGCGCGGCCCGGATCACGTCCATGTCGCGTGCGGTGTTCCTGGTCGTGGCGTACGGCAGGGTCTGGAGATTGCCCTCGGCGCAGCCCGCCGCCAGCTGTTCGGCGAGGCGCACGCCCTCGTCGAAGGAACGCCGGTCGGGTCCCGCCGAGCGGAGGAAGGTGTCGGTCTGCCACCGGCAGCTGATCGGTGTGCTGCGGCCGACGAATCGGGGGTCCATGCCCACCAGGTCGTAACGGGCCGCGACCTCGGGCATCGCCTTGCCCAGGAGCGTCATCGAGAGGCCGGAGCCTCCCGGCCCGCCGGGGTTGAGCAGCAGGACGCCGCGGCGCCGGGCGGAATCGGTGGCCTTGAGCCGGGAGAGCGCGATGGAGAGGGGCCGCCCCTGCGGTCTGCGGTAGTCCATCGGGACCAGAACGGTGGCGCATCGAGCACCGGCGGCGTCCATCTGTTCGCCCATCTGATCGCCGGGCCCGGTTGCGCAGGCGCGCCAGGTGATCGTCTGATGGTGGAAGCGGTCCAGGGGGGTGGCCGCCTGCGCCGGTCCGGCGGCGCCCAAACCGATTCCGGCCGTGAGCGCCATTGCGGCTGCCGTTCCACTCTTGATGAGGAGCATGCGTCATTCCTTGGTGAAGGGGTTGTTCTCCCGCGGATCCGGCACGCGTCGAATCTCGACGCTCCGGTCATGATGTGTCCGGGCTCAGGGGTGCCCCCTGTTGATCATTGATCGCCGGCTGTATCCAAACTAGGGGCCTGAGCAGCCCCTGGGCATCGTGCGGAAGGGCGATCCGGGCCCTGCCACCGGCACACCAGCCGCCCGCTTCTCTGCAACCGCTGCCCTAACCACGACTCCTCCCAAAGGAGGACAAAGCGGGTCATGCTGGCGGCTACCTTCGTCTCATGAACGTGGTGCGACGATGGGGCCGCTGGTGGCGCGGCTTGCCGGTGATGGTCGCCGACAGCCTGCTGGCCGGTGTGTCGACCGCGCTGGCGGTGACGCAGGCCGCCTTGTCCGCCCATGACCCCGTCGCGCTGGCGTACCTGCTGGCGGTGCTCACCAGCGCGCCGCTGGTGCTGCGCAGGCGGCACCCCGTCCCCGTCCTCGCGGTGATCACGGTGGGCCTGATCGGCTGCGGCCTGGCCGGCTACCCCAACGGATTCCAGGCCCCGCCGGTGCTGGTCAGCCTCTACACCGTCGCGGCCTACCGCCGGGAGGGCCACCGCGACGGCGTCCTGGCGCTGGTGTTGATGGCGGGCATCCTCGTGCCTGACCTCGTCAGGTCCGGGCTGACCTTCACGATCGTCAAGAGCCTGGTCGAGAACGCGCTTCAGCTCGGCGCGGCCTGGGCCATCGGGGAGGGGGTGCGCAGCCGCCGGCTGCGCCACCAGGACCTCATCGAGCACGCCCGCCACCTGGAGATCGAACGCGAGGAGAAAGCCCTGCGAGCGGTCGCCGAAGAACGCGTGCGCATCGCCAGGGAACTGCACGACGTGGTCGCCCACCACCTGTCGGTCGTCTCGATCCAGTCCGGTGCCGGCGGCCGCCTGATCGACACCGAGCCCGACGCCGCACGCGACGCGTTCACCGCGATCGCCGCCACCACCCGCGAGGCACTGGCCGAACTCCGGAACATGCTGTCGGTCCTGCGCCTCACGTCCGACACCGGCGAGGACTCCTACGCCCCGCAGCCGGGGCTGGCCCAGCTCGACACGCTGCTGGAACGCTCCCGCCTGTCCGGCCTGTCGATCCGGCGGGAGACCTCCGGTCAGGTACGCCCGCTGCCGCCCGGCGTGGACCGGTGCCTGTACCGCATCACCCAGGAATCATTGACCAACGTGCTCAAACACGCCCCACACGCCGACGTGACCCTTACCCTGACCTACCAGCCCGCCGCGGTCACGCTGCAGGTCGGCAACGACGGCCCGGCCGCCACCGGGCACGGCGCCGACGGGCACGGCCTGATCGGCATGCGCGAACGAGCCACCCTCTACGGCGGCACCCTCACCGCCGGCCCACGTACGGACGGCGGCTTCACCGTGACCGCGCACCTGCCCGCCTCCCCACTCGCCGAGCCCGCTCTCGCCACGGCCCACCCGCAGCAGAGCGCGCCACGACCCGGGGCACCCCGATGACCGGCCCCGACACCGACCGCGGGGCCATCCGCGTCCTGGTCGTCGACGACCAGGCCCTGGTCCGCGCGGGCCTGGTCGCCCTCCTCCGCACCGACGCCGTTCTCGCGGTCGTCGGCGAGGCCGCCGACGGCCACGAAGCCATCGCCCAGGCCGCGGCGACCGCCCCGGATGTCATCTTGATGGACATCCGCATGCCCGACCTGGACGGCGTCGCCGCCACGCGCCACATCCTCGCCCACGCCGCCGGCCCGGCGCCGAAGATCCTCATCCTGACCACCTTCGACCTGGACGAACACGTCTTCGCCGCCCTGCGCGCCGGCGCCTCGGGATTTCTGCTCAAGGACACCCCAGCCGACCAGATGCTGGCAGCGATCGCCACGGTCGCCCGCGGCGAGGTGCTGCTGGCGCCCAGCGTCACCCGGCGCCTGGTCCACCATTTCGTCACCACGCCCGAACCCGACCGGCGGCGGCCCGCGGAACTCGCCCGGCTCACCAGCCAGGAGACCGCCGTGCTCCACCTGGTCGGCCAGGGCCTGACCAACCAGCAGATCGCCACCCGCCTGAACATCGCCGAGGCCACCGTCAAATCCCACCTGGGCCGCCTCATGACCAAGCTCAAGCTGTCCAGCCGCGCCCAAGCCGTGGTCATCGCCTACGAGACCGGCTTGATCGTCCCTGGAACCGGGGACCGCGGCTGATGCCCGGCAACTCACCGGTCCGGGAGCACCGGCCGGGATCTCCGGTTCGGGCAGGTCCGGTCTTCCGGCCGCCGGGACCGCCGGACTATCATGGACGCCGCGCGCGCGGATCCCCACGATCTTTCAGAAAATCTGAAAGATCCGGTGCAGAACTCCTCGATGGACGCGCGCTCTCGCTCGCCAACAGACTCCCTTCCTGAGATCAGCAGCGGACCCGATCGATCGGGGCCGCTTCACAGGAAGCGCGATCTATGGCGAATCGATCCCGGAGAGTGGTGCCCGCGGGGCTCGCGCTCGTCCTGGCCCTCGTGACGGCGGGCTGCAACGCGAACTCGCAGTCCACCTCGCAGTCCACCTCGCAGTCCACCGAGCCGACGAAGGGCAAGAACGCGGCGCCGCTGGAGTCCGTGCCCCAGGGCGGGACCCTGCACTACCTCTCGCGGCGCGCGACCGAGTCCTTCGAGACCGCCAACGCGCAGATGGTCCCGACCAGCCGGCTGCGGTGGGTGCACCGCGGGCTGACGTCGTGGCGGACGCTCCCCGACAAGGACACGGTGCTCGTGCCGGACCTCGCCACCGACACCGGCAAGACGGACGACGGCGGCAAGACGTGGACCTTCACCCTGAAGGAGGGCTTGAAGTTCTCCGACGGCAGCCCGATCACCGCGCAGGACGTGAAGTACGGCATCGAGCGGTCGTTCGCGCCGATGTTCCAGGGCGGCCTCGGCTACCACAAGACGCTGCTGGTCGGCGGCGCCGACTACGACGGCCCGTACGACGGCAAGGAGCTCGACTCCATCGAGGTCGCCGGCGACCGCGAGATCGTCTTCCGGCTGAAGCGTCCGTTCGGCAACTGGCCGTGGATCGTCAGCATGCCGGCCTTCGCTCCGGTGCCCGCCGCGGCCGACACCAAGCCGGAGACGTACGGCGAGCACCCGGTCGCCAGTGGACCGTACCAGGTGACGAGCTTCCGCAAGGGCTCGCAGGCGGTGCTGGAGCGCAATCCGAACTGGAAGGCCGACAGCGACCAGGTGCGGTTCGCCGGCCCGGACAAGATCGTCCTCGACATGGGCCTGAACAACGACACGATCGTGCAGCGCCTCATCGACGACAAGGGCGAGGACCGGACCGCGATCAGCAACGCGCTCATCTCGCCGTCGCAGTTCCAGCGGATCGAGTCCGACCCGTCGATCTCCGGGCGCATGGCCAACAGCCCGTCGGGCTACTTCCGCTACCTCGCCATGAACGTCAAGCGCCCGGGGCTGTCCGACGTGCGCGTACGGCAGGCGATCAACTACGCGATCAACAAGGCCGAGGTGCAGAGCGTGTACGGCGGCCCGAAGTTCGGCGGCCAGATCACCTCGACCATCATGACGCCCGGCATCCCCGGCTACACCGCGTACAACCTGTACGACGGCGGCGACACCGGCGACGTCGACAAGGCCAAGCGGTTGCTCGCCGAGGCCGGCGTCTCCGACCTGAAGCTCACGCTCACCTACCCGACCGACGTGAGCGCGATCGAGGAGAAGGAAGCCCAGAGCATCAAGAACTCGCTGGCGCGGGCCGGGGTCAAGGTGGAGCTCAAGGGCCTCGACGGCAACACCTGGTACGAGCTCATCTCCGCCGCCGACGGGGACTACGACCTGACGACGAACGGCTGGGGAGCGGACTTCCCGAGCGGCATGAGCACCATCCAGCCGCTGTTCGCGTCCAGCGAGATCGACAACGGCGGCGGCAACGCCTCGAAGTTCTCCAACCCGAAGGTGGACGCCGCGATCGACGCCGCGATCGCCGAGCCGGACCTCGGCAAGGCCGCCACGATGTGGGCCGCGATCGACAGGCAGATCATGCAGGACGCCCCCGTCGTGCCGATCCTCGTGCAGCGCACGCAGGCCCTGGCAGGGTCGAAGATCTCGAACTACTTCATCCCCGCCTACCCGCCGTTCGCGAACGAGTTGGTCGTCGGTGTCGATCGCTGAGTCGCGGCAGGCACGGGGCCGGCGCACGTCGGTCCTGGGCCGCCTGCTCCGGAAGCGGTCCGGGGTCGCCGGCCTGGTCATGCTGGTCGTGCCGCTTGTCGCGGGGCTCTGCGCCCCGCTGCTCGTGCGGATCGAGGGACAGGATCCGAACACCATGCACACCGACCTGCTCGCCCCGGACGGCGGCCGTCCGCTGGGGGCCCTCGGCGGCGTCAGCGCCGACCACTGGCTCGGCGTCGTCCCGGTGACGGGCGTCGACCTGTTCGCCCAGATCGTCTACGGCATCCGCTCGTCGCTGTTCATCGCGTTCGGGGCGAGCATCCTGGCGCTCGGCTTCGCCGCCGTCCTCGGTACGGCGATGGGGTACTTCGGCGGCTGGCTCAACGCCGTTGCCGGGCGGGTGATCGACTTCATGTTCGGCTTCCCGGGCCTGATGTTCGTCATCGCGATCACCGCCATCGTGCCGCCCGAGCTGCCGCGGGGCCTGGTCCTCGTGCTGGTGCTGGCCTTCTTCGGCTGGACCGTTCCGGCCCGGATCATCGGCGCCCAGGCCGGCGCCGTCAACGCCCGCGCCTTCGTCGAGGCGGCGCGCGCGACCGGGGCGCCGCCCTGGCAGATCATCCGCCGTGAGCTGTTGCCGCACCTGTTCGGGCTGGTCGTCGTCCTGTTCGCGATGTCACTGCCCGGCAACGTCAGCGTCATCGCGGGCCTGTCGTTCCTCGGCGTCGGCCTGCGCGGCGATGTCCCCGACCTCGGCAAGCTGCTCTCGGACTCGCTGCCGTGGATCTACAGCGGTGCGGACGTCTGGTACATGCTCTTCCCGGGCGCCGTGGTGTTCCTGATCGTGTTCGGCGCCACGCTCGCCGGCGACGCGCTGCGCGACGTCCTCGACGTGCGCACGGAGGATGCCGCATGATCGTCTATATCGCCCGCCGCCTGTTCACCGCGGTGTTCATGCTCCTCGCGATCGCCTTCGTGACGATCGCCCTGTTCTTCGGGGCCTCCAAGGACCCGGCCCGCGCGATGTGCGGCAAGCCGTGCCCGCCCGAGACCCGGGCCAAGGTCAGCGCCTACATGCAGACCGACCAGAGCCCGGTGTGGCAGTACACCGAGTTCGTGAAGGGCCTCGTCGCCGGCCGTGCCTACGGCGAGGGCGCCCAGCAGGTGCACTGCGACGCCCCCTGCTTCGGCTACTCCTTCCCCAACCGCAGCGACGTCACGACGCTCATCGCCGAGCGGCTGCCCGTCACGCTGTCGCTCGCGATCGGCGCGGCCGTCCTGTGCCTCGTCATGGGCATCGGTCTCGGCGCGTTGTCGGCGATACGCAAGGGCGGGGTCGTCGACCGGTTCTCGACCGGCTTCGCGATGTTCGGGCTGTCGGTGCCGACCTTCCTCGTCGGCCTGCTCGTCGTCCAGGTCTTCGGCTTCATGCTCAACGCGCTGCCGTACTCGGGGTTCGTGTCGTTCTCGGAGTCCCCGGTGGACTGGGCCTGGCACCTGGTCGGCCCGTGGATGGTGCTGTCGTTCATCCTGGCCGCCGGCTACGTCCGGGTCACCCGCAACCAGCTGCTCAACGAGCTCTCGGCCGACCACCTCGTCGCGATGACCGCGCGCGGCGCGTCGTCCCGGCAGGTGAACCGGCACGCCGTCCGCGGCGTCATGGTGCCGGTCGTGGCGATGTTCGCGCTCGACGTCACCGCGCTCCTGGGCGGGTCGGTGATCGCGGAGAAGGTGTTCAGCCTGCACGGGCTCGGCGACCTGCTGCTGTCCGGGGTGAACGAGTCCGACCTGAGCATCGTCGTCGGGGTGACGCTCTTCTCCGCCTTCCTCATCATCGTCGGCAACCTGATCGCCGACCTGCTGATGCCACTTCTCGACCCGAGGATCCGCCGTGCCTGACCCCGTTCTCCAGATCGAGGACCTGTGCGTCTCGTTCACCGGCGGCGGCGTCACCGTCGATGTCGTCCGGGATCTGTCCGTGCGGCTGGCGGGCGGCCGCACGCTCGCCGTGGTCGGCGAGTCGGGGTCGGGCAAGACGATGACCGGCCGGGCCGTCATGCGGCTGCTGCCGCGCGGGGCGAGCGCCACGGGCCGGATCGTCGTCGCCGGCCGGGAGATGCTCTCCGCCGACGAACGCGAGCTGCGCCGGGCCCGTGGCTCCGACGTGGCCATGGTGTTCCAGGACTCGATGTCCGCGCTCAGCCCGTACCTCGACATCGGCGCGCACATCGCCCAGGCGGTCCGCCTGCACGACCCGTCGGTCACCCGCCGCGCCGCGCGGGCCCGGGCCGTCGAGATGCTCGACCGGGTCGGCATCCCCGGGCCCGCGGACGCCGTGCGCCGCTTCCCGCACGAGTTCTCCGGCGGGATGCGGCAACGGGCGGTGATCGCGATGGCCCTGGTGAACCGGCCGGCGCTGCTCATCGCCGACGAGCCGACCACCGCCCTCGACGTGACGGTGCAGGCGCAGATCCTGGCCCTGCTCCGCGAGCTGCAACAGGAGTACGGCATGGCGATGCTCCTGATCAGCCACGACTTCGGGGTGGTGGCGAGGGCGGCGGACGACGTCCTCGTGCTGTACGCCGGCCACCAGGCCGAGTACGGCAGCCTCCGCGACATCTTCGACCGGCCCGCCCACCCGTACACCGCCGGTCTCCGCGCGGCCACGCCGCGGCTGGACGCCCGGCTCGACACCGGAGGGCAGCGGACCCGGCTCCGTGCCATTCCCGGCGCGCCCACGTCCTTGCGTGCCGCCGGGCCCGGTTGCGCCTTCGCGCCGCGCTGCGGCTTCGCGGACCAGGTCGGCGAACGCTGCGCCGCCGAGGCGCCACTGCCCACCGTCCGCCCGACCAGCGAGGCCGGCGGCCTGCACCTCGCGGCCTGCCACCTCGACCGTCTCCCCGCGCGGCAGGAGGTCGCCCGATGAGTGCGCCGATCCTGGAGATGACCGACGTCAGCAAGCGCTTCCGCACCGCCGGCGGCTTCGGCCGCCGGCGCGGGAGCTTCCTCGCCGTGGACGGCGTCTCCCTCCACATCGAACGCGGCGAGGCACTCGGCCTGGTCGGCGAGTCCGGCTCGGGCAAGTCCACGCTGGCGCGGATGGTCAACGGCCTGGTGACGCCGACGTCCGGCACCGTCCGTACGGACGGGCGGGACGTCGCCCGCCTCGGCCGGCGAGACCTACGGCGGTTGCGGCGCAACGTCGCCATGGTCTTCCAGGACCCGCTGGCGTCGCTGAACCCGTTGCAGACCGTGCGGCAGACGCTGGAGAACGTCTTCCGCGCGCACGGCGAGACGGCGTCGACCGCCGAGCTGGTCGCGCTGCTGGAGTCGGTCGGCCTCGGCGCCGACTACCTGGGGCGCTACCCGCACGAGGCGTCCGGCGGGCAGCTCCAGCGCGTCGCCGTGGCACGCGCGCTCGCCCTCAAGCCGGATCTGATCATCGCGGACGAGCCGACCTCGGCGCTCGACGTGTCGGTCCGCGCCCAGATCCTCAACCTGCTGGCCGACCTGCAACGCGACCAGGGGATCTCGTTCCTGCACGTCAGCCACGACCTGGCGGTGATCCGGCTCTACAGCGACCGCGTCGCCGTCATGCGGCGCGGCCGCATCGTCGAGACCGGCCCGTCCGACGAGTTCTTCCGCTCGCCGCGGCACCCCTACACGCGCGCGCTGGTCGAGGCGACGCCGGAGGCGGAGCTGCCGACCTGAGCTGACCTGCGGGAGCGTTGCGCGACGCCGAAGAGGCGTGCCACGATCGTGACCATGATCCATTGAACGACAACCCCGTCGTGAGCCGGCCGGGGGCCGGCGCGACAGAGCACCGAATGAGGACACGTGGGAACCGACCTGTTCGTCCGGAAATACGGGCGGGACGCAG
Source organism: Nonomuraea sp. NPDC001636 (assembly GCF_040298265.1). NCBI lineage: Bacteria > Bacillati > Actinomycetota > Actinomycetes > Streptosporangiales > Streptosporangiaceae > Nonomuraea > Nonomuraea sp. NPDC001636. The sequence continues at coordinate 58,598 of NZ_JBEOZT010000019.1, forward strand.
CAGATGCGCCCGCCATCCTCATCCTGCACGGCGCCGTGGAGTCCGGCGCCTGCTACGGTGACGCCGTCGACCGCTGGGGCGGCGACTACCACATCGTGGCGCCGGACGCCCGAGGCCACGGCAGGTCGCCCGGTCGCCTGCCCGAGCACGAGGGCGTCCCGTCCACCGACGTGATGGTGCAGGACGCGATCGACGTCCTCAACGACATGCTCGACGAGACCGGCCGCAGGACGCTCCTCGTCGGGCACTCCATGGGCGCGCGGATCGCCGCCTTCGTCGCCGCCGACGCCCCCCACCTCGTGGCCGGCGTCGTGCTGGAGGACCCGCCATGGTGGGTGCCGGAGGCCGGCCCCAACCCGTGGCTCAGCGTCGAGCAGACCACCAAGGACCCCTTCGACTACGCCGACACGGCGTCGGTCGAGGAGCTCATGGACATGCAGCGCGAGCTCAAGCCCCACTGGGCGGAGCAGGAGCTGCGCCCGCTCGCCGAGGCGATGAAGGCCGTCGACATCGACTACATGCAGCAGCGGGTCCACGAGAAGCGCCGGATCTGGACGCCGACCGCGCGGCAGATCACGGTCGGCCCGGCCGGCGTGCCGGCGCTGCTGGTCACCGGCACCGGCGACGTCATCGTCGACAAGCACTCCCGCGAGCGGCTCACGGCCGTCGCGCCCGGCTTCGACGTCGTCGTGATCGAGGGCGCCCACCACTGTGTGCGCCGTGACAAGCCGGAGGAGTACCACCGGCACGTCGACGCCTTCCTCCGCGAGAACGCGCCGCCGGCTGGAACCGTCACTCGACGCTGAAGGTGTCGGATCGCGCGAGCGGGCCGTAGATCTCCGAGTCCGGCTCGGCGATGGCGGCCCGCATCGCCTCCAGCCCCGCGCGTACGACGGGATGACGCTGGTTGTCGCGCCGCGTCGTCATGATCACCTTGCGCAGCGGCGCGATGCCGCGCGTCGGCAGGATCGTCACCCAGTCGGCGTCGCGGGCGTAGAGCGCGGACTCCGGCACCAGGCAGATCCCCGCCTCGGCGGCGACCAGCGCCAGCGCGGCGCGGTAGTCGTCGGAGACGTGGCTGATCGGCGGGTGGAAGCCGAGCTCGGCGCACGCCTGCAGCACCATCGTGCGGCACGGGTTGCCGGGCGAGGGCATGATCCAGCCCTCCTCGGTGAGCTGGGTGAGCGCGACGCCCTCCTCGCCGGCCAGCGGATGCGCCTGGGGGAGGACGGCCTTGAACCGCTCGATGTAGAGCGGGAACTTCACGACGTCGGGGGAGTCGCGCCCGGGGTCGGACTCGTACTCCAGGCTGATGGTCATGTCGATGTCGCCGCGCATCAGCATCCGGTGGCTCATGTGCACCTCCGCGTCGACGACCGTGACGTCGACCCCCGGCGCCTTGTGGCGCAGCTCGACGATGGCGGGCGCCACCAGCCAGCTGATCGCCGTGGGGAACGCGCCGATCCGGAGCTGCCCCAGGACACCGCCTGCGTGCGCGGCCAGGTCGGCCTCGGCGATCTTCAGCCGGGAGCTGATCTCCTCGGCGTGCCCGGCGAGGATGTGCCCGGCCGGCGTGAGCACCAGCTTGCGCCCCGACCGTATGACGAGCGCCTGCCCGACCTCGCGCTCGAGCGCCGCGAGCTGCTGCGACACCGCGGACGGCGTCAGGTGCAGCGCCGCCGCGGTCGCGGTGACAGAGTCGGACAGCACGAAGGCACGGAGGATGAGGAGGCGTCGGGGGTCGATCGTGGGCACGCGGGCTCCGTGGCGGGTCGGCCGGGCGTCCGTCGCAGTGGGGCATCCGCGAGGCGGGACCGGGGGACCCCGATGCTAGCGGGCCCTTCCGGACGCGGGCGCTCCGGCACGGGGTACGCCGCCGGTGGGCGCCGGACCGGCGTCCCCTCTCGTTCTAGGTCAGTTCCACGAAGGTGGGATTGGTGTAGCACCAGAGGTCGTGCCAGGGGTTCTCGTTGCGGCCGGTGTCCGCCGCCGGCTCCATCCCGCCGGGAGCGCTGCGCCTGCCGTCGGTGCCGCGCAGCCGGAAGTAGAACGGCTCGCGCACGTCGCGGAACTTGTAGTGGAACTGGGCGACCCGGCCCTTGCCCTTCGGCAGGAACGACTCGACCACACGCACGTCCGGGGCGGTGAAGACGTCGGGGTCGGCGGCCGGCCCGGTGATCGCACCGCGGATCAGATCCAGGCGGGCGAGCCGGGGGATCTCTTCATTGGCGTTGGGACGGCCAGCGAGATCGACGGAGATGGTGATGGTGACGTCGTCGCCGCGCCGCACCGACAGCCGTCCGCCGAACGTGGCCGGGGCGTTGCCGGGGGCGTGCGCGTCGACGTGCAGCCCGTCGACGAGGCCGCCCATCGACACCCAGGATCGCCCGGCCTTGATCGCCTCCATGACCGCGCCATAGCTGCGTGAGGTCGCCCCTACCACCGTGCGGCTGAACTGACCGGGCCAGAAGTCGGCGTGCCGCAGCGGGACGCCGCCGTCGACGGGATCGGGGTATCTACCGTGCTGGTCGTACCAGTCAGCAGGTCGGGAGGGCTCGACGGTCGTGTCACCGTTGTAGAAGTGGCCGTCGGAGTTGGCGGTGATCCACCAGCCCTTGCCCTCGGCGAGCATCGAGTCCCACATGCCGCCCAGGATTCCGGTCATGGAGTCGAAGCCGCCGTACGTCGGGAAGTGTTCCGGCCGCCAGCCGGCCCAGGAGTCGGCGTCGGCGGTGTTGTTGAAGTCGCCGCGGGCCCTGGGCTCGTTCTGGGCGCCGGGCGCGCCCTCCATGCCGACTGCGATGTCCGGCGCCTTGTCGCGATAGGCGCGCAGGTCACGCGGGGAGTACCTGCCGCGCCGCATCACGTGGTTGATCAGGAACAGCGCGGAACTCGCCGAACCCGTGCGCAGCGCGGTCTCGAGCCAGGCGAGCGCCTCCAGCGCCTTGGCCTCGTTCGCCGGGCTGCCGGCGCCGGTGCCGTTGATCCTGGAGTCGAAGAGCCGCTCGAACGCGCGCAGCAGTTGGATCTCATCGCGAGCGCCGTCGAAGAACACCGTGGCGTGCTCGCCTCCGGGAACGTTCCATTCGAGCCCCTGCCACAACAGCAGCTCAGGGTGCTTGGCCCGGGAGGTGACGATGTCGGCGAAAGTGGACTCGACCGCGAACTTCTCGTGCGCGGCGTGCCCGTGGTCGGTGATGACCAACCAGTCCAGGCCGTGCTTGAGAGCGCCCGCAGCCTGCTGCTCAATGGTGTACATGCCGTCGTAGCTGTACTGCGTGTGAACGTGATGATCGCCGGCCAGCCAGTGGAGCGAGCGGGAGCCGCTGCTGGTCGCGGCGGCGGGACGCGCGGTCAGCCCGCCCAGAGCGGTGACGCCGAGACTGCTGATGCCGAGCAGCCCACTGTTCAGCAGAAAGCGCCGCCGACCGAGGTCGGCGGGCGACAGCTCGGTCTCTGAGACGGACAAGTCGGCGAACGCAGCCGTTCCTTCCGGCGCGCTGTGGGAGTGTGCATGGGTGCGGCACATGGGACATACCTTTCATCTGGAATACCTGGTGCGTCGTTCTCGGGTGGCCCATGAGCTTGCGCACGAAGTGGGGCGGAGCAGGTGAACCTGCGGCCCTTCGTCACGCTCGCAGAGGAGCGTGACGGCTTGCATGGGGAGGAAGCGAATGCTGGGCGACTTCTTGCCGAACGGCGGAAGGCTCCGGCGAGCCCTCTGCGGCGCTGCCGCACTCTTGCAGGTGACTGTCGCGGTGATATTCGCATGACGGTCTGCGCATGATCCGATAGAGAGGATCCATGTCGATTCGCGTGCGCCTTGACGACCCGATGAGCGCGCCGTGGGCTTCGCGATGTACGGTCCCGATCCCGATGACGGCCAGATCTGGCTCCATCGCTTGATGATCGACAAGGATCACCAGGGGAAGGGGCTGGGCCGAGCGGCTCTCCAGCAGGTCATCGCCCACGTGCGGGACGCGTTCGACGCACCGGTGCTGCGGTTGGGAGTGCGTGGCGACAACGTCGCGGCCAGGACGCTCTACACCTCTGCCGGGTTCGTTCCCACCGGGCAGGTCTTCGGCCGGGAGGAGGTCCTGGAGCTCCGTCTGCGAACGGGGCACACCGAAGCGTCCCAGTGACGTACACGATCCTTGAAGAGGAAATCCCGGACGCTGACCAGCAGGGGCAGATATCAGACCAGCGATCACATGGGCCGCCCGCGGGTGTGGTGCGGCCCCGCCGCCGTGGTGGGCGGCGGGGCCACGAGCCGCTGGGAACCGGTCTATCCGAGCACCGGGTAGTTCGCGCGGAACACGTTGTGCGGGTCACGGGCCCGCTTGATCTCTCGCAGCCGCGCGAGCGCGCCGCCGGAGAAGGACTGCGCCGCAGTGTCGCCGGGGGACAGCAGGGTGTACGGCTTGCGGCCGCTGACGTACGCCTCCAGGTCGGCCACGACCTCGGCCTGCTTGGCGCGCGTCGCGTCGGCCGTTTGCGGCAGGCCGAGACCCACCAGCCCGAGCAGGTACGGCTCAGCCACCGCGCCGCTCGCACCGGCCCCGCCGCCCGGCTCGGCGAGCGCCCCGCCCAGGTGCCTGATCTGCAGGTTGATGAGCGGTTCGATCGGCTTGGCCAGCAGGAGCTCCACCGTGTCCGCGTTCAGGCCGGTGAGCAGCTCCGCACGAGCGATGGACGGGACCGGATCGGTGGGTTCGGCGGCTATGGCACCCAGGTCGGCGACCGGGACGACGCCGCGGCTGTCGGAGATCGCGCCTCCGATCTTGTCGATGCGTGCCAGCAGGTCCGCCCCCTGCGCCGCCTCACCCAGGTAGGCCAGATCCAGCGTCACCATCGGCGGCGCGCCGGGGGGCTGGAGCCGGTTGATCCAGACGCTGAGCTCACGCGGCGCCTCGGCGGTGATCTCCAGGAACGCGTCGTACACCTCCCTGGTCCGGTGCTCGGGCCAGATCACGCGCCCGCCGTACAGGTCCGGAGCGGGATACAGGTCGAGTTCGAGGGCGGTCACCACCGCGAAGTCCCCGCCACCGCCGCGCAGCGCCCAGAACAGGTCGGGGTCCGACTCGGCGGTCACCCGGCCCGGCTCGCCGTCGGCGTCCACGATGTCGATGGCCCGCACGCTGTCGGAGGCCAAGCCGTACTTGCGGCTGAACCAGCCGACCCCACCGCCCAGGGTGTAGCCGGTCACGCTGACCCCCGGCGCGCTGCCGGACAGGCCGGTCAGCCCCAGCGGACCGGCCGCCGCCAGCACCTGCCCCCACTTCACGCCCGCGCCCACCCGGACCACGCGCTCCCGCGCGCGTATCTCCACCTTGTTCAGCAGGCCGGTACGCAACAGGATCAGGCCTTCCACATCGCCCGAGGCGCCATGCCCGCTCGGCTGCGCGGTCACCGTCATCCCCGCCCGCCGCGCGTAACGCACGAGCGCCGCCACGTCATCGGCGTCCGCGGCCTCCGCCACGGCCGCCACCGGCTGCCTGACGGTCAGGTTCCACGCGGTGGCCGCCTGTTCGAAGCCGTCGTCACCGGGCAGGAGCACGCGCCCCTTCAGGACACCGCGCAAATCGTTGGTCGTCATTGTCGTCTCCCTTGTCGAGTCGTCAGAGAATGCGGACGTCAGGCGGACTGTGCGGCGGTCGCCGGGGTGGCGCCGGCCTCGCGGAGGGTCAGCACCCCCGTGACCGCGATCAGCGCCGCGGTCAGGCCGTGGACGCCGAGCGCGGCGGCCGTGGACCCGTGGTGGGCAAGGACGTTGACCATGTCGCCGAACGGGGCGACGGCCGTCATCAGCAGGACCCAGCCCAACGGGCGGCGGTGGCCTGTCACCAGCAGGACGCCCATGGCGAGGCCCATCGCGATCTCGCGGCTGCCCTTCACGATGGAGAAGCCGCTGCCGTCGGAGGGCCAGTTCGCCAGCCCCGGGAAGGTGGTCCCGAGGGGCAGGACGAAGGACAACCCGAGGTAGAGGGTGAACAGGACGACGACGGTGGCCAGGACGGTGTTGAGCTTCTTCAGCGACATGGTCGTTCTCCTCGTTTGTACGGACGGGCAGGGTTCAGCCGCGGACGCGGCGGATGTGGCGGGCGTAGCGGGGGCGGCCGACGACGTGCCAGATGACGCGGACCGGGACGGGCAGGCCGCCGAGGACGATGGCGCGCTCGGCCGGGTTCGCGTCCTCCAGGACGGCGCCGAAGAGCGTGAGCAGGGTGAGCTTGGGCGTGTTGTGCACCAGGTGGTCGCCCAGGGAGGCCCACTCCTGCTCGGTGATGTGCTCGGCCGCGAGCGGGAGGAGGGTGGCCTCCTCGTCGTCGAGGTGTTCCAGCAGGACCGCGCGGTGCTCGCAGAGGGCGGCCGCCAGGGTGTCGCGTTCGTCGGCGCCCGCGGTGGCCTCCCAGACAGGGAACGCGGCGTCCAGCCTGCTCAGGGTGGCCGCGACGCGTTCGTGCTGGGCCTGCATGCGCAGGACGATGTCGGCCCCCAGGTCCACCCGGGAAAGCAGCGGCGGCCACAGCAGCTCGTCCTCGCCCTCGTGGTGGTTGTGCAGGCCCAGCCGGTAGATGCCGAAGTGGCCGGCGATCACCTTGGCGCGAGCGGTGTCACCCGGGACGACGTCCGCGACGAGCTCCACCAGCAGCCGGGACTCACGGCGGAGCACGCGGTGGACGATCTCCATGTCCTGGGTGTTGACGCTCATCTGTTCCCGCTCCTTCGTCGGTTGCGATGTGTTCAGGCTGCTCCTGGGTGTTTGGAAGGGATTTGGAAGGGATTTGGAACGTCCACATGATGTGCGGATCACGGTCTTCGTCCGGGTGCTGGGCTCTTTCGCGGCCGAGGCCGGCGGCGAGCCCGTTCCCCTGGGCGGGCCGCGGCAGCGGGGCGTGCCGGCGTTGCTGGTGGCGGCGCGTGGGTCGCCGAGGTGGTGCTGGCGACCCTGGCGCTCATCGAGGGCCGGTTCGCCGCCGAACGGCTCTGCACCGAGGCCGCCGCGCACTTCGCTCAGGCCGCCACCATCGCCGACCGGTGGAACGCACTTCATCGGACTGCCGAGGCCCTCGACGGCATCCGCGGCCCCGGACGCTGGTCACCGCTAGAGTGGGTGATCATGACGACTGGACGAGGGGCGTTGGGCGGCGACCTGAGCGTCGCCAGGGTCGGGTACGGCGCGATGAAGCTGACCGGCTGGCCGAAAGGCGACCGTCCCAGCAGGGACACCGCGCTCGCCGTCCTGCGCCGAGCCGTCGACCTGGGCGTGAACCACATCGACACCTCGCACTACTACGCTCGCGACGGCGTGGCGGCCAACGAGCTGATCCGGGAGGCGCTGCATCCCTACCCGGACGACCTGGTGATCGTGACGAAGGTGGGCGCGCTGGTCGAGGGCTCTGACCTCGCCTTGCCCGCCGAGGGCAAGACCGGCCTCACCCCCGACGGCCTGCGCCGCGGCGTCGAGGCGAACCTCCGCTCGCTCGGCGTGGACCGTCTCGACGTCGTCAACCTGCGCATGGGCGACCTCGACCGCGCCGGGACGCCGCTCGCCGGGCCGCTGGAGACGTTGCTCGCACTGCGCGAGGAGGGGCTGATCCGCCACCTCGGCGTCTCGAACGTGACACCCGCCGAGTTCGCCGAGGCCCAGAAGATCGCGCCGATCGTCTGCGTCCAGAACCTCTACAACCTGGCCAGCCGCGAGGACGACCCGCTGGTGGACGCCTGCGCCGAGGCGGGCATCGCGTACGTGCCGTTCTTCCCGGTCGGTGGGTTCCGGCCGCTCACGGCCAAGCGCCTGGACGCCGTCGCCGCCTGCCACGGCGCGACCGTGCCGCAGGTGGCGTTGGCCTGGCTGCTGGCCCGGTCGCCGAACATCCTGCTCATCCCCGGCACCGGCTCGCTCGCCCACCTGGAGGAGAACGTCGCCGCCGCGTCCCTGAAGCTGACCGAGGAGGACCTGGCCGACCTCGCCGACCAGGTGCACTGACCACGGAGCCCGAAGGACCACGACAGGTGTCGGCCGTCGACTCCAGCGTCTCGTCGTCCTCGATGTGCCGTCCTTGCTGATCTCGTCGATGGCGACGTACTGCGGGCGCCGTATTGGCAGGGGCCGAGGATCGCATGATCGGTGTCCCCTTGATCGCCTGCTCTGACGTACGCGCGGCTGGCGCTGGCCAGGGCCTTCCTGCGGCGCGACGCCGACCTGATGATCTGGACGAGCCGAGCGCCGGTCTCGACGCCGAGGCCGAGCACGAGGTCCACCGGCAGCTCGCCCGCCTGCGGGCCGGACGGACCAGCGTCGTCGTCTCCCACCGGCTCGGCGCGATCCGCGACGCCGACGACATCGTGGTGCTCGTCACCGGCCTGGTCGCCGGGCTCGGGGTGATCGTGCTCGGGCTCGCCTGGCTGCGGCACGCGTACGTGGTGGTGACCGTGGAGGGGGAGAGCATGCTGCCCACCTACCGGCCCGGGGAGCGCGTGCTGGGCGACAACCCGCGGCGCTCGTTCGACTCCCGCCGCACCGGCTACCTGACCGCCGACCGGCTGCTCGGCGTGGTGCTGCGCAAGGTCGAGCAGGGCCGTACCCGCCGTCCACACGCCGAGACGCCGCCTGTCGGACGTCTCCCCGCCGGCCGCGGCCGGGCCCGGCGATCCGTTCGTCGGCCCGTTCGGCGGCGAGCGAGGCGCGGGCGTACGGGTCGCCCGTCGCGCTGGGCGGCGAGTTCGTGTCCCGGCCTCCCGGCCGGTCAGCGTTCGATGGGGACCGCCGGGTAGACGCCTCCGTTGGCCACCTCCAGCGTGATGCTCGTGCGATCGTCCGGCGGGGCGGGATAGTAGACGTAGGCCCTGCTGGTCTCGCCTGCATCCAGGGCGGGCACGTAGTTCTCGACGAACTCCGTGTACATCTTGAGCGGGTGGTAACGCGCCTTGGTGACCGGATCGACAAGGATGAAGGCGCCGAAATCGGAGCCGGCGGAGAACTCGTGATCCCACCCGGAGAAAGGAACGGGGAACGGGACGAACGTGCCGTCGTTGGCCTTGGTGATGTCGAAGGAGGCCACCACGTAGGCGCCGTCACGATAGAGCGGCAGCACGTCCACATTGAGTTTGTCCGGCTGGCTGCGGAACGACCAGGTGAAACCGGCCACCCGCGGTCCTGGGTCGGCGCGGAAGGGGGCCGCCGCTCCCGTGGAGCCGCGTACTCGGCCGGGGGAGGGGCTTGTGGTGGTGGCCACGTCCGGGCCCTGTTGCCTGATGGAGTAGGAGATCTCTACGCGGCGGTTCCTGGCCCGTCCTGCCGGATTGTCGCTGCCGTCCCGCTTCTGGTTCTTGGCGATCGGCTCGCGCTCACCCTTGCCTTCCGGTCGGTACTGGTAGTCGTTGCCGAGCCTGGCGGCGAGATACCTCCGCACCGCCTCGGCTCGTTCGACCGACAGGGTCTGGTTGTAGCCGTCGGAGCCCTTGTCGTCGGTGTGGCCGGTGATCGTGATGGGCGGTTTGGCGGGGTCGGCCCGTCGCCTGGTCTCTTCGACCACGTCGTCGAGTACGGCCGCCGCCTTCGTGCTCAGCCGCGCCTTGTCGAAGGCGAACAGGACGTCGGTGCGCAGGCCGATCGTCTCCGTGTCGCCCGACTGCGTGGTGGTCTTCACCGGTGTCTCCACCAGTTCGTTCACGTCGGAGACGGCTGACCAGATCTCGCCGTCCGGCACGACGACGGGCCACTGGAACGTGTCGCCGGTCTTCGGCAGCTCGGAGGAACTGCGCTCGCGGGCGGTCGGCTCGGCGCCGCCGTCGGTGACCGGGATGCCGGTCATCGGGCCCATCGGCATGTCGGGCACGATCGACATCGTCCTGGCGGCGGCGGCAAGCGGCGGGAAGTAGACCTCCACCGGGTAGCGCACGCCTGGCACGAAGTCGTCGGGATAGTCGGCAGTGGCGGTGCGGTGCCTGGTGCCGAAGGCGTCGCCGTTGTGGTCGTTCTCCCGCAGGGTGAAGTAGACCTTCCTGCCGATCGGGTCGAACAACCTGAACCTGGCGAAGGAGGTCGGCATGGTGCCGTAGCCGAAGTCGCCGGCGGTGTTGGTGGTCGCCGTCGTCATGATGTCCATGCGTAGCACGGTCAGCTTGGCGTGCCGCTCGATGGCCCGCACCTCGATCTTGAAGGGGGTGGCGATGTAGAAACCGACCATGCCCTCGCTCACGTAGCCCGCCTCCGCCGTAGCCGGGGCGGAGGGCGGCACCGAGGGGCTGGTGCTGGAGGCCGCAGCCGGCGGGATGTCGCGCACCGGCTGATCCTTCGGCCCGCATGCGCAGGTCAGGGTCATTGTGAGCACAAGAACGGTCGCCCGCAAAAGGTGCATACCGACACAATCTTCCATGTCTGACAAGTCAGCCCTCCAGGCTATGGATCACCTGAGCGGCACGCCTGCAGATCGGCCGAACCATCCCGTCGATTCGCGAGCGGACGGCACTGCGGGGCGTCCGGCCTGGGGGATGTCGCCCCGCACAGCCAGATGCCGGCCTTCCTGAGATGCCTACGGCGCCGCCGAGCACGTCGAACGCGTGCGCAGCCCAATGGTTTCACCCTCGGCTTATATAAGTCAATGCTGATATAGCGGGAGGATGGTTGGGATGACCTCGTGGAGTGGATCGAGCAGGTGAGCTCGCCGCCGCAGGTCTGATTGCGCAGCAGAACCCCGGTTCACGGCCTGGAACCGTGTTCGGAGCGGGACGACAAGCCTCTGCGCCGGGCGCTCGCCCAGGACGGCGCGCCGGATGACAGGAGCCGGATCGGCCAAGAGGTTCACGGTCGGGTCCGTGGGAGCCGGGGGAGACCTCCTCCGGCCACCCAGCAGCCCTTAAGTCGACATTTCTGACTGTGGCAGGGCGTCAGAACTCCCAGGTGTCGTCGCGCAGGAGCACCACCTTCCCGCCGGGCCCCAGCCCGGTGACCGTGACGTCCGGGCCGCCGACCATGAAGTCGACGTGCACGCGCGAGGTGTTCACGCCTGCCGCGTCCAGCCGTGCGGGGTCGTCCGTACGCAGGTGGGCGGGCACGCCAGGAGGCAGCCCGGCGCCCCAGGCCAGGTGGCAGGTGGCGTTCTCGTCCAGAAGGGTCTCCAGGTAGGTGATGCCGCTCTCGCCCACCCGCGAGGAACGGTCGACCAGAGCGAGCTCGCCCAGCCGCGCCGCTCCCGCGTCGGTGGCCTGGTGCGCGCGAACGACGTCGGCTCCGGCGCTCGCTCTCACCTCGGTCACGACGCCATCGGCGAAGGTCAGCTCCAGGTCGCGGATGAGGGTGCCGTCGAGGGACAGCGGCCGGGTGGCGCGGACCGTACCGGTGACGCGTCGGTAGTCAGGGGTGGTGAACACCTCCTCGGTCGGCAGGTTGGCCTGGAACGGGCGGCCGTTGACGTCCTCCAGGCGGGCGGCGGTCCAGTGGGCGTCCGGGAGCAGGCCGATGGTCAGGTCGGTGCCGGGGCCCTCGAACCGCACGGCGTCCAGGCGCAGCTCGGTGAGCCGTCGGGCGCGATCGAGCAGTTCGGCGATGCGCTGCCGCCACGCCGCGCGCGGATCGGGCTCGTCGAGACGGAGGATGCGGCGCAGGTGCCGCCACAACCTGGCCTGGTCGGGCTCGCCGAAGACGGCACGGGCCCACTCGGGGGTGGCGTAGGGGACGATCGTCCAGCGGACCAGGTTGTTGAGCTGGAGCCGCTGCCGTGAGGTCAGCGACGGCATGCGGTCCAGCCCGACACGGATCGGATCCAGCCCGGCCAGGAGGTCGGGGGCGGCGGCGCCGCGGACGTTGACGATGATGCCGCCGTCCCGCCCCAGTTCGTCGTTGCGGGCGTCGAGCCACGAGGGCACCTCGGCCAGGCTCGCGGTGTCGGCGTGGCGGAGCCGGGATCGTTTGGCGTGCGGGTCGAAGTACCAGATGTCGGCGTAGCGGGCGCCTCTGGCGTAGGCGGCCTCGGCCAGGGCGCGGGCGAGCGGGGCGTGCTCGATCTCGGCGTTGATCAGCACCCGGTCGTCCGCCAGCAGGGGCACGGCCACGTCGAACACGACGTCGGCATAGTCGGACAGGTCAGCGGGGGGAATGGTCAAGGGGGGCTCCTTCGTGTTCGTTGTGGCGTATCGGCAGGAACAGCAGCGCTCCGGCGGCGGACACGGCGCCCACGAGGGCGAAGCCGCCGGCCAGGCCGAACCGGTCGGCGAGGACGCCGAGGGACAGAGCGGCGCTGAGGAATCCGACGTCGAAGAAGGCCGTCGTGGTGGCGACGGCGGATCCGCGCTCGCCGGCGGGCAGGCCGTGCACCGCCATCCGCAGGAAGGCGGGCAGCCCGAGGCCCTGCCCGGCGCCGATCAGCGCGATCGCGCACCATGTCCCGACCGGCGAGGGCCAGGCGGCAAGCAGGATCGATCCCGTCCCGGTCAGCAGGAGGGAGGCGACGGCCAGGCGCGCCGGGGCGGCCGTGGCGAGCAGGCGATGTCCGGCCAGCCGGACGGCGACGAGGACGCCGCCGTAGACCAGGAAATGGAGGCCGCCGGAGCCGCCGCCGAGCGCGGCGAGGTGCAGCGGCAGGAAGGCGCTGATGGCGGTGTAGCCCCACACGGAGGCCAGGTAGCCGAAGCCGGGTCGTAGAGCGGACTTGTGGTACAGCCGGGCCCGCCCGGTTCCCGGGTCCGGCCTGGTCCTCTCCGTGTCAGGGCTCATGGTCTTCGGCAGGGCGCGGCCGAGCACGGCCGACCCCAGCGCCACGGCCGCGGCCGTGATCCAGACGGCGGCGAACCCGGACGCGGCGTACAGCGTCTCGGCGATGACAGGCCCCGCGAGCAGGCCGGCGTTGACGACGGCGGAGAAGTGGTTGATCGCCGCGCCGGGCCGCCGGTGGTCGCCGGCCAGAGTGGCGAGGCCGACGTAGGCGAGCGCCTCACCGGCGCCGGCGACGCCGCGCAGGACGAAGAAGAGCGGTAATTGTCCGACGGCGAGCAGCGCGAGGGACGTGCCGGACAGCAGCAGCGCGCCCGCGCACAGGGCCGTGCGGCGTCCGGCCCTGTCGGCCACCCGTCCGGCCAGCGGGCGGGCGAGCACGCCGGCCGCAGCGGTGACGGCCAGCGAGACGCCCACCATGTCCGCCTGCTGGCCCAATGGGCCGGTGAGGTATCGCGGAACCGCCGGGACGAGCAGTCCGATCGACAGGAACGCGCCGGCCGCGCAGCCGAGCAGGCGGCCGATCACCGTTCGTCACGTAATTCGAGCAGCAGCGCGGTCATGCTGACCTTGACGCCGTCGTGCGGCGGTCCGGCCTTGTCGTGCAGGAGCGCCACGGCCTGGTCGATCAGGCCGACGATCTCCTCCCAGACGGGCCTGGCCAGCCACACCTCGGCGTCCATGGACGTGCGCCGGCGATCGGTCTCGGCCAGACGCCTGGCCAGGTCGGTGCTCATCGCCTGGTGGAGGAGTTGCCGTCCCTCGGACCGGTCGAGGCGCTCGCCGCTGGACGGGTCGTACCGGTAGCGCAGCTGCGGGCGGCCCTTACCTGCCCGCGGACGCTCGTCCGTCTGCTGGAGGAAGCCCGCTTTGGCCAGCTGGCGCAGGTGGTAGCTGGCCGAGGCGTGCGCGATGCCGAGTTCGTCGGCGACCTCGGTGGCCGACATCGACGCGCCGGTGAGCAGCGACACGATGCGGATACGCAGCGGGTTGGCCAGGGCGCGGAGAGGAACGAGGTCATCCGGATTTTCCAAAGGCACCTTGGGATATTACGTTTTCCCAACAGCTCTTGGGAAGAGGTGGCTTGCCGGCCGCTCAGAACGAGCGACATCCGTTAAGGTTCACCGATGCTGCTGACGATCCTTGGCGCATGCGGTGCGTGGCCGGCGGCGGGCCAGGCCTGCAGTGGTTACCTCGTGGAGCACGACGGGTTCAGGCTGCTCGTCGACCTCGGATCCGGGACGGTGCCGCGGCTGCTGGAACGGGTCGACGCCGATCAGATCGATGCGGTGTTCATCAGCCACGGACATCCCGACCACTGCGCCGACCTGAACCCGCTGCTACGGGCGCGCACAATGCGTGCTGACCCGGCGGCGCCGTTGCCGGTGTACTCGCTGCCCGGCGCCCTCGACGCGGTGCTCGCGCTGGACCGCCCGGGAGTGCTGACCGACGCCTACGTCCTGCACGAGCTCACCGTCGGCGACAGATTCGACATCGGCCCGTTTCACGCACGGACTCGCCTGCTGCCGCACTCGGTACCCAATGCCGGCATACGGCTGGCAGCGGGCGGACGGGTGCTCGCGTATACCGGCGACAGCGGCCCGAGCCCCGACAGGGTGGAACTGGCGCGTGACGCTGACCTGCTGCTGGCCGAGGCCACCTATGTGAACCAGGTCCCGGAGGATTCCCGACGTCACCTGACCAGCGCCCGTCAGGCGGGCCGGCAGGCGCTGGAGGCCCAGGTCCGGCACCTGCTCCTGACGCACCTGCAGCCAGGCACGGACACCTCGGCCGCGCGAGCCGCCGCCGGGGCCGAATACGACGGTGAGATCGGCATCGCCGCGTCCGGTCTCACCGTCGACCTCTCGTGCGCCAAGGTCTCAGGGATCGAAGAAGCGCAGGCTTGACCAGGACTCCACCCTGTGAGGTTGACCTGGGGGTTCGGCGTTTCTGGCGGCGCACGTCGTGATCAGCAGGGCGATCTGGATGACCTGCGCGTGATTTCCGGCAGGCGCGTGGTCGACCAAGCAGAATCACGGCAGTCGATCGCCTGGTTGCACCACTCCACGGACGACACCCTCTCACTATATTAGGTTTGACTTATATAAGTAGTGGCTGAAATTATGGCCCATGCACGCACTCGACGTGCTCGGCTTCTGGAGCCGGCACCTGGACGCGCTGGACACCGAAGTCGCGCGCGCCCGGCGCGAGCGCCACCCCCTGCTTGAGGACACTCCGTCCGCTGAGGGGCGACCAAGCTCGAACGACGAGAAGAAGGACGAATGATCGACATCGTCAACCAGACAAGCGCCACCCAGCGGGAGATCGGCAACCGGCCGGTCGCCGTCGGCTCGGGACGCTCACTGCTGCTGCGGCGCACGTACGACGCCACGATCGAGGCCGTGCGGAGCGCCTGCACCGACCCCGACCGGATCAGCCGCCGGCTCACCCCGATCGACGGCGACCTGCGGCTCGGCGGCGTCGAAGTGCGCCTGGCGCTCGGCGGTGACGGCGTCGGCACCGTCCTGGAGCTGGAGCACGCCGCACCTGCCGAGATCGTCGATGAGATGGCACGTACGTACGGGCCCGGTACCACGGTCGGCAGGGGAGTCGGCTGGGAGCTCGCGCTGCTCGGTCTCGACCTGTTCCAGGGGGGTGTCACGTTCGACCCCGCGACATGGGGGGACACGCCCGAGGCGAAGGAGTTCGTCACCGCCGGTAGCCACGCCTGGGGACCCGCGATCCAGGCCGCTTGGGGCGCCGGCGACGACGACCTCGCCGCGGCCGTCGCCTTCGCCGCGCAGCACTTCGCCCCCGTGACCGGCAGGGACGGCGGCAGATGACCCGCCGCGCGGTGAGTCGTCCCGTTCTCAAGACAGGAGCAGGCCGGATGACCGACAACCCCACCTTCACAACGGTCAGCAGGGCGACGAGGACGCTGCTGATGTGCGGCACCGTCGCCGGCCCGCTCTACATCATCGTGGTCCTGCTGCAGATGCTCACCAGGGACGGGTTCGACATCAGCCGGTACCCGGCCAGCATGCTGAGCAACGGTGACCAAGGGTGGATTCAGATCGCCAACTTCGTGGTCAGCGGCCTGCTGTTCGTGGCCGGAGCGGTCGGCCTGCACCAGGCTCGTGGTCCGGCGGGCTGGGGCGGCGCTTGGGGGCCGCGACTGGTCGGCGTCTTCGGCGCCGGGATGATCGCCGCTGCCTGCTTCTCCGCCGACCCTGCCGACGGCTTCCCGCCCGGGACGCCCGTCGGCCCGCCCACAAGCATGAGCACGCAGGCGATGCTGCACCTCCTCGTCTCCGGGATCGCCTTTCTCGCGCTGATCGCCGCCTGTTTCGTGTTCGGCCGGCGGTTCACGGCGGCCGGCCGTCGCCGCTGGGCCGCCTTCAGCAGGATGACCGGCGCGACCTTCGTGGCGGCCTGGATCTCTATCTTCGCGGCGCAGGGCTCCAGGGTGGCCAATGTCGCCTTCGCCCTCGCCATTGCGCTCATCATGGCATGGGCGTCGCTCCTGGCCGCGTACCGGCTGGCTTCGACCCGACGTCGTCGCGGCGTCGCCCTGACCGTGGTTTGACCGGGCACCGACCATGTCACCACGCACCTGAGCCAAGCACTCCAGAGCGCCACGGCTACCGGATCGCGTTCGAACGGCAAGACAGTGGTCCGCCCCGGGACGTTCCTGGAACTCCTGCTCGCCCCGTCGGAGTCATCATCGGTGGGAGCTCGAAGGCTGAGAGAGTGGTGCGGGCCTGTCCCGACTGCTGTGATCGGCACATTCCTCCAGCATGGTCCGGAGGTGCCGCTCACCGAAGATCGGCAGCCTGTTGGTGCACGCTGTGCGTGCGGTGGGGACCCATCGCTCGGCGAACGCGTTGGTGCGTGGTGCGCGGCGGGATCTTCAGCACCCTCCCAGGCGTGCTCGTTTCAGGATGCGGCGGATCGTCGCGCCGGCCCTGCCACCGCCACCCAGCTCGCGCTGCGCTCCCTGGCCCGCCGCTACCAGCAGTTGTCCGCCGAGATCGCCGACCTCGACGAACTTCTGGACGCCCTGCTGGCTGCGATCAGCCTGCGGCTGACCGTCCACGGCGTGGGCGCCGGCACCTCGCGGCGTTCACCCGGTCCCTGGCCGGGTCACAGGCCTATGTTGGCCGTCGCCTGGCCGGTGTGGATTCCGTGATCGTCATGGAGGGGATCAAGGCGTCACCCACCCCTTCGTGAACGCGCCGTAGAGCACGCCGCACCCCGTTTCGGCGGAGCAGCTTTGAGCCGAGCGCACCTACGTAAAACTTCCAGTTGCTGGAAGTTTCTAGTACGAGTATATTCGCTCGCATGCAGGAGTCGCGGCGGGAGCGGAAGAAGCGGGAGACCCGGCAGCGCATCGTGTCGGCGGCCATAGCCCTGTTCGAAGAGCAGGGCTATGAGCAGACCACCGTGACGCAGATCGCCGCGGCGGCGGACGTCGATCCCAAGACGTTCTTCAACTACTTCCGCACCAAGGACGAAGTGCTGTTCGTCGACATGGAGCGGGACTTCGACGTGCTGGTCGCAGCCATCGCGGACCGCCGCCCCGAGGAGGGCCCCGGCGAGGTGCTGGCCAGGGCGGTCGAGCGGTACGCCGCCCACCGCCGGCCCAAGATTCCCGCCAAGGAGGCCGCGGAGCTGTCCGGCGTGACCCGGCTGGCCCTGTCCACGCCGGCGCTCCAGGCCAAGGGGCTCTACCTGCTGCTCGACCTTCAGCAGCGCGTCGTCGGAGAGCTGCTGAAGGTCTTCCCCGGCCTCGACCCGATCACCGCGGCCGCGATGATCGGGGCCCTGATGGGCGCCATCCAGCAGGCGGGCCTGGCCAGCGTCCAGCTCGGCCGGTCCCAGGAGGAGTTGTGGGAGGCCGGCCGGCACGGCGTCGAGATCGCCATGCGTGGCCTGCGCTCGGTGCCGCCGCCCGTCCCGAACCCTTGACGTATCACCGCAGACAGGAGCGACGATCATGGGAGAGAGCATCCGGCGGGCCGCCCGCGACATGCGGCGCGCCGTAAAGGAAGGCCCGGAGGCGATCGCGCGGCGGCGGCGGGCTCGCCTGGCCGAGCTGGTGGCCCATGCCCGCGTTCACTCGCCCTTCTACCGCGAGCTCTACCACGACCTGCCGGAAGGGGCCGACGACCCGCAGCTGCTCCCGGTCACCGACAAGAAGACGCTGATGGCCCGCTTCGACGACTGGGTCGCCGACCGCGAGGTGACCCGAGAGCGGGTCGAGGAGTTCGTGGCCGATCCCGATCTGGTGGGCCACCGGTTCCTGGGCCGTTACCTGGTCACCACGACCACCGGCACCAGCGGGCAGCGCGGCCTGTTCGTGCAGGACGATCGGTGCCTGACCGTGCACACCGCCACCGGGTTGCGCACCGGCGCCGGACTGTCGGCCCGCGACGTCCTGCGCACGCTCGCCCGCGCCGGCCGCACCGCCATCGTCACGGCGCCCGGGGGCCACTTCGCCACCCTCGCCGGGCCGGCACGGGCGGCCCTGGAACGGCCGTGGCTGGGCCGGTTGATGCGGATCATCCCGACCGACCAGTCGATGGAGAAGATGGTCGACGAGCTCAACCGGTTCGATCCGGCCAGCGTCGCCGGTTTCGTCGGGCTGCTCACGCTGCTGGCAGGGGAACAGGAGGCCGGCCGGTTGCGCATCCGACCGGCGCTCGTCATCCCCGGCGGCGAGACGCTGAGCCCGCAGACCCGGGAACGCCTGGCCGCCGCGTTCGGGGCGAAGGTCCGCGCCGCCTACGCCTGTGGCGAGTGCGGCTTCCTCACCGCCGGCTGCCGGGAGGGCTGGTACCACGTCAACAGTGACTGGGTCGTCCTGGAGCCGGTCGACGCCGACCACCGGCCGGTGCCACCCGGGCGGCTGTCGCACACCGTCCTGATCAGCAATCTCGCCAACCGGGTCCAGCCGATCCTGCGCTACGACCTCGGCGACAGCGTCCTGATGCGTCCTGACCCCTGCCCGTGCGGCAATCCGCTCCCGGCCGTCCAGGTGCAGGGGCGTGCGGCCGATCTGCTCACCTTTCCCACCGGGGCGGGCGAGCGCGTCGGCGTCTCGCCCATGTCCTTCAGCACCGCGCTGGCCGTGCCCGGCATGGAACAGTTCCAGCTCGTCCAGACCGCGCCCACCGTCCTGCGGGTACGCCTGCGGGCCGCCGCCGGCGCCGACGCGGACCGCGTCTGGCAGGCCGCCCACGACCGGGCCGTCCACCTGCTCACCGAGCACAAGGCCGGTCACGTGACGATCGAGCGCGCCGAGGAGCCGCCGGAGCAGTCGGCCGGAGGCAAGTACCGCAAGATCATCCCGCTGCCGCAGCCCTGACGAGCGCCGGACTCTCCGCCGCTCCTACTCCCTGCTGCGGTCCTGTGTGAACCAAACCAGGGGCCGGTCGAGATCATAGCTTTAGGTGTCCGTGTGACCACTAATGGTGATAACTCTGGAGTGATCAACAAACAGCAGATCGCGCGCGCCCTGAGCGCCGCGCCGCCGGTCGTCCTGTCATCCAGCGCCAGCTCCAGGGCCGGCGCCACCACCACCGCCCCGCCCGCGGAGGATTGGAGCGACCGCTGGCCGCTGCCCGGCGGCACCGCATGGGTCTACTACGGCGAACGGAACCAGACCCTGACCCGGCCGGTGCTCCTGGCCGACGGCTTCGGATCCGGGGCCAGCGACATCGACGAGCTCTACGACGGCCTGGAGCGGCGCGCCTTCCCGCTGATCAGCGAGCTGCGCCGGCGCGACCGCGACGTCGTCATCATCGGCTACGACGACCGCGGCGCCTCCATCCTCGACAACGCGCAGACCGCCACCGCGGCGATCCACCGCGCCGCCGCCGAGCGAGCCGGCGGCAGCCGCCTGCTGGCCGGTGGGTTCAGCATGGGTGGTCTGGTCACCCGCTACGCCCTGGCCCGGATGGAGACGCAGCGCATCGACCACCAGGTCGGCGTGTTCTTCTCCTGGGACACCCCGCACCGCGGCGCCTACGTGCCGATCTCGCTCCAGGCGTTCGCGCACCACATCAACGCCTACGACTCGCGCTTCTCCGACCTGTTCAACAGCCCCGCCGCCCGCCAGCTGCTGGCCTGGCACCTGCCCGGCACCGACGGCGTGCCCGGCGTCGATCCGCTGCGTACCCAGTTCCTGCGCGAGCTGGAGTCCGTCGGCGAGTGGCCGCGCATCCCGCGCCTGCTCGCCGTCGCCGACGGCGCCGGCAACGGCGCGGGCAACGGCACCGGCGCCGGCGAGAGCGCGCTGCTGGGCACCGGCGACCTCATCACCGGCACCGACCTGCGCACGCAGCCCAAGGCGCCCGAGACCCTGGCCGGCCTGATTCGCCTGCTGACGCCCGACGTCATCGAGGTGCAGGCGCCGGGCGTCCCGTGCGTGGACGGCGCGCCCGGCGGCATCCTGACCGGGTTCAAGATCCTCGCCGACGCGCTCAACGCGATCGCCGAAGCCACCGGTCTCGGCCTGGACGTCGACAATCCGATCGCCGGCCACTGCTTCGTCCCGTCCATCAGCGCCGTCTCCGTCCGCGACGTCACCGAAGCCGACCTGTACACCGACATCGACGCGCTGTCGCCGGACGAGAGCGACTTCGACGACTTCCTGTGCGCCAGTGACAACCGCGGCCACACCGAGATCACCGAAGAGGGCGCCACCTGGCTCCTGGACCGCCTGCCCGACTAGAACGCGCAACCAGCCTCACGACAGCTGCGCATCCTCGATGGCGACGCTGTCGGCGAGTTGAGCAAGCGACGAAGCGGCCCCGTGATCACCAGTGTGATCACGGGGCCGCTCTTTGTCGTGTCTTGAGGGGGAACGACGTCTTCGGTGTCATCGCGTGCGCCGGGTTCTGTGCTGATCCCTGCAAGCGGTGGCGGCTGCCGTGACGATGGCGCCGGGCCTGACCGGCACGAGCGGCGCCCTGGCTGCGGCCGACCCGACATGCGGAAGCTGGACGTCCAGTCTCGTCTTCCCCGGCCTGTCGGCCCGAGCCTGCATCTGGGGGACCGGAGCCGCCTGGAAGCAGGCCCAGACGGAGGTCTTCAACGGCACGGGATTCTCGGTGGAGGTCGAGAACCTCACCGCCCGCCTGGAGTCTCTTCCCGCGGATGCCCGCTGCGTCAACATCAACCTCCAGAACGGGCAGACGGCGTTCTGCGGCACTCGCAGCGTGCCCGACGACAACCCCTTCCAGTTCGAGCGTCCACCGCCGGCGGCCGGGGACGGGCGACGACCACCTTGACCAGCGCGCCCACGCCCCACCCCGCCGCGATCACCGTCAGCACGCCGACGGCGGCGCGGGTCCGTCCCGAAACGGCGACACCCACGACGAGGAGCACGGCCAGGGCCGTGCCCACGACGGTGCCGAAGCCCACGTTCAGGACCTGCGCCGGCGCGG
Organism: Nonomuraea sp. NPDC001636; assembly: GCF_040298265.1. NCBI lineage: Bacteria > Bacillati > Actinomycetota > Actinomycetes > Streptosporangiales > Streptosporangiaceae > Nonomuraea > Nonomuraea sp. NPDC001636. Next base: position 79,763 of record NZ_JBEOZT010000019.1, read on the forward strand.
TGAGCCATGGGCCGCGCAGCGACTGCACCGCGTGGCTGACTCTCATGTCCACCGCCGTCCACGCCGGCGTGCGCGCGGCGAAGCCGACGACCACCCCCAGGCCCAGAAAAGCCGCGGAGACCCGCACCGGGACGGTCGTTGTGCTGCCTGATCTCATGAACGCACGGTAGAGAGCGACGTGACAGCGCCCGCTCAGCACTCGGTTAGCGCGGCGCTTACCTTCCCGCAGGCGCGGGCCCGGGGCAGGTGCGGGGTTCCGGCCAGGATTAACCCCACGTTGTGGTCCGCCGAACCTGCTGCTGTCCCGCGTCTCCCCAGACTGAGTGCGTCAGTACGACGTCAATGCATCGGAGATAGTTCAATGCGTAAGTCCATGCTCATCCCCGGTCTCGCCACCGTGGTCGTCCTGGTGGCGGGCGGCGGGGCTGCCGCGTACGCCTCCTCCTCGACCAGAGCCCCGCCCCCACCTCCTCCCAGTCCTCCGCCACCCCCTCCGAGCAGGCCCCCGAGAACGAGGCCGGCACGCCCGCGGAAAGCGCGGACCCCAACGAGGGCACGCAGGAGGACGCGCAGGGCCAGCAGGCCGAGGCCGAGGACGGCAACGACGACACGGCCGGCCCGCAGGCCGAGGCCGAGGACGGCAACGACGACCAGGGCGCCGAGAAGGCAGAAGCCGAGGACGGCCAGGACGACAAGGGGCAGGAAGCCGGCTCCGAGACCCAGGAGGGCAAGCAGGGCCAGGCGGGCGACCAGCACGAGCAGGAGAGCAAGGGCGACGCCGCCGAGCCCGAGGACGGCTGAGCCAGGCGCCGGGCCCCGCCGACTTGTCGTCGGCGGGGCCCGGCCCGTTCCTGCCCCCCGAAGTCAAGGTCACTGACGGTAATCGATAGGTTGCTCAGATGGTCTACCGGGTGGTGGGCGCGGTGCAGCGGCGGCTGCTCGCCTTGATGATCGTCTGCTATCTGCTGGCTGCCGTCGCGCCGCGGCCGGGCGAGGCTTTGCGGGTGATGGCGCTTGGATCGGGTGGTTCTGTCACGGTGCCCATGGTCTTGCTGGCGGTGATGTTGTCGAGCGCCGGTCTCGGGGTGCGGGTACGGGATCTGCGCACCGTGGTGGGTCGGCCCCTGCGGCTGGCGTCGGGCGTGGCGATGAACGCGCTCCTGCCCGTGGCGCTCTTGCCGGTTGCTGCGATGTGCCTGCGGGCCTGGCCCGACGCCGCGGAGGTGGAATGCCTTGCGGTCGGGTTGCTGCTGGTGCTGGCCATGCCGATCGCCGGCGGAGCGGCGTCATGGGGGCAGAACGCCGGCGGCAACGTTCCCCTGGTGGTCGCCATGGTCGTGGGCTCGACGCTGCTCAGCCCGGTCACGGTTCCGTGGGGGCTGACCGTGTCCGCCGCCCTGGTCGGCCCAGGGGGCGCCCGCAGCCTCGATGACACGGCGCGGCTCGACGGGCTGGCCGGGACAGCGGGCGCGGGCCTGTTCACGCTGGCCTTGATCGTGCTGCCCTCTCTGGCCGGGATCCTTGCGCGGGCCATGCTGGGGGAGCGGCGAGCGGCACGCATCACGCCGGTCGTCAAGCTGGTCAACATCGTGAACATCCTGCTGCTGTGCTACCTCAACGCCTCCGGCGCGCTCGGGCAGGCGCTGTCGCCCCCCGACCCTGACTTCCTGGCCCTGGCCGTCGGCGTGGCCGGCGCGGTCTGCTGCCTGTCCTTCCTCGTCGGCAGGTGGATGTCCCGATGGACCCGATGCGACACTTCCGACGGCATCTCCCTCACCTTCGCCACCGGCATGAACAACACCAGCGCGGCGGCGGTCCTGGCCACAAGCTGGTTCGCGCACCGTCCGCAGGTCCTCGTACCGATCCTGGCCTACAGTCTGCTGCAGAAGCTCGCCGCCGGTCTGTTCGGCACCCGGCCGCCATCGCCAGATCGCTTCCCGCAGGAGAAGTGATCGTTTCTTGAACTCTGCCGGGGCAGTTCTACATATCCGGACATGTAGGTCGTTCGGTCGCTAGAGTTGACGCTGTTGCGGAATCCCGTCCGCCTGGGGAGCTGAGGAGCACTGATGTCCACAACGATGACCGGAGCTTCCGTCCGCCCCTTGGCGACCGCGGTCGCAGGCTTGTAACGCCGCGCGTGTAGCAGCAGAGCCAGCACACATCCCGGTCGCCGGGGCGAGGTGACACGTGTCACCGGCCCATGGCGCTGTTCGGCGTCTTCATCCGCCTTTCCGGGAGTTCTGCTGTGTCCGCTCGTCATTCTTCGCTGCCCCGTGTACGTGTCCTGATCGAACGCCTGACCGCTGCCCCGTTCGGCAGCAAATCTCGACGGCCGAGGTCGGCTCCGCCTGCTCCGAACTCCGCTGATCAGACTGTCGACCGGAATGTCCGCCTGCTGAGCTGGTTCAACTTCTTCGGCGACTTCCGCATGTACGGGCCGATCATGGTCATCTACTTCGCGCAAGTCACCGGCTCGTACACCGCTGCCGCCAGCCTCCTGGCGGTGAAGATGCTGTCGTCGGCAGCGTTCGAAGTCCCTACCGGGGTGCTCTCCGACCGTCTCGGCCGACGCGGCACGATGATCGCCGGCGCCGTCGTCATGGTGACCGCCCATCTCGGGTACGCCATCGCATCGGGCTACGGCCTCCTCCTGGCAGCTGTTGTGCTGGAGGGACTGGCGAGCTCACTGTGGAGCGGCAACAACGAGTCTCTGCTCTACGACACGTTGCTCGAAGCCGGCCGGGAGGAGGAGTTCCCCCGGCACTCGGGCCGGGTGAACTCGATGTTCCAGATCGCGCTCGCACTGGCGGCAGCCATCGGTGGCGTGGTCGCGGGCGCGTGGTCGCTGCGTGTGGTGGTCGTGCTGTCGATCGTGCCGCAGGTGCTGTGCCTGCTCGTCGCCTTGCGGGTCCGGGAACCGCGGGTGCACGGCCCGCTGGAATCGAACGTGCTGGCGCATCTCGGATCGGCCCTGCGCGGCATCCGCCGTAATCCGGTGCTCCGCCGGATGACTCTGGTGTCGGCGCTTCGTTTCAGCAGCGAGAGCGCGGCCCAGTTGTCCCCTGCTTTCGTGGCAGGGCTGTGGCCGCTCTGGGCGCTGGGCCTGTGGCGCACCTTCGGCCATGGCGTGGCCTTCGTCGGCTTCCGCGTCAGTGGTTGGGTGATCGGCCGGATGGGCGCGGCCCGCGCTCTGCTGTTCGGTGAGCTGTTCGACAACGTGGCGAACTTCGTGGCGCTGGTCAAGCCGACGGTGTTCTCGCCCGTGCTGATCGGGTCACCGGCCTACGGCATGTCGACAATCGCCCAGCAGACGTTGCTGCAACGCGAGTTCACCGACAGGGAACGCGCGACGATGGGTTCGCTGGCGTCGCTGCTCGGCAGCGTGCTCTACGCGCTCGTCGCCCTGGGAGCCGGCCTGGTGGCAGACCGTTGGGGCATCGTCCCGGCGTTGCTCGCGATCCAGGCGGTGGTGCTGACGGCACTTCCGCTCGCCTGGTGGGTGCACGCGCACGCTCTTCGCTCCTTGCGACCTGCTCTCTGAGGCGTCCAGCAGATTCCGGACAGTCGGCGTGGGCCCGCCGCGCCCGGCGGGCCGGTCCACCGCCCCCTTCTCCAGCTCCGTCAGCCATCCACGCCGATGGCGCGGTCGCGGCCCACGCGTTCGCGCCCCCCGTTCAGGCGCCGGGCGCCAGCCTGAGGACGGCGGCCGGCAGCCCGCGCAACGCCTCGGGGACGACGACCCCGCCGGAACGATCCACCGCGGCCGGGCCGTCACCCCAGGTGGCTCCGGCCCGCGCCCGTTCGGCCAGGTCGCCGGCGAGCGTCAGCCGTCCCGCGGCCGGGTCCAGGGCGATCACGTGGAGGGCGCCGTCGGGAGCGGCGGTGTAGCGGACCGGATCGCCGACGGGCTCGGCGTGCCGGACCCACGGCCGGGTGCCGTAGATCGCCTCGCCGTGGGCCGCCAGCCAGGCGCCCAGGTGCCGCAGCCGTTCGACCTGGGACTCCGGCAGCGAGCCGTCGGCCCGCGGCCCGATGTTGAGCAGCAGGTTGCCGTTCTTGGCGACGGTGTCGACCAGCAGGTGGACGAGCTCGTCCGGCCGCACGAGGTGGCGCTCGTCCTCGGCCCGGTTGAAGCCGAACGACTGGCCGAGCCCGCGCGTGGCCTCCCACACCCACGGGGAGGTCTGCTGCTCGGAGACGTACTCGCGGGTGCGCGAGCCCAGGTGCGGCACGCCCCAGCGGTCGTTCACGATGCCCTCGGGCACCCGCTCGTAGTAGTGCTCGAACAGCGCCTGCAGGCTGTGCGGGCCGGCCGCCTTGCCCGAGTCGGGCCAGTCGATGTCGTTCCACAGCACGTCGGGGGAGTGCCGGTCGATCAGTTCCATGGCCTGCTCGAAGCAGTAGCGCGCGAACGCCTCGTCGTTGCGGCGCAGCGTGAACAGGTCCGTCATCGACTGGATCGGCGGGAAGTCGGACACGTGCCAGTCCAGCGCCCCGGAGTAGTACAGGCCGAACCGCAGGCCCGCCGCCCGGGCGGCGCGGTCCAGCTCGGCGATCAGGTCGCGGCGGGGGCCGCGGCGGGCGCTGCTGAAGGCCGTGGTGGCGGTGTCCCACAGGCAGAACCCGTCGTGGTGCTTGGCCGTGGGCACGACGTAGCGCGCGCCGGACCCCGCGATCAGCCGCATCCAGGCCGCCGGGTCGAACGCCTCCGCCCGCCAGGAGTCGGCGAGGTCCTCGTAGGGGGTGCCGACCCCGTACTCCCGCTCGTGGAAGGCGCGGGCGGGCGAGCCGGGGATGCGGACGGTGTTGGCGTGCCATTCGGCGTACTGGTGGTGGCTGAACTCCAGCTCCACGGGCACGTGCTCGCCGGGCAGCCGGGCGGTCGCCCAGGCGGGCACCGAGTACAGCCCCCAGTGGACGAAAACGCCGAACTTGGCGTCCCTGTACCAGTCGGGCACGTCCCTCGCCGGGTAGTCGGCGCCCAGGTCGGGGCCTACACGGCGGTCGAAAAACAGCACTATGGTCCTTTCAGCGGCCGGCGAGACCGGCGGTGGCGATGCCCTTGACCAGATGCTTCTGAAGGGCGAGGAGGAGCAACAGCGTCGGCAGGATGGACACGATGGAGGCGGCCATCACCAGATGCCACTGGTTGCCGTTCTGGCCGAAGAACAACTGCAGGCCGAGCGGCACGGTGCCGCGCTCGGTCACGTCGTTGACCATGATGAGCGGCCACAGGAAGCTGTTCCAGTAGTTGATGAAGGTGAACACGGCCAGCACCCCGAGCGCGGGCCTGGCCAGCGGCAGCATGATGGACAGGAAGATCCGCACCTCGCTCGCGCTGTCGATGCGCGCCGCCTCCTGCATCTCGCGCGGCACCGAGCGGAAGAACTGCCGCAGCAGGAACGTCCCGAACGCGGTGAAGGCCCACGGGAAGATCAGCGACTGGTAGCTGTCCACCCAGCCGAACTTCTGCATGAGGATGAACATGGGCACGACCAGCACCTCCTGCGGCACCATCAGCGTGGCCAGGAACAGCAGGAAGACGCCGTCCCGGCCGCGCCAGCGCAGCGAGGCGAAGGCGTAGGCGGACAGGGCGGAGGCGGCCAGCACGACCAGCGTGCCCACGCCCGCCACCAGCACGCCGTTGAGGATGTAGCGCTGGAACGGCACGTACGTGAACACGTCGCCGAAGTTCTGCCAACGGATGCGCGAGCCGACCAGCGACCCGGGATCGCTGAACGTCTCGCCCGCCGGCTTCAGCGCGGTGGCCACCGCGAAGATCAGCGGATAGAGGAAGGCCAGCGTCACCGCCGCCAGCAGCACGTGGGAGACGACGGATCTAGCTCTCATAGTGCACCCACCGCCTCTGCCCGAGGAACTGCGCGGCGGTCACGAGCAGGATGATCGCGAACAGCACCCACGCGCCCGCCGCCGCCAGCCCGAGCTCGCGCGACTGGAACCCGGCCTGGTAGACGGTCATGACGAGCGTCTCCGTGGCGTTGCCCGGCCCGCCGGCCGTGAGGATGTACGGCTGCGTGAACACCTGCAACGAGTTGATCACCGTCATCGTCGTGGCGAAGAACAGCGCCGGCGAGATCAGCGGGAGCTGCACGCTGACCAGCTTGCGCAGCCCGGTGGCCCCGTCGAGCGAGGCCGCCTCCAGGACCGACGGCGACATCTCGTTGATCGCCGCGGAGAAGACGATCAGGTTGTACCCGAACCCCTGCCAGACGCTCATGGCCACCACCGACACCAGCGCGGTGCGCCCGTCGGCCAGCAGGTTCGGCTCGGTGCCGACCATCTGGAACAGCAGCTTCCAGATGACCGCGTTGGCCACCATCGGCGTGATCGCCGGGATGAAGAACAGCACCCGCCACAGGTTCTGCCACCGCGACCTGCTGATCCAGAACGCCAGCGCCAGCGCCAGGACGATGTTGAGCGGCACGTACAGGCCGGTGAAGACGAACGTGTTGCGCAGCGCGGACAGGAAGGCCGGGTCCTCGCCGAACAGGTAGCGGAAGTTCTCCAGGCCGATGAAGCTGCTCCCGCCCAGCATCGGCCAGTCGAAGAAGCTCATCACCACGGCCATGCCGACCGGGAACAGGGTGAACAACCCGAGGCCGAGCACGCTGGGCGTGGCGAACCCCAGCGCGTGCCACTGCTCTCGTGACCTCACTGCCCGCGCGCCCCCTGCTGCTGGATGGTGGCGAGCGCCTCCTTGGCGCCGCTCGCGCCGGTGTAGACCTGGAGCAGGTGCTGGGCCATGAGCTTGGTGACGTCGTCCCAGTTCTTGGTGGTGAACAGCGGCACGCCCCCGGCCACCGCCTCCTTGACCGCCGACAGCGCCGCCCGCACGTCGTCGGCCTTGTCCTGGTTCTTGCCGACCAGGAAGTTCTCGTACGCCGACTGCTCGGAGGTCATCGCCGGGAAGCCGCGCCCCTCACCCGCCAGGTACGCCTGCGCCTGCTTGCCGCTGAGCACGGAGACCGCCTTGACCGCCTGCTCCTTGTACGGGCAGCCCTTGGCCACCCCGAACCCGGAGTTGGCCACGTACGTCTTCGCGCCCCCGGACCCGGCGGGAAGCTGCGCGATGCCCACCCGGAACTTGGCCTCCTTGATCGTGGATCCGATGTTCCAGGAGCCGTCGACCGCCATCATGGCGTTGCCGTTGACGAACTGCGTCTCGCCCCAGCCCAGCTCCGCCGACCCGGCCGGCACGCTGGCCGCCTTGTTCCCGGCCAGGCCCGCGTACCAGGTGGTGGCCGCGACCATGGGCTCGCTGTCGAGCTGCAGCTTCACGTCATCGGTGACCGGCTTGGCGCCGTTGTAGGACAGCAGCATCGACAGCAGGTGCAGGTCGGAGAAGGACATGCCGAACCCGTACTTGCCGCCGGTGGTCAGCTTCCTGGCGGCCTGCTCGAAGTCGGCGGTGGTCCAGCCGGGCTTGGGCTCGGCCAGGCCGGCCTTGGCGAAGGCGTCCTTGTTGTAGTAGAGGAGCATCGGGCCCAGGTCGTAGGGGAGGGCCAGTTGCCGGCCGTTCATCTTCAGCGCGTCCAGTGCCGCGGGGGCGAAGCCTTCGGGAGCGGTGAGGGGTTCGAGGAGATCGGCGTAGGCGCCCAGGCGCAGGCTCTGCATGGAGACCACGCATGGCTGCTCGCCCGCGGCGAACTCGGTCTGCAGCTTGGTGAAGTAGGCGTTGAAGGGCGCGGTCCGCAGGTTGATCCTGATCTTCGGGTCCTGCTGGGTGACCAGCTTGGCCAGGTGGTCGAGCTGCGCCTTCTCCTCCTCGCTGCCCGCCCACATCTCCCAGTCGAGGGTGACCGTACCGTCGTCCTGCTTGGCGCCGCCCGCCGTGCCCGCGCCGCCGCCTCCGCCGCACGCGGTGACGCCGGCGAGGAGTACGAGCCCCGCGGCCAGGAGTGCCTTCATGGGGGGACCTCCGTCAAGGTATATTTTTCGGGGTCGAATTTATTATTGATGCGGAACCCTAGGCTTGCTCCGGAACACACGTCAAGAGGGAGAACTGCGGATGCGCGAGGATCTGGCCAGGACGGAGATCCTGACGACGCTCGGGTCCGGGCCGCTCAACCGCACGCAGCTCGCCCTCAGGCTGGGGCTCGGCGCGGCGACCGTGACCGAGCACACCCGCCGCCTCATCGAGCTCGGCTACGTACGCGAGCTGGCGCCGCAGGCGGCCGGGCGTGGTCGCCCGAAAGTACCCCTTGAGCTGGTGCCGGACGCCGCGTACACGCTCGGCCTGCGGGTGCACCACACGCACGTGGTCGGCGTGCTCATGCGGCTCAACGGCAGCGAGGCGCGCCGCTTCACGGTGCCCTTCGACCCGCGTGCCGACCCCGTCGGGCAGCTCGCCGCCGTGTGCGCCCGCGAGCTGGCCGACCCCGCCGCCGGCGGCCGGGTGCGCGGCATCGGCCTGGCCGTCCCCGGCGTGATCGACCAGGCCAGGGGGATCGTGCGCATCTCGCCGCATCTGGGCTGGTCGGACCTGCCGCTGCGGCCCCTGCTGGCCGAACGCCTGCCGGTCCCCGTCCTCATCGACAACGACACCCGCGCCAGCACCAGCGCCGAGCTGCTGTTCGGCGCCGGCTGCGACCACGACGACTTCCTGGTGCTGGCCGTCGGCGGCGGCATCGGCATGGGCATCGTGCTCGGGCGGCGCATCCATCGCGGGCCCGACGGCGTCGCGGGCGAGTTCGGGCACGTGCCGATCGACCCGCAGGGGCCGCCCTGCGTGTGCGGGCGGCGCGGCTGCCTGGAGTCCTACGCGGCCGACTACGCCCTGGCCGCCCGCGCGTACGAGCGCGGGCTGACGCCGGTGCCGGTGCCGGTGGCCGAGCTGCCCCGGCTGGCCGCCGAGGACGTGCCGGGCGTGCGCGACCTGATGGCCGAGGCGGGGGCGGCGCTCGGGAGGGCGGCCGCGGGCGTGGTGAACGTCCTGGCCGTACGGGCGCTGGCGGTGATCGGCGAGAGCCACGTGCTGTGGCCGTACCTGGAGCCCGGGTTCCGGCCGGCGGTGGAGAGCGGCGTGCTGTCGGGAGTGGAGATCATGGTCCGCCCCTGGGACGACAGCGGCCACGCCCGAGGCGCCGCCACCCTGGCCCTGTCAGCCACGGTCGCCGCCCGCTGACCTGCGGCTCCACGAGAACGGATGCCGGGCTACAGCAAGGACCGTCCGTTGCATGGACAAAGGGCCTATGGCGGGCCCTGGTCGCGGCCTCCGGCTTCACGTCCGCGAAATTTAGGCCGATTTTTGGCAAGGTCGACACGCTTTAGTGCATGCATACATTCAGCGGCATTGCCAAGTAATTTCGGCGCCATCGGACATGCTTCAACGCGATAGCCTCAGAACCACCCCGATCCCACTCATACGCTATTCCCTGGCACGCATCCAAGTCGTCGCGCTGCCGTACGGCAGCGAGCTTCCGCATCGCCCCTTGGCCCATGACGGCATTCTGATCCCGCTACAAGACATTCGCAACGTCATGCCAGACAATGATCTGGCGGAGCCGTTGTCTGATGGCCGCAGCTCTGGCCTCGCAGCTCGTGATGATCTTGCCTGACACCGCTGGTGGGATCAGGTGGCGGAGGTTTGAACCCTGGCCGGATGTGGCCACGGCCCGGAGGGTGATTTCCCGCCCGCAATCAAGTTTCATGGAGACGAACAGCGCGTCGCCGCCTCGATCATCAATTGGAGGGGATCAAATGGCCATTTCTGCTGTCGCCAATTCTGGCCATCACCGACAACTCCATGATGTCGAGGCGCAGCCGTGGTTTGGCAGCTCATCACGGGTTTTCTTGACGGGCGCATCTGCCGGAATTCGAGGCTGAGGAATATGTCTTCGATATGGCAACTGTGCCTCTATTGACCCTTGAGTGTCGACCGGCTCAACGCGGTGACCACTGGCAGGGCCGCACCGTCCGGTGTGTGTGGCAGGGTCCTGCCCCGAATCCCCCTATCAAGGAGGTAGCCATGGCTCCTTACCCGTCGCGAGCCCGGCTGATCGTCAAGCAGTCGGGCAAGGTGCTGGCGATCGAGAACGCCAGCCTCAAGGACGGCGCCAGCCTGAACCAGTACGACACCGGCACCCAGGACAACGAGAAGTTCGAGCTGCGCGACGCCGGCGACGGCTACGTCCGCATCGTGGTCAAGCATTCGGGCAAGGTGCTGGCGATCGAGAACGCCAGCCTCGATCCGGGTGCCAGCGTGAACCAGTACGACACGGGCACCCAGGACAACGAGAAGTTCGAGCTGCGGGACGCCGGCGACGGCTACGTCCGCATCGTGGTCAAGCAGTCGGGCAAGGTGCTGGCGATCGAGAACGCCAGCCTCAAGGACGGCGCCAGCCTGAACCAGTACGACACCGGCACCCAGGACAACGAGAAGTTCCGGCTGGAGCCCATCAGCGACGGTAACTGGTAGCTCACAAGGTCGGGCGCGTCCGTGCCGTCCGTGCGCCGGACGGCCGGGCGTACCTGACATCGCGGTTCACCGTCTCCGCACTGCCGCTCGGCAGGCAACCGAAGGAGGCGCCTGTCCGCTCAGCTGAGCTCGTATCGGGACCTGAGCCGTGGTCTGACCTGAGCCGTGGTCTGGTGGACGTCAGCGAAGTCTCGCGGACGCCAGTGGCGCCGGCGTCTCCTGGCCTGGCCAGGCGCCACGTAGCACCACGTCCGCGAGCTCGACGCCGACGTCGAGTCGGCGGACGACGACCAGCTCGATCGTGTCTGTCACGATGACCGTCGGGTCGTCCTCGGTGACGCGCTCGATCTCTCCCACGGCCGGCGTCACCCCTGCCCCGCCTCCACCGCCGACGACGCTCATGTCAGGCTCGCGACGCACCAGGCGGCCATCGACCTGCACCAGTTTCTCGGCCTGGCCCGTGCCACCGATGATCGCACTCGCCAGTGCCGCAGCGTAGACAGGATCACCGACCGCGTCATAAACCCAGCGTGTACCCAGCACCGAGTGCTCGGTGGTGCCCAGCAGCCACGCGTCGCCACCGGGCAACGGCGCCCCCCGGTAGGTGAGCGGCATCTGATGAACCGGGCCGTCATCGACCCGTACCAGAATCGTCTCCATCCCGACCGCGCCGGCCGGGTCGTCGAACCGGTAGGAGGCTGTCTGCTGCATCTCGCCGGCCGACCCGGAGTACCAGGGGCGTCCCGGCAACCAGTCGCTCAGCAGCTCAAGCTTCGTAGGCCGAAGCGTTGCCTGGTAGAGCAATGCCATGGGGCCATCGTAGCGTGATCGAAGAATACGCCGCCGTGCATGATGGGAACGCGACACAGCGCTCTCACGCATGAAGCTGACGACGGCACAGACCGTCGCATCCGGTGCGGATGGGATGCGCGAGACCGGGGTCAGGTGTTCGGCGACGGCAAGAGGAGGGATCCGATCTCGTTCGGTCCGCGCCGGCGAAGGTCAAGCGTGTGCCGCCGAAGCTTGGACGAAGGCGTCACTGGCCTGAAAGCGGATGCAGGTCCAGGATCATGTCGAACGACTGTGCGCCGTCGCTCCCGGTGAAGGAGCCGACCAGCTGGAAGCCGTGCTTCTTGTAGTAGCGAACGGCGCGTGGGTTGTCGGCGTGAACGCCGCCGAACAGGATGATTCTCTTCCTGCCGAAATGCCGTGCGACGTCCGCGATGAGCGGGAAGAGCTGCGTTCTCTCAGTCGCCTCGATTCGGCCGACAGCCCTTCCAGGAAGGCTGCCGGACGTTCCGCGTCAGTGTGCAGGAGCGGCCGGAAGACGACCTCCGAACCGTCCTTCAGGTTCAGGCGACGCGTCAGGACAAGGGGGTCTTCGGCGATCGCCGTCAGTGTGAGCACTTCAGCGATCCTTCCTCCGCGCCCCAAGCCCTCGCCGGCGCTAGGCTCAGTCGTCTTTGTCGTCAGGATCTGGAGTGTCAACGTCCGCGCAGTGCTTCGCGAGCTTGAGGGCGAGCTTGATCCCCTTGCGGGTGGCCTTGTCGTGCTCCTTCTGCTCCTCGGGAGTCATCGCGTCGTACATGGCCCAGTACGCCATCAGGGGAGGGGTCGTTCCAGGCATCTGTGCCTCCGGAGCCGCATGTCAGTCCTTTGACGATGACTCTTCGCAGCCCGCCGCACCATTACCGCAAAAGGGTGATTGAGATACCTCTTCTTCCTCATGCCGAGCGTGGCGACGGCAACCTTCACCGGAGCCCTCCGCTCCCTCTGACGGAAGGGTGTTCGGTGGGCCGCCGGTGTCATTTCTCCACTCCGGTGCTCATGATGCCGCGCACGAACGTGCGCTGGAAACAGACGAAAAGGATCACTGGTACGGCGATCGTCATCATGGCCCCGGCTTGGATGTAGGCGGGTTTCGTCGAGTACAGGCCGTTGAAGGCGGCCAGGCCAACCTGCAGCGGCTGAAGCTCGGGCCGGCCGGAGAGGTAGATGAGCGGGGTGAAGTAGTCGTTCCAGGTGTAGACGAAGTTGAACAGGGTGACGGCGGTGATCGCCGGCCACGCCTGCGGCACGATCACCGAACGCAACGTGCGCAGCGGTCCGGCGCCGTCGATCGAGGCCGCTTCGTCCATCTCGCGCGGGATGGTGAGGAAGTACTGCCGGAGCAGGAAGACGCTGTAGGCGTTGGCGAAGAAGGCCGGCACGAGCAGCGGCAGCCAGGTGCCGACCCAGCCGAGCTGCGCGAAGATCGCATATGTCGGGATCAGCGTCACCGCGGCGGGCAGGAAGATCGTGGCGATGAGCAGGGTGAACAGCGGTCCTCGGCCCGGGAAGCGGAAGCGGGCGAAGCCGTAGGCGACCAGCGTGCACGAAAGGACGGTCCCGATCGTGCTGATCACCGCGAGTGCGATGGTGTTGAGCAGCAGCCGGGGGAAGTCGATGAGTTTCCAGACCGCGGCGTAGTTCGACCATTGCGGCGCCAGGGTCCAGCTCGGTTCGAGGGTGCGCCAGGAGCCGCGCCAGATGACGGTTCCCTTCCCGGGCGCCGCCGGGTCGACGAACTCGCTCTCGGCGCGCCCCTTCTTCACCAGGGCGAGTTCGCGGACCGCGCCGTCGACCGGCACCTGGTAGACGTCGTACTGCCGGCCCTCATGGGTGAAGGTGCGCGGGTCGGACGGCAGCAGCGGCGCGTGCGCCTGGCTGACCTGCCGCTCGCTCTTCAGCGACGCCAGCGTCATCTGGACGAGCGGCGACAGGAACGCCGCGACGATGCCGAACATCACGATCGTCATCAGGGCGGTCCGGATGCGGCGGGCCGCGTACGGGGGCACCGGGTCACCTCTCACTCGTGTAGTGGACCCAGCGTCTGGACAGCCGGAACAGCACCAGGGTCACGACGAGGGTGATGACGAACAGCAGCCACGCCAGCGTCGAGCCGTAGGACATCTCCTGATAGGTGAAGAAGGTCTGGTACAGGTAGAGGTTGAAGAAGCGGGTCGCGCCGCCGGGGTCGCCGGTGCCGTTGAAGAGCACCAGCGGGACGAGGAAGTACTGCATGACCTCGACGACCGCGAGGATCATCGTGTAGAAGATCACCGGCGACATCATCGGGATCGTCACGTGCCACAGCCGGCGCCACCATCCGGCGCCGTCGAGCCGGGCGGCGTCGTACAGCTCGGTGGGGATGCCGCGCAGCCCTGCCAGGTTGATGATGACGCCCGAGCCCAGTCCCCACAGGCCGATCATGACGAGCCCGGGGATCACCCAGGCGGGGTCGCTCAGCCAGCTCGGCGCGTCGTCCACGCCGAGCCGGCGCAGCGCGGTGTTGATCCACCCGTCGTCGACCAGCATGTTCTGCCAGATCAGCGCGCCGGCCACGAACGGCACCACGTACGGCATGAACAGCAGCACGCGCAGCAGCCCGGCGGCGCGCACGTACCTGCTGTTGACCGCGACCGCGAGCAGGAACGGCAGGGCGACGACCAGCGGCAGCCAGAGCAGGGCGAAGCGGGCGGTCACCCACAGCGAGGCCCACGCCTGCGGGTCGGCGAAGAGCCGCTGGTAGTTCGCCAGGCCGACGAACATGAGCGGCCGCTGCTCGGCCGGCGAGATGTTGAGGAAGGTGAAGACGAACGTGGCCGCCATCGGCAGCGCCGTGAACGCGAGGAACCCGATGATCCACGGAAGGACGAAGAGGAATCCGTACCGGGCCTCCCGGCGGGCCGCCCGGGACATCGTCTCGCCTCTCATGAGCGGTTCCACGCCGCCTGGATCTCCTCGCGCATCTCCTTGAGCTGGGCGTTCATGTCGAGCCCGCCCTTGGTCATCCAGCGGCTCCGGTAGGTGCCGAGGATGGTGAGCGTCTGGTTGTACTTGGGCGTGTACGACTCCGAGTGCGGGTTGTCGGCGAACGCCACGCTGTCCTTGACGACCTGCCAGTCGACCTTGTTGGTGAACTGCCCGGCCAGCTTGGCGAAGAAGGCTTCCTGGTCGGCGGTACGGGCGGGCATCGCGCCGTACGCCGACAGCAGTTCCTGCGAGGCCGGGCCGACCAGGTACTTCAGGAACTCGAAGGCCTCGGCCGGGTGCTTGCTGCCGGCCAGGATCCGGAAGGTGTCCGCGCTGGTGGGGGAGGTCGTCCTGCCGTCGTGCGCGGGCATCGCGGCCAGGTCCCAGTCGTCGCCCGCGCCGGCCACGCCGTAGGTGGACCACAGGAAGTTGACGCTCATCGCGACGTGCCCGGAGAAGAAGGCGGCGCCGTCCCCGTTGAACTGCTCGGTCTCGAAGACGGGGCCGGTCATGATGAACCGGTCCTTCCACATGCCGTCGTAGAAGAAGCGCCAGGCGTCGGCCCAGGCGCCGGGGATCTTCACGGTCCTGCCGTCGCCGGCGTCCAGCGAGCCGGGGGCGAAGGCGGCTCCCTGGTAGCGCAGGTCGTCGCGGGCCGGCTCGAAGCCGTACTGCACGATCTCGCCGGGGTCGAATCCCGCCTGGGTGGCGTCCTTCCCGTTCTTGTCGACGGTGAGCCTGAGGGCCAGTTCCCTGAGCGTGTCGTAGTTCCACTCGCTCTGGCGGCCGTCGGGCCAGGTGTACTTCTCGCCGTACTTGTGCGGCGGCGCGGCCAGACCGGCCTCCTCGAACATGTCGGCCTTGTAGTACAGGGTCGACGGGTAGATCGCGAAGGGGATTCCCTCCTGCACGGAACCGATCCGGTAGAGGTCGGCGCTGCCCTTGGCGTACGGGCTGAGGTCGAAACCGCTGGACCTGATGAGGGGAGCCAGGTCGAGCCACTGACCGTGGAAGGCGGCGGCGCCGCCGACGCCGACGGGACCGGCGAGGTCGGGCCCGTTGCCGGAGGCGATCTGGGTCGCGAGCGTGTCACGGGCGGAGTCGTAGGTGACGACCTCCAGCTTCACCCTGATCCTGCGCTGGGCGGCGTGGAACTTCTCGATCACCTTCTGCTCTGCCTTGACCTGCTCGGCCTGCTCCCCGGTGCCGAGGCAGCAGTACCAGCGCAGCTCCACCGCCGCGGCGTCACCGCCCGGCGGGGAGGCGGCTCCGCAGGCGGCCAGTGCCACGGCCGATGCGATCGCGAGCAGGGCGTTCGATAAGCGATTCACGTGTCTCTCCCGAGGCTGGGGTTCGGGGGGCGGGCGAGCGAGAGCTCGAAGGAGAGGCGGGCGCGGTCGCCTCTGACGTAACTGCGGGTGAACTCGACGGGCTCGTCGCCGGGGCCGAAGGCGATGCCCTCGACGAGCATGGCGGGGCGTTCCACCGGCTGGTCGAGCAGGCGGGCCTCGTGGGCGCGCAGCCGTACCGGCTCGATGACCTCGCGGGCGCGCACGATCCTGGCCCCGTAGTGCTCGGCCAGCAGACCGTAGAGGGAGTTGCGCTCAAGGTCATGGTCGAGCAGCCCGGCGAAGCGGTCGGCCGGCAGGTGGACCTGCTCCAGGATCAGCGGCTCGCCGTTGGCGATGCGCAGGCGTTCAAGGTAGACGACCTGCGCCCCGGCCGGCAGGGCCAGCGCGGCGGCGACCATCTCTCCCGGCCTCTCGATCCCGGACTCGACGAGCCTGGTGTCCGGGTCCATGCCGTGCAGGTGCATGAGGTCGGCGAAGCTCTGGCTGGTGCCCATGTCGACCTCCAGCCGGGAATGCAGGACGAACGTGCCGCGCCCGCGGGTGCGCTCCAGGCGGCCCTCGCGGGCCAGCTCGGCCAGGGCCCGCCGGACCGGGATGAGGCTGCATCCGTAGCGGCGGGCCAGCTCTCTTTCCGGTGGCAGGCGGTCTCCCGCCTGCCATTCCCCCTCGTCGAGCCTGGCGCTCAGATCCAGGTAGACCTGGTGGTGGAGGGGGATCGGACCGGCTTCGAGCCGATAGCGGGCCATCGGGCGTTCGCTTCCTTCCGGAATCTGCCAAGCGGTTGTTTGATGACAATGTTGTCAGCAACACCGACACTGATCACAGCCGCTACCTCTGTCAAGGCGGCCCCCCGACTCAGAGGCAGGTGACAAAGCGTGACGAAGTCACCCCCAACCCGACCGGCGCCCTGGCGAGTGGCGCTGACCTTCGACGTCGAGCACGGCGACCGGCCCGCTCACCCGGACGGCACCCGGCAGGTGCTCGACACGCTCACCGAGCGCGAGGCCGTGGCGACCATGTTCGTCCAAGGACGCTGGGCCCAGGCCAACCCCTCGCTGGCCGCGGACCTGGCCGCCCGCGGTCACCTGATCGGCAACCACTCCCACCACCACGCGCCGATGAGCTGGCTGTCGCAGAAGGCCCTCAAGCAGGACGTACAGCTCGCCGAACGCGCCATCCGCCGCGCCACCGGCCACGACCCGCGTCCCTGGTTCCGCTGCCCGTTCGGCGACGGCAGCGAGGACCCGGCGATCCGGTCCGCCCTGGACCGGCTCGGCTACCGGGAGACGAGCTGGCACGTGGACCCGTTCGACTGGCGCGGCAAGGCCACCGGGCCGGGCGTCGCCCGCCTGGTCATCGAGGAGGCCGCCGCGTACGGCGACGGCGCCGTGGTGCTGTTCCATCCCTGGACCACGGCCACCGGCCGTGCCCTGCCGCTGGTCATCGACGGGCTGCGCGCGGCCGGCGCCCGGTTCGTACGCATGGACGAAATCGCATGAACCGCCCACCTTCGGAGGGGCCGATGAGGTCGTTGTTCGTGGAGTTCCCGAAGCCGGGCGAGGTGCGCGTGGCGCGTGAGGACGTCGCTCCGCCGGGTTCCGGCGAAGTGCTGTGCCGCACCACGCTGTCGCTGATCAGCCCCGGCACCGAGCTGGCCTGCCTGCGCGGCGACTTCGACCCCGGCACCAACTGGGAGGAGTGGGTGCGTTACCCGTTCCGGCCCGGGTACAGCATGGCCGGGGTCGTGGAGGCGGTCGGCGCAGGCGTCACGACGTTGCGGCCCGGCGACCGCGTGCAGAGCTACGCGTCACACGAGGAGCTGGTCACACTCGCCGAGCGCGAGGTCCGGCTGCTGCCCGCAGGCGTGACGGACGAGGAGGCGGTGTGGGTGCCTCTCGTCGTCACGGCCGCGGCGGGCACCGCCAGAGCCGCGATCGCCCTGGGCGAGACCGTCGTGGTTCTCGGACTCGGGCCGGTGGGGCAGCTGGTCGTCCAGTACGCGGTCGCGCACGGAGCCGCCCGCGTCATCGCCGTCGACACCGATGCCCGGCGGCTCGACCTGGCGCGAACGAGCGGCGCGAGCGACCTGCTCGCGGCGACCGCGGCCGACGCCCGCGCCGCCGTCGCCGACCTGACCGGCGGCCGGCTCGCCGACGTGGTCTTCGACGTCACCGGCAACCCCGCCGTGCTCTCCCAGGCGGTACGGCTGGCCCGTACGCTGGGCCGCGTCGTCCTGCTCGGCGACACGCCCACGCCGTCCCGGCAGATGCTCGGGCCCGGCGTGGTCAGCAACTCGCTGACCATCCTCGGAGCGCACGCCGGCCTCGTCTCCGACGACCCGTCAACCGGCCCGCTCAACCGCGACGCGGTGGCCGAGTTGTACTTCCGCCGCCTCGCCTCCGGCACGTTCCGCACCGCCGGAATGATCTCCGAGCGGGTGTCTCCCCTGGACGCGGAATCCACCTACGCACGCCTGCGAGACGGCGGCGCACCGCCCGGAGCCATCTGCTTCGACTGGACCGACACAAAGGGGGAGCGGTGACCGCCAAGATCGCGGCCGGCGGCGCGGGGGATCCGGGCGCGGTCGTAGCCGAGCCGGGCGTGGCCGGGTGCGCGGGCAGATGCCGCCGGCCGCCGGGCGGCGTGGTCTCGTCGGGCGGCGCATGCCGCCGCGCCTGCGATGTGCGCTGTGCCGGATCGCCGTCATGCTCGTGTCCGGCCCCGAGGTGGTGCGGGTGCGGGTCAGAACCGCTGGAGCCCGGTCAACAACGCGGGCGTCGGCGGCCCGCTCATGGATCAGTGGAGCTGCTCGAAGACGACTGGGTCGGGAACACGGGGCCGATGGCAGCCCCATGGGTGGCTGACGGTTCGCTCAGGAAGGAGAACCTGGAACTGGTCCCACAGGGGGTCGGTGACGAAAGCGGGGAGTACGGGCACGTGAGCTTCCGCTGATGCTTGGCGGGTCGTGCCGGGTGGGGCGTGCCGCCACGCACTGCGCGAGGGCAGTGCGTGGCGGCATGGTTTCTTATTCGGCCTTCGGCTGCAGCTCTGTCGTGGCCGAGGAACGGCTGATGACCACGGCACCGACGACCAGCCCGGCGATGGCGAGCACCGCGGCGATCAGGAACGGGTCGCCGGCGTGCACGGCGGGGGCGAACCCCATGCCCACGTAGACCGCCACGCCGCCGGCCCCTCCAAGCTGGTCGGCTGCTCGCTGGATGCCGGAGGCGATCCCGGCGTCCTCGTCAGTGGTTCCGCTGACCGCGATGTACTGCAGCCCCACCAGGCCGAAGCCCATCCCGGCGGCGATCAGCAGCATCGCCGGAAGCAGCCACGCCGCTCCGGCCCCCAGAGCTGCCACGAGCGCGATCACCGTCATCGCGCCCGCAGCGGAGCCGAGGCCTGCCAGCACGCACGCGCGTGCTCCCCAGCTTCCCAGCAGCCGGGGCACAAGAACCGAGGCCGCGATCAGCGCGCCGGCCAACGGCAGCATCGTGAGCCCGGCGCCCAGCGGGCCGATCCCGAGACGGTCCTGCAGGTAGAACGTGAACAGCAGGAACGAGGTCGACAGCGCCCCGCTGAGCAGCATCGTCGTCAGGTTCGCCCTCAGGCGGGGGCGGTTGGCGAAGAAGGCCGGCGGTACCAGCGGGTTCAGGGACCGCGACTCGACCCGCATGAACCCGGCGGCGGCCAGCACCGCGCCGGCCAGCGACGCCAGGCTCACCCAGGGGCTGGTGCCGGGTTCACCTGCCTCGACCGCGGCGTAGGTGAACAGCAGCGGGCATGCGGTCAGCAAGATCGCGCCCGGCAGGTCCAGCCGGGCCCGTCCACGGGGAGCGGGACGGTCGGCCTGGACAAGCATGAGCGCGGCCACGATCACGACCAGGATGAACGGCACCGAGATCAGGAAGATCCATCGCCAGCCCAGATGGGCGGTGATGATGCCCGACAGGGCGAACCCGAGCACCAGCCCGCAGCTGGCGACCGCGGCCCACACGCTCAGAGCCCGCGACCGGCGCGGGCCTTCCGGGAACATGAGCACGATGGCGGCCATCGCGGCCGGCAGCGCGATCGCCTCGCCGGCCCCCTGAAGGAGGCGCGCGACCACCAGGACCGCGAACGAGGGGGCCAGCCCCGCCAGCAGAGACGCCGCACCGAACAAGGTGGTTCCGACCAGCAGCGTGCGGCGGCGGCCCAGCAGGTCGCCGAGGCGGCCGCCGAGCATCAGCAGCCCGCCACCGGTGATGGTGTAGCCGACCACCACCCAGGTCAACGAGTGGCCATCGACGCCGAGATTCGCGCCGATCGAGGGCAGCGCGATGTTGACCACGGTCACGTCGACCGCGATGAGGAACTGCAGCATTGACATCGCGCACAGCGCGAGCCACGCGCGCGTGGAAGACGTCCTTCGCCCGCGGGAAGAAGAAATGCCTGAAAGCATCGAGTGCTCCGTCGCTCTGAAGAGTTTCCGGGCAGCACGAAGAGCCGCTCCGGACTGATCACGAGGCGGCTGGACGTTCCAGGTTGGTGGTGCTGTGCGTCGAACGTCCCGCCGCTAGCGGGACGTTCTGGTCACTGCCGCGCAAGCGGCCGAGCACGATGCGGCTGACATGCGTTCAGCCTAGCAGCGGACATCTGTCACCCAGAGGCACCTCCGGAGCGCCTGTCCGCGCGACCTCCAAGTCGTTAGGAGTGCGGGCACGACGAAGGGTGTCGAGGGATCGATGCGTGACGAACGACGATCGTGCGTGACGTGTTGGTCGCGCGGGCGACCTGGTTCGGCGACTTCCAGCGCCTGGGGCGGCGGTCGGTGGGGACATGGCGTTGACACGCATGCTGGAGCCTCCGTCCCGCCGATCCGATGGGGGGACCACCTCGGGCACTCAGTGTGAGAATAGTGTCCGAAAATTGTCAAGGATTTAGTGAAAGTTCCGGCGTCGCCGGGCTGTTCGTCTCGATTGTGCAGCTACTACGTGCATCTTGTGATCCGGAAATTTTCGTCAGCCTCCTGTCCGGGGAGGCGGATGAAAGTTTCATGGTGACGTCCTCGGTGGCCCGGCTCGATAAGTCAAGGTGAGCGCGCTCGGCGGCGGCCTCCTCCGGCCGTCGCGCGCCGTGGTGCTCTTGACAGCGCCTTTCCGGCTCCTATTTGCTCCCTCCGTCCCTTCCAACAGCCCGGAAGAGCTCGACGGGTTAGCGCTTTGTTAGCGCTAACATACGAGAGGCGGATGCATGAAACCAGGCGAATCGCGCAGGAGAAGACGCGCGGGCATCGGAGCCGCGCTGGCGGCTGTGATCACGGCGGCGGCCACCACTTTGGCCATGTTCCTCACCGCTGCTCCGGGAGCGTCGGCGGCGGCCCTGACCGAGGTGACGAACTTCGGCACCAATCCCGGCGGGCTGCGGATGTACCTCTACGTCCCCGACAGGGTGGCGGCCAGGCCGGGCGTCCTGGTGGCGATGCACGGCTGCAACGGCTGGGCCCCCGGCTTCCACCAGGGCACCGAGTTCGCCTCGCTGGCCGACCGGTACGGCTTCATCGTCATCTACCCGCAGGCGAACAAGAGCGCCAACGGCCTGTCGAACTGCTTCGACGTCTGGTCGAACGAGGCCCTGCGGCACGGCGGCGGCAGCGACCCGGTGTCGATCGTCTCCATGACGAACTACGTGCTGCAACGCTACAACGGCGACCCGGACCGGGTGTTCGCGACCGGTTTCTCCTCCGGCGCGATGGAGACCAACAACCTGCTCGCCACCTACCCCGACGTGTTCAAGGCGGGAGCGCCGTTCTCGGGCGTCCCCTACGGCTGCCTCGGGCCCGCCGGATGCGGGGACAAGACGCCGCGGCAGTGGGGCGACCTGGTCAGGAACGCCTACCCCGGCTACACCGGGCCCCGGCCGCGCGTGATGGCCTGGCACGGCACCGCCGACTCCGTGCTGTCGTACACGATGTTGCAGGAGGAGGTCGACCAGTGGACCGACGTCCACGGCCTGAGCCAGACCCCCGCCTCCACCGACAGCCCGCAGTCCGGCTGGACGCGGCGGGTGTTCGGTTCCGGGCAGGTCGAGGCGTACACCGTCACCGGCGCCGGACATGACCTGCCCCACCCGGGGATGGCGGCGTACGCCATCCGCTTCTTCGGCCTGGACGGCGGCTCGTCCACCACGACGCCGACCCCGCCGGCCGCCGGGCAGATCAGGGGAGTGGCCTCCGGCCGCTGCGTGGACGTGCCCAACGCCGGCACCGCCGACGGCACCGCCGTCCAGCTGTGGGACTGCAACGGCCGCACCAACCAGCAGTGGACGCGGACCTCGGCCGGAGAGCTCAGGGTCTACGGCAACAAATGCCTGGACGCCGGAGGCACCGGAAACGGCGCCAGGATCCAGATCTACTCCTGCTGGGGCGGCGACAACCAGAAGTGGCGCGTCAACGGCGACGGCACCATCGCCGGCGTCCAGTCCGGGCTGTGCCTCGACGCCGTCGGCGCAGGCACCGGCAACGGCACCGGGCTCCAGCTCTACACCTGTCACGGCGGCGCCAACCAGAAGTGGACTCTGACGTGATGCCCCCGGCCCGCCGCGTCGACCGCGGCCCCGCGACGACCCGGGCATCGCGTGCCGCACTCGCGGCGGCCGCCGTCCTCCTGATGGCCGCCGCGGTGCTGCTGGGCGTCAGGCCCGCCGCCGCTGCGTCGCTGACCCGGGTGACCGGCTTCGGCAACAACCCGACGAACTTGAACATGTACATCTATGTCCCGGACCGGGTGGCGCCCCGGCCGGCGCTGCTCGTCATGGTGCACTACTGCACGGGCTCGGCCGCCGGGGTGTTCAACGGCGTCGGGCACGACTACGTCACCGCCGCCGACCAGTACGGGTACATCATCGTGGTCCCGGAGGCCACCCGCAGCGGCCAGTGCTTCGACGTGTCCACTCCGGCCGCGCTGAGACGTGACGGCGGCGGGGACTCCACCGGGATCATGTCGATGGTCAGCTATGCCCGGCAGCGCCACGACGTGGACCCCGCCAAGATCGTGGTCAGCGGCTTCTCCTCGGGCGCGATGATGACCAACGTACTCGCCGCGCAGTACCCCGACGTGTTCTCGGCCGCCGCGGCGTTCTCGGGCGTCCCGGCCGGCTGCTTCGCCACCGCCGACGGGTCCTTGTGGAACAGCGAGTGCTCCGGCGGCCGGATCGTCAAGACCGCCCAGCAGTGGGGCGACCAGGCCCGCGCCATGTTCCCCGGCTACACCGGCGCCTACCCGCGCATGCAGCTCTGGCACGGCACCGCCGACACCACACTGGCCTACGCCAACTTCGGCGAAGAAATCAAGCAGTGGTCCGGCCTGAACGGGGTGAGCCAGACCCCTGCGTACACCGACAGCCCGCGTTCGGGCGTCACCCGCACCCGGTACGGCGGCACCGGAGCCCAACCGCGGGTCGAGGGGCTCAGCTTCGCGGGGCAGGGCCACTCCCTGCCGTTGACGGGCATGTTCCCCCACGCCCTCTCCTTCCTCGGGCTCGACGGCACCTCGCCCGGCCCGGGGCCCGGCGGCCAGGTCAAGAACGCGGGGTCGGGCAGGTGTCTCGACGTCGCGGGCGCCTCCCAGGCCAACGGCGCCCAGGCGCAGATCTGGGACTGCCACGGGCAGCCCAACCAGCAGTGGACGTCCACCGCCTCCGGTGAGCTGCGCGTGTACGGCGGCAAGTGCCTGGACGTGGCCAACCGCGCCACCGCCGACGGCAGCGGCGTGATCATCTGGGACTGCAGCGGCCAGAGCAACCAGCAGTGGCGCTTCAACGCCGACGGCTCCGTCACCGCCGTCGGGGCGAACAAGTGCCTGGACGTGCCGAGCAACAGCACCGCCAACGGCACCAGGCTCCAGATCTGGAGCTGCAACGGCGGCTCCAACCAACGCTGGACCCGCACCTGAGGCCGGTGCGAGGTCAGCGACAGCGAACGTGATCACAGGAGGTCCTGATGTCCCAACCAACAGCGGGGTCGATGCGCATGCCTCAAGGGCGCGCGACGTGTCAGCGCGGGCGTCGTCGGCCGGCTCGCCCGGCTCGCGGCCGGTCGTGAAGGGGTGAGCATGCGTACCTGGAGACGATGGCGGGCCGCCGTGCTGACGGTGGCGGCGTTGCTGGCGGCCGGGACGGCGATGGGGACGGGGGTCGCCGGAGCCGAGTCCAACGGCGGGGTACGGGTCATGCCCCTCGGCGACTCGATCACCGAGGGCACGCAGGTGCCGGGCGGTTACCGGATCGGCCTGTGGCAGCGCCTGGCCGTGGGCCGCTACACGGTCGATTTCGTCGGTTCACAGTTCAACGGGCCCGGCAGCCTGGGCGATCATGATCACGAGGGCCACCCAGGCTGGCGGATCGACCAGATCGACGCGAACCTCACCGGCTGGCTGCGTACGTACACGCCGCGCACGCTGCTGCTGCACCTGGGCACCAACGACATCCTGCAGAACTACAACGTGGCCGGCGCGCCGCAACGGCTGTCCACGCTGATCGACCACATCACCGCGGCCGTGCCGGACGCGGACGTCTTCGTCGCGACCGTCATCCCGCTGTCCAACGCCGGACAGGAGTCGGCCGCCCGCACCTTCAACGCGGCGATCCCCGGCATCGTCCAGAGCAAGGTGAACAGCGGCAAGCACGTCCACCTGGTCGACATGCACAGCAGGTTGACCACCTCGGACCTGATCGACGGCGTCCACCCGACCGCCGGCGGCTACGACAAGATGGCCGCCGCCTGGTACGCGGCGCTGCAATCGGTCCCCGGCAGCATCGGCCAGCCGCAGGGCGAACCCTCCGGCGGGACGGAGATCAAGGGCGTGGGCTCGGGCCGGTGCCTGGACGTCACCGGCGCGTCCCAGGCGAACGGCGCGCAGGCGCAGATCTGGGACTGCAACGGCCAGAGCAACCAGCGCTGGACGCCGACCGGCGCCGGTGAGCTGCGCGTGTACGGCGGCAAGTGCCTGGACGTGGCCAACCGCAGCACCGCCGACGGCGCCGGCGTGATCATCTGGGACTGCAGCGGCCAGAGCAACCAGCAGTGGCGCTTCAACGCCGACGGCTCCATCACCGCCGTCGGGGCGAACAAGTGCCTGGACGTGCCGAGCAACAGCACCGCCAACGGCGTCAAGCTCCAGATCTGGTCCTGCAGCGGCGCCGCCAACCAGCGCTGGACCCGCGCCGGCTCATGACGACACCCAGGAGGTGGAGAAGCGAATGCGCAGAATTCTCGGCCTGACGACGGCCGCGTTACTGGCGGCCGGCTCCCTCGTCGCGGTCGGCGGTGCCACGTCCCCGGCCGTCGCGCTGGACAACGGCCTCGCCCGTACCCCGCAGATGGGCTGGAACGACTGGAACAGCTTCGGCTGCAACGTCAACGACGGACTCATCCGTCAGACGGCCGACGCCATGGTCTCCAGCGGCATGGCGGCGGCGGGCTACACCTACGTCAACATCGACGACTGCTGGTCCACCAAGAGCCGGAACGCGAGCGGCGACCTGGTGCCGGATCCGCAGAAGTTCCCCAACGGCATCAAGGCCCTGGCCGACTACGTGCACTCCAAAGGGCTCAAGCTCGGCATCTACTCCTCGGCGGGCACCACGACGTGCGCGGGCTACCCGGCCAGCCTGGGCTACGAGCGGCGGGACGCGGCGCTGTGGGCGTCGTGGGGGATCGACTATCTGAAATACGACAACTGCGGCGACCACCGCGGCATGAACGGGCAGCAGCGGTACACGGCCATGCGGGACGCGCTGGCCGCCACCGGCCGCCCGATCGTGTACAGCCTGTGCAACTGGGGTCAGGAGAACGTGTGGACCTGGGGGGCGCCGGTGGGCAACTCCTGGCGGGACACCGGCGACATCGCGGCCAACTGGAGCTCTATCATGGGCATCCTGGACCAGCAGGTCGGGCTGGAGTCGTACTCGGGCCCGGGGGGCTGGAACGACCCGGACATGCTGGAGGTCGGCGTCGGTTCGGTGACGGGCACCGAGGGGCGCGCGCACTTCAGCCTGTGGTCGCTGCTGAACGCGCCCCTCATCGCCGGCAACGACCTCCGGACGATGAGCGCCGACACGCGCACCATCCTCACCAACACCGAGGTCATCGCGGTCAACCAGGACTGGGGCGGCCGGCAGGGCCACAAGATCAGCGACAACGGCGACCTGGAGGTCTGGCGCAAGCCGATGAAGAACGGCTCGGTCGCGGTCGTCCTGCTCAACCGAGGCACCTCGACCGCGACCGTCTCCACCACCGCCGCGGCTCTGGGGCTGGGCTCGGCGTCCTCCTACTCCGTGCGTGACCTGTGGGCGCACGCGACGTCCTCCTCGACGGGGACGATCAGCGCGCCGGTCCCCGGGCACGGGGCGGCCATGTACGTCGTGACGGGAGGCGGCATCGTCCCGCCCGCCACGGTCGCGATCAAGGGAGTGGGCTCGGGAAGGTGCCTCGACGTCGCCGGCGCCTCGCAGGCCAACGGCTCACAGGCGCAGATCTGGGACTGCCACGGCCAGGCCAACCAGCAGTGGACGCCCACCGCGAGCGGCGAACTGCGCGTCTACGGCGGCAAGTGCCTGGACGTGTACGACGGCGGAACCGCCGACGGCACCAACGTCATCATCTGGGACTGCAACGGCCAGAGCAATCAGCAGTGGCGCTTCAACGCCGACGGCACCCTCACCGCCGTCGGTGCGAACAAGTGCCTGGACGTGCCGAACAACGCCACCGCCAACGGCACCAAGCTGACCATCTGGTCGTGCAACGGCGGCGCCAACCAGCGCTGGACCCGTAGCTGATCCGTCATCCGGGAGCGATCGTGAGAATGGCATTACGGTTGCCGGCCACCACAAGAGCCGGACGCGGAATCGTAGGGCTGCTGGTCCTGCTCGGGCTTGTGGCGCTCCTGCCCGCCCACCCGGCCAGGGCGGACAATCCGATCATCCAGACCGTCTACACCGCCGACCCGGCGCCGCTGGTGCACAACGGACGGGTGTACCTCTACACCGGCCATGACGAGGACGGCTCGACCTGGTTCACCATGAAGGACTGGCGGGTCTGGTCCTCCGCCGACATGGTGAACTGGACCGACCACGGATCCCCGCTGAGCCTGACCACGTTCAGCTGGGCGAAGTCCGACGCCTGGGCGGGACAGACCATCTACCGGAACGGCCTGTTCTACTGGTACGTGCCCACCACCAACCGGGCGACCGGCCGGATGGCCATCGGGGTGGCCGTCTCCGACAGTCCGACCGGGCCGTTCAGGGACGCGCTCGGCCGGCCGCTGATCGAGAACGGCGAGATCGACCCGACGGTCTTCATCGACGACGACGGGCAGGCCTACCTCTACTGGGGCAATCCGCATCTCTGGTACGTGAAGCTGAACGCCGACATGACCTCGTACTCGGGAAGCGCGACGCAGATCCCGCTCACCACGGCGGGATTCGGCACCAGGACGGGTGACGCCAACCGCCCGACGCTGTTCGAGGAGGGGCCCTGGGTCTACAAGCGGAACGGCCTGTACTACCTCGTGTTCGCGGCCAAGTGCTGCTCGGAGTTCATCGCCTACTCCACGGCCCCCGGCCCCACCGGGCCCTGGACCTACCGAGGGACGATCATGCCCACGCAGGGCGGCAGCTTCACCAACCACGCGGGCATCGTCGACTACCAGGGCGGCTCGTACTTCTTCTACCACAACGGCGCACTGCCGGGCGGCGGCGGCTTCACCCGTTCGGTGGCCGTGGAGAAGTTCGCCTACGGCTCCGGCGGCACGATCCCGACGATCAACATGACCGCGTCCGGGCCGCCCCAGGTGGGCACCCTCAACCCGTACGTCCGCCAGGAGGCCGAGACGATCGCCTGGGAGTCGGGGGTCGAGACCGAGCCCTCCAGCGAAGGCGGGATGAACGTCGGCTGGATCGAGAACGGCGACTACATCAAGGTCAAGGGCGTCGCGTTCGGCGCCGGCGCCAGGACCTTCACCGCGCGGGTCGCCTCGGCGGCCGCCGGCGGCAGGCTCGAACTCCGCCTGGACGGCGTCAACGGCCCGTCGGCCGGGACGTGCACCGTGCCGGGCACGGGCGGCTGGCAGACCTGGACCACCGTGTCCTGTCCGGTCAGCGGCGCGACCGGCACCCGCGACCTGTACCTGAAGTTCACCGGCGGAAGCGGCTACCTGTTCAACCTGAACTGGTGGCAGTTCGGCTGACGTCGCACCTCACGCGCGGCAGGACGTGCTCGCCGACCCGGTACGCCTCCTCCAGATGCGGCCACCCGGACAGCACGAACTCCTCCACCCCTGCCGCCGCGTACTCCTGGAACAGCGCCGCGACCTCGTCGTACGAGCCGACCAGGGCGGTGCCGGCGCCCTCGCGCACCAGCCCGACCCCGGCCCACAGCCCCGGGTGGATCTCCAGCTCACGGGTGCCGCCGGCGTGCAGGTCCACCATGCGGCGCTGGCCGACGGAGTCGTAGCGGGCGAAGCGGCGCTGGGCCTCGGCGACGCGGGCCGGGTCCATGCCCGCGAGCAGCCGGTCGGCCTCGGCCCAGGCGGCCTCGTTCGTGTCGCGGGCGATGACGTGCACGCGCAGGCCGTACCCGAGGGTGCGGCCGTGCGCGGCGCTGAGCGTGCGCAACCTGCCCACCCGCTCGGCGACCGCCTGCGGCGGCTCGCCCCACATGAGCACGACGTCGGCGTGGCGGGCGGCGACCTGCTCGGCGGCCGGTGACGCGCCGCCGAAGTAGAGCGGCGGCCTCGGGTCGAGCGGCGCGGGCAGGCCGCCGCCCTCGACCCGGTAGTGCTCGCCGTGGTGGTCGAACGGCGCGCCGTCCCAGGCACGGCGGAGCAGGTGCAGGAACTCGCCGGTCCTGGCGTAGCGGGCGTCGTGGTCGAGGAAGTCTCCGTACGCGCGCTGCTCGACGGGGTCGCCCCCGGTCACGACGTTCAGCAGCAGCCGGCCGCCGGAGATCTCCTGGAAGGACTGGGCCTGCTGGGCGAGCAGGGTGGGCAGCGCGTACCCGGTGCGGAAGGCGACCAGCAGCCGCAGCCGTTCGGTGTGCTGGGCCAGGGCCGCGCACACGATCCACGGGTCGGGGCAGCCCGCGCCGACGGGGGTGAGCGCGGCCTCGAACCCCGCCTGCTCGGCCGCCCTGGCCACCTGCGTCAGGTACGCGACGGTGGCCGGGCGGGCGGAGGGGCGGTAGGCGTCGGTGGTGGTGATGGCCGAGCGTACGTCGTGACCGTCACCGGTCGTGGGCAGGAACCAGTGGAAACGCATCAGGAAACCTCGGGGTCGGAGGAGGCGGCCCGCCGGACGGCTGCGGCCACGGTCTCGCGTACGGACGGGAAGTCGGGATGGGGGCGCGGATCATCCGCGCGCGGCAGCTCCGAGGGCTGGTCGAGCACGATCGTGCCCGGCCCGCGGCTCATCACCAGCAGGCGGGTGCCCAGGTAGACGGCCTCGTCGACGCTGTGCGTGACGAACAGCACGGTCTTGCCCGTGGCCTGCCACAGCCGTCGCAGCTCCTCCTGGAGCCGCTCCCTGGTGAGCGCGTCGAGCGCGGCGAACGGCTCGTCCATCAGCAGGATCGCGGGGTCGGGCGCGAGCGCACGGGCGATGGCGGCGCGCTGCTGCATGCCGCCGGACAACTCGTACGGACGCCGCCCCGCCACCTCGGCCAGCCCCACGAGCGTGAGCAGCTCGTCGGCCCTGGCCGTCCGGGCCCGCTTCGGCACCCCTGTCATGCGCAGCCCGAACTCGACGTTGCGCCGTACGTTCAGCCAGGGGAACAGCCGCGGCTGCTGGAACACCACGCCCCGGTCGGGACCCGGCCCCGCCACGGGCTCGCCGCCCACCGTGACCGTCCCGGAGGTGGGCGCGGCGAACCCGGCGACGAGCCTGAGCAGCGTGCTCTTCCCGCAGCCCGAGGGCCCGACGATCGTCACGAACTCGCCCGCGCCGACGTCGGCCCCGATCCCGCGCAGCGCCTCCACGGGCTCCGCCTTCGACCAGCGGGAGCGCGGCCGGTAGGTGAGCGAGACGCCCTCCAGCCGCACCGCCGCCGCGGTGAGCGTGTCAGCCGGTGAAGGCATCGCGCAGGTCCTTGGTGTCCAGGCCCTTCTGGAAGACCTCCAGGGCGGGCACCTCGGGCAGCTTGTTCTGGGCCTTGAGGAATTCGGCGGCGCTGCGCAGGTTCTCGGCCAGCGCGCCCGGCTTGTCCGGGGTGCCCAGGTAGGTGGGGCCGGCCTGCTCCTTGGCGTCCAGCAGGATCAGTTCGTCGATCTGCCCGGCGGCCTCGTCGGGGCTCAGGTTGAGCTGGCGTCCGACGGCCGCCGCCGCGGCCCGCTTGTCGGCGCGTACGAGCTTGACCGCCCGGTCCTGCTGCGTGAGCCAGGTGCGCAGCGCCTGGGGGTAGGAGGCGGCGAACTGGGTGCGGACGACGGCGAGGTCGGCCGTCAGCTTGCCCTTGGCGGCCAGCTCCTTGCTGGTGACCAGCACCTTGCCGCTCTTGCGCAGCTCGCCGAGCACGGGCGTCCAGACGTAGGCGGCGTCGATGTCGCCGCGCGTCCAGGCGGCCTGGATGTCGGGCGGCTCCAGGTCGACGACGGTGACGTCGGACTCGCTCAGCCCGGCCTCCTGGAGCGCGGCCAGCAGGCTGTAGTGCGAGGTCGAGGAGAACGGCGTCGCGATCTTCCGGCCCTTCAGCTCGGCCACCGAGCCCGCCTGACGGGCCACGAGCGCCTCGTTCTCGCCGATGACGTCGAAGATCCACGGCACCTGGTACGGGATGTTCAGCGGCGCGGACAGGCCGCGGGTGACCGGGCTGCTGCCGGCCAGGCCGATGTCGATGCTGCCCGCGACCATCGCGGTGTTCACGTCGCCGCCCGAGTCGAACTTGATCCAGCTGATCTTCGTGTTCGGCAGCGCGTTCTCCAGCCAGCGCTGGTCCTTGACGATGAGGTCGCCGTTCGGGATGAGCTGGTAGCCGATCCGCAGTTCCTTGGGGCTGCCGTCGGCGGCGGCGCCGGTGGCGGCGCCGGTGGCGGCTCCGGTGCCGGTGGAGCAGGCCGCCAGGCACAGTGCGAGCGCCAGCGCGGGGATGAGGCGATGTTTCATGGCTGATGCCTTCGCAGGGGGTCAGGCCTTGCCGCGCCAGGGCACGAGCAGGCGCTCGGTGAATTGCAGGAGGGTGTCGATGAGCAGGCCGGACGCGCCGATGACGAGCAGCCCGAGCACGACGACGTCGGTCTGGTTGTAGCGCTGGGCGTCGCGGATCATCCCGCCGATGCCCGGCACGCCGTTGACGGTCTCGGCGGCCACGACCGTGGTGTAGGCCACCCCGACCGCGACCCGGACGCCGGTGATCACCTCGGGCAGCGCCGAGGGGAGCACGATCCGGTACGGAAGCTGCCACCGCCCGGCCCCCAGCGACCTGGCCGCGTACAGGTAGTCCTCGTGCACCCCGCGTACCGCGTCGGCGGTGGCCACGGCGACGGGCGGCAGCGCGGCCACGAACAACAACGAGACCTTGGGCGGCTCGTCGATGCCCAGCCAGATGATCAGCAGGCTGAAGTAGGCCAGCGGCGGCAACGTGCGGACGAACGTGATCAGCGGGTTGAGCAGGGCGCGCACGGTGGGGACCAGGCCGACGACCAGGCCGAGCGCGATGCCGCCCGCGATGCCGTACAGGCTGCCGAGCAGGATGCGGCGCAGGCTGGCCAGCAGGTGCTCCGACAGCAGGTAGCCGCCGTAACCGCGTTGGCCGTCGTGCACGGAGGAGGTCAGGAAGAACTGCTCCCACACCGACCCCGGGCTGGGGACGAACACCTCGGGCCACAGGTGGGAGGCCGCCACCGCCCACCAGATCGCGGCCAGCAGGACCACCCCCGCCACCCGCAGCCCGACCCCACGGATCACCGTCTCTGCCTCTATTCCACAATAAGCGACTGGTTTAGTGGGAATTAAGGTAGACGATCCCTCGGGCACACGCAAGAAGAAGGACGCGCCGACCGGTTCTGG
Source organism: Nonomuraea sp. NPDC001636 (assembly GCF_040298265.1). NCBI lineage: Bacteria > Bacillati > Actinomycetota > Actinomycetes > Streptosporangiales > Streptosporangiaceae > Nonomuraea > Nonomuraea sp. NPDC001636. The sequence goes on from NZ_JBEOZT010000019.1 coordinate 111,383, forward strand.
CGCTGTGTGCGCCGCGATACCGGCCCCGCGGGCCGCGGTTTGCCGCGTTTGTCAAATGGGCGTCACCAGAGGTGTACTGCCTTCCGGAAAGCTGATCATCCGATTACGCACGAGGGAGGACCGGTGGACTTCGCGATCCTGGGCACCATTCGCCTCAATGGTCCCGGCGGCCGGATCCGTCTCAGCCGCAAGCAACGGGCCGTGATCGCGGTCCTGCTGCTCCACCCGAACGCGACCGTCTCCACCGAACGCCTGATCGGCTTCCTCTGGGACGACCCGCCCCGCTCGGCACTGTCCAACGTCCAGACCTACGTCCATCAGCTCCGCCGCTCCCTGGAGGGCAGCGGCCTGTGGCTGGGGACCGAGGGGTCGGGGTACGCCTGCGAGGTCCCGCCGGAGCGTCTGGACCTGCTGGTGTTCGAGGAGGGCGTACGCCGGGCGCGCCGGGAACGGGCGAACGGCGACCTGGTGGCGGCCGAGCGGGAGTACGCGGCCGCGGTCGCGTTGTGGCGCGGAACCCCGGCCGAGGACGTACCGCTCAGCGGGGCCGTGGCGCCGCGGATCACCGAGCTGGAGGAGCAGCTGGCGGTGGCCAGATCGGAGTGGATCGACGTACGGCTCGCGCTCGGCCACGACGGCCTGGCCGCCGAACTGCGCACCCTCGTCGCCGCCCACCCGCTGCGTGAGCGGTTGCGCGAGCAGCTCGTGGTCGCCCTGCACCGCAGCGGGCGGCGGGACGAGGACCTCGACGCCTTCCGCGAGGCGCGTGAGCTGCTGGTGGCCGAGCTGGGCATCGAGCCGGGCCCGGAGCTGCGCCGCCTGCACGCCGCGCTGCTCTCCGGCGACGCCGATCGCCGTTCGCCGCTGCTCCCCGGCGAGACCGATCATCACCCGCCACCGGCCGCAGAGTCCGGTCGTCATGCGCCGCCGCCTGCCGCGGACGCCGACCGGCACCGCATGCCGCCTGCCGCGGACGTCGAAGCGGACCTCGAAGCGGACGTCGAAGCGGGCGCGCGGCCGATGGCGTTCCGGGGGCTGTGCCAGTTACCCGGCGATACCGCGGACTTCGTCGGGCGTGCGGGAGAGATCGCCGAGCTGCTGGAGCTGCTGCGGGCGGGCGCGGATCGGCTCGGTCCGCCCATCGTGGTCGTGTCCGGTCTGCCCGGCGTGGGGAAGACCACGCTCGCCGTACGACTGGCGCACCTGTTGCGCGCCGACTATCCCGACGGGCAGCTCTTCGTCCGGCTCGGACGGGACGCACGCGGCCCCCGCGAGGCCGGCGAGCTGCTGGACGTGCTGCTGCGCTCGCTCGGCCTCGACGGCGCGCTCATCCCCGTCCCGGTGGAGGAACGCGCGGGACTGCTGCGTCAGCGGCTGGCCGACCGGGCGGTGCTCCTCGTGCTGGACGACGCCGTCGAGGAGGAGCAGCTCCGCCACCTGCTGCCGGGCACCGCGCGCGGCGCCGTCCTGGTGACCTCCCGCTCCCCGCTGCCCGCCCTGGAAGGCGCCGTACGGCTCACGCTCGATCTCCCCGACGAGAAGGACGCCAGGCTCCTGCTGGAACGCGTGGCGGGCCCGGACCGCATCGGTTCGGCGCCCGGCGCGGCCGAGCAGATCCTGCGTTCCTGCGGCCGGTTGCCGCTGGCCATCCGAGTCGCGGGAGCCCGCCTGGCCACCCGGCCGGTCTGGCCGGTCAGCGAGTTCGCCACCCGGCTGGCCGGACGGGGCCTGGACGAGCTGGTCGTCGGCGGGCTGGACGTGCGCGCGACGTTCGAGCCGAGCTACGCGGCGCTGCCGGACCCGGCCAGGCGCGCGTTCCGGCTGCTGGGCCTGGCCGGGCTGGACAGCGTGGCGGAGTGGTCGGTCGCGGCCCTCCTCAGAGGACCCGCCACGGAAACGCACGCGGCGCCCGCCGGACCGCCCGGCTCGGACGCCGATGCGGACAAGCTGGGGACGGCCGCGCCGGAGGCGGACGCGGACGAGCTCGCGCTGGAGGCCGATGCGGCGCTGGAGACGCTGGTCGCGCGGGGCATGCTCACCTCGACCGAGGTGGACGGGGCCGGACAGCCCCGCTACCGGCTGCACGACCTGCTGCGGGTGTACGCCCGGGAACGGGCGCAGGCGGAGGAGAGCCCCGAGGGGCGGCGTGCGGCGCTCACCGGGCACGTGCTGGAATGCCTGCGGCGTACCCGGGCCGCCACGCGCCGCCTGCCGATCCTGCTGGCCCCGCCGTACGAGCGCGAGCCGGAGGAGGGACCGGCGCCCGACGTACGGGTGAGCGAGATGTGGCTGGCGGCCGAGCGGCGTACGCTGATGCTCGCCCTCAGCACCGCCGCCGAGCTGGGCCTGAACGACGTGGCGGCCGAGCTGGGGCACCACCTCACCAGCTATTTGATCATGGATCGGTTCCTGGCCGACGCCGAGCGGGTCCAGCGGATCGTGATCGGGCTGGGCGATGGGCGCGCCGCGCTGCGGGCCCGGCTGCTGCTGGCCACGGTGGAGATCGAATGGGGCCGGTTCCCGTCGGCCGAGAGCATGTGCGGCACGCTTCTGGCGGAGTTCGGCCGCGCCGGCGACAGGCATGGAGCGGCGTACGCGCTGATCGTCAGGGCCGCCGCGCGGCACGGCATGGGCCACTTGGACGAGGCGCTGGCCGACGCGTACGCCTGCCTCGACCTGATGGCGGCGCACGGCGACGCCGCCGGGCTGGCGTACGCGTGGACCTGGCCCGTCTGGATCCACGTCGAACGCGGGGAGCACGGGCGGGCCGTGGAGATCGCCAGAGCGCGGCTGGAGGTGACCGACCAGGACGACTACGCCATCCGCGGCAACCTGCTGCGCGGCCTCGGCACCGCCCTCTACCACCGGGGCGAGACGGCGGAGGCCGTCGTCCGCTACCGGGAGGGCCTGCTGGCGGCGCGGGCGCTCGGCGATCGCGCCGAGACGAGCAAGGCGCTGCGGCGGCTGGGCGAGGCACTGGGTGCGCTGGGCCGCTTCGACGAGGCGGCCGAGACACTGGCGGCGAGCCTGCGGCTGTTCGTCGAAAGCGGCGACACCCTGGGCGAGGCGCTGGCCGGGCACACGCTCGGCGTCGTGCACCTGCGCCAGGGCGAGCCCCGCCGGGCGGTGGCGGACCTGCGGGCGGCGCTGGAACGGCTCGGCGGCGACGGGCCTCCGGTGTGGCGAGCCCGCGTTCTCCGGGAGCTGGGCCGGGCCTACGCCCAGCTGGGGCGGCACGAGGAGGCGGCGGCGGCGTGGCGCGGCTCCCTCACCCTGTTCGGCGACGCGGCGGAGGGACGGGAGGTGGCCGCGTTCCTGGCGCCCTGACCGACGGCTATTCGCCGAGCCGCCACACGACCGGCACGTCCCGCGTTCCCGCCAGCCTGGCCGCCTTGCGCGCCAGCCCCGGTGTGGCGCCCTCGGCGACCGGCACGCCCTCGGGCGACAGGGCGGCCCACATCCCGGCGGGCGCGTCGGCCACCTCCAGCGCCCGGTTCACCTCCAGCGCCCGGTTCACCTCGGGCCGGGCCGGGGCGGGCGTCCGGCGGGCCTGCCACCGCCGCCAGTACAGCCACTGCACGACGATCAGCGGCCCGAGCACGGTCAGCAGCGGCAGCAGCCGGCCATGGGACAGGACGAAGGCGATGGACAGAGCCAGCAGGACGGCCTCCAGACCGGCGGCCCACCACGCGGCCGCCTTCCCGTACGCCCGCAGCGCCACCACCGGCCAGATCGACAACATCAGGCAGTCGCCGAGCCCGATGAGGGCGGGATCGTCGCCGTAGGAGGAGGCCAGCACGGGCGCGAACGGCAGCCCCTGCATCCGCTGGACGAAGTCGGCGGTGAGCGACGTCAGCCCGGTGGCCAGCGTGTCGTACAGGGTGAGGGCGGCGGCCAGGGCGGCCACCTGCGCGGGCGTGATCGCCGCCTGCACCCACATGTTCACCACGCCGACGACGAGCAGGATCAACAGGGCGTCGTTGATCACCAGGAGCGCGGCCGGCCAGCCCAGCGCGAAGGCGGTGACGTCGGCGACGCACAGGAGCAGGGCGGCGATCATGCCCCACCGGCCGCCCAGCACGGGGGCGAGGGTGAGCTGGGCCAACGTCAGGACCACGAGCCCGAAGATCGACGCGACGACGCCCGTGGGCAGGTGCAGGTACGCGAACGGCATCACGACCAGCGTCACCACCATGACCGCGATGTCCGCGCCCACCATCCGGCCGACCGGCGGTCTGGGCATGACGTAACGGCGCAGGTACGCGGCGGTGAGCGCGACGGCCGCGGCGACGAGGGCGTACAGGGCGATCACGTACGGGGTCATCACAGTCCTCGCTCGAAGCTGATCTCCAGCAGATCCGTGCGCAGCCGGCAGGGCGTGGGCAGGTCCTCGGCGGTCTCGACCAGGACGATGCCGGTCAGGGGCAGCCCGTGGGCGCGCTCCTCCAGCCGGCCGAGCAGGCCCTGCTCGGCCTTGCCCGCGACGACGTACAGGATGGCGCCCTCCAGGGCGTACCGGGTGGGCAGCGGCAGCGCGTGCTCAGCCTGCAGCAGGTCCAGCACGTCACGCGTGGTCAGCCCGCCGGGCGACCTGCGGCCGAGCACCCGCGAGGTGGCGGGCAGGGCGGCGAGGGCGCACGTCGGGGGCTCGGCCAGAACCTGGACGAGGTCGCCGGTGACATACCGGAGCAGGAGCGTGGTGTCGCGAAACGTGGAGTACGGCGTCACGACGATCGTGCCGACCTCGCCGGGAGCGGCCGGGGCCAGGGTCTCGGGGTCGAGTATCTCGACCAGGCCCTGGTCGGCGGACAGGTGCAGATGACCGTCGGGGCAGACGCGGCCGGACACCGGGGCGATCTCGGTCATGCCGTACCCGTCGCGGACCTCGGCCCCGAAGGCGTGCTCCGCCCGCTCGCGCAGCGCGTCGGTGAGGACCTCGCCGCCGGACCAGATGGTGGTCAGCCCGAAGTCGGCGGCCCGCCAGCCGCCCCGCTCGGCCTCCTGCACGAGCGCCGCGAGGTGGGAGGCCGGCACGTTGAGGTGAGACATCTGCGGGCGCTTGCCCGGAACGTGCAGCGGAGTGGCCAGCCGGTCGAGCGTGGCGGCCGGGTCGATGGTGCCCAGGTGGGCGAACACGGCCCCGGTACGGGTGACGGCCCGTTCGGTGAGGATCTGGGCGACGGACCGCGAACTGCTCGCGTTGGCCCACACGTCGTCCGTGCGCACGTTCCCCGACATCATGAGCGAGAGCGCCGACAGGCACGACAGCAGCTCGATCTCGTAGGCGGAGAACCACACGAGCGTGGGCGTGCCCGTCGTGCCCGTCGTGTGCGCGAGCACGGAGGGCTTGGCCCGGTCGGAGACGAACGCCGCAGGCCTGCCGCGCAGGTCGGCCTTGGAGGTGGGGGCGATCGAGGACAGGGTCTGCGGGGTGATCGAGGCCGGGTCCACGCCGTGCTCCGCGAACCACCGCCGGTAGTACGGGCTCTCCGCCGCCGCGTGGGCCACCGTGCGCCGCAGCCGCCGCCGGGTGAGGTCCTCCTGGAGCTCTGGGTCGTTGCCCGCGATCAGGTCGTCGGCGCCCTCGCCGGGCGAGCCGAACGTCTCCAGCGTCTCGCGCATGTCGTCGACCAGCGTGTAGACGTCCCGCAGTCGGAACCTGCGCCCCGACATCATCGACCAGGCGTAGCCGAGCTGGCGTACCGCGGTGCCGAACACGCCGCTTTCCTCCCGTCGTGGTGTCCCCCCGGGAGCGGGCTCCCGGGGGATCACTCGCTGTTCGTCAGACCTGCAGCCCGAAGATGGCGCTGGACAGGGTGCTGACGGCGTACTTCGCGTAACGACGGGCGGTCTTGACCATGACGAACTCCCGGTTTCTCAGGGGGCGCACCGATCGCGCCCTCTGCGATCAAGAGTGGGAGCCGCTGCCAGAGACCCCCTACACAGTCGCTACAAGGTCATTACAAACAGCTGGTGGCGGGCCCCGTCCGCGCTACAACGCCCGCGGCCTGCCGCCTGCCGGCCAGCCGGTCAGGGGACGAAGGCCACCTCGGGGAAGCGAGCCGAGGGAGCCTCACGCCAGACCGTCGCGTCAGCCGGGGGCGAGGCTCGCGTAGCGAGGGTCTCGGGCGCCGGCATAGACCACGACCATCGTGAAGTGGGCCGGCTCTGGGCCTTGGCTGCTGTAGGCGTGCGGGCGGTCGCCCCGCATACGGAGCGCGTCTCCCGCGGCGAGTTGGAAGAGCGCCCCGCCGACGGTGACCGCGACGCTGCCCGAGTGGAGCTGCAACAGTTCCCGGGTGCCGGGCGGATGCGCGGGCGTGGAGATCTTGTCGCCGGCGGGCAGCCGGAACTCCCAGAGCTCGGTGAAAGGCGGCTGGCTGTCGTTGATCAACAGCCTGGCGCGGCCTTCGGAGCGAACCACGGCGTCGGCGGCACGGGAGACGCGCCCAAGCTCCTCCGGGGGCTCCACCAACTCGCCGATCGACACACCGAGCGTGGCGCTGATCCGAGCGAGCGTCGCGATGCTGGGGTTGGTGCGCATGGTCTCGATCTGCTGGAGCATGCCGCGGCTGACGCCGGACCGGGTGGCCAGCTCTTCCAGCCGCCAGCCTCGGGCTTGACGTGCAGCGCGCAGGTTCGCGGCGAGGGTATGGCCGACGGCCTCGGCGGGATCGTTCATGGCGCAATGCTGCCTCAGGGTGCAAAATAGTGCACCTATGACACAAGATACTGGTCGCGGCGAGCGTCGAGCGGTGCGGCGGCTGCTCGGCGCCAGCTTCGTGGACTTCCTCGGCTCTGGGCTCTTCCTGGCCTTCTCGGCCGTCTACTTCACCGGCGTGGTCGGGCTCGCCGCAGGCCAGGTCGGGCTGGGCCTGAGCATCGCGGGTGCCGCGGCCATGGCCGCCGCGATACCGCTGGGCCGGGCGGCCGACCGCTACGGCGTCCGGCGGGCACTGGTGCTGGTGCATGCCCTACGCGCCGCCGGAACCGCCGCCTACGCCTTCGTCGGCGATTGGTGGGGGTATCTCGTAGTCGTCACGGTCATCACGGTCGCCGACCAGATCGCGACCGCACTGACCCAGGCGTACGTGGCGGAGATCGTCGAAGGGGACAGCCGGGTAAAGGTGCTGGCCTCGTATCGGACCGTGATCAATCTGGCGATCAGCATCGGCGGTCCGCTCGGCGGGCTGCTGGCCGGCACCGGTCTCTTCCGGACCATCATCCTGGCCAACGCGGCGGCCTATCTTCTGGTCACCGCGGCCTTCGCCACCCTGCCCCAACCGGTTCGAACGGAAGCGCCCGCCCCGGTCCGGCGAGGCTTGGGCGTGCTGCGTGACCTGCGGCTGCTCTCGCTGGCCGGCGTGGACGGCGTCCTGCAGCTCTGGCAGCCGATACTCAACCTCGCCTTTCCGCTGTGGCTGGCCCGAGCGACCACACTGCCGGACGGCTTACTCGGGGTGCTGTACGCCATCAACACAGTCCTCGCGCTCGCCTTCCAAGCTCTCATAGCACGCCACATCACCAGCCTCGGAGCTGCCCGGCGATGTCAGCCCGTCGCCGCGGCATTCGCCGCCGCCGCCTGTCTGCTGTTCTGGTACGCGGCCCAGTCGCTGCCTCTTGCGCTCTTCTGTGCCGCGCTGGTGATGCTCACCGCGGCGGAATTGATCGCTGTCCCCGCGGCCTGGACGTTGTCGTACGCATTCTCCCCGGATGACCAGAGAGGCGAGTACCTGGCGGCGTTCGGCATGGGTCGCTCGGTCAGCCGCTACGTTCTCGGCCCCATCCTGATCACCGGCCTGCTCGAACTGGTGGGCGGTTGGACCTGGGGCGTCCTGGCGCTGCTGTTCGTCGCCGCCGGCGTCATCGCCCCCCTGACCGTCAGGAACGCAGACGCGACGCGGCCGGCCGCGAGCTGACCGGTGTCTCCCGGCACCGGACGCCGATGTCGGCCACCCGCCGGTCATGCGCCGCCGGTCACGCCGGCGCCGAGCAGCGCCTTGAGGTCGCTGTAGAACGCGGGCCCCGGAGTGACCTGGAACGGAACGAGGTTCAGCAGCACGCTCCCGGCGCCGCGGCGGCGCAGGCACACGTGGACGGGCGCCCGGCCGGGATGGGTGAGCAGGATCCGCTTCAGCTCCTGCACGACCCGCAGGTTCAGCTGCGCCTCCTGGACCGAGATCACCACGGGTGGGCAGGTGTCCGCCCGGGCGACGTCCAGGATCGTGATCTCCTCGCCGTAGACGCTCACCGTCTCGTCGCGGACGTTGATCCGGCCGCGGACGGAGATGACGCGGTCCTCGGCCAGCGTCTCGCCGTACAGGGTGTAGGTCTTGGGGAAGACGAGGCATTCCACGGCGGCGTCGTGGTCCTCAAGGGTGACGATCGCCCATGGGCTGCCCTGTCTGGTGACCTTGCGTTGCAGGCCGGAGACGATGCCGCTGATCCGGGTCAGGCCGTCCTGGCGTCCCGAGGCGAGCAGGTCGGCGATGGTGGTGTCGCGGTTGGCGGACAGAACGCCTTCCGCGCCGTCGAGCGGGTGGCTGGAGACGTAGAGGCCCAGCATCTCGCGTTCGAAGGCGAGCAGGGTGGCCTGGTCCCACTCGTCCTCGGGGATCGCGACCGAGAAGGCGCTGCTCTGGCCGGGCTCGCCGAACAACGAGTCCTGGCCGTGCGCCTCGTGCCTCTTGACGTCGACGACCGCGTCCACCGCGGTCTCGTGCACGGCGACCAGGGCCCTTCTGGGGTGGCCCAGGCTGTCGAAGGCGCCGGCCTTGGCCAGCGACTCGACGACCCGCTTGTTGCAGACGACCGCGGGGACCTTGGCGAGGAAGTCGTTGAAGCCGGTGTACGCGCCGCGGGCCTCGCGGGTGGCGACGATCGCCTCGACGACGCCCGCTCCGATGTTCCGCACCGCGCCCAGACCGAAGCGGATCTCGGACCCGACAGCGGTGAAGTCCAGGCGGCTGGCGTTGACGTCGGGCGGCAGCACCTTGATGCCCAGACGCCGGCAGTCCGACAGGTAGACGGCCATCTTGTCCTTGTCGTCGCCGACGGAGGTGAGCAGCGCGGCCAGGTACTCGCAGGGGTGGTTGGCCTTGAGGTAGGCCGTCCAGTAGGAGACCAGGCCGTAGCCGGCGGTGTGGGACTTGTTGAAGCCGTAGCCGCTGAAGGGGACGAGGACGTCCCACACCGCCTTGACGGCCTCGGCGGAGAAGCCGCACCCGCGCATGCCCGCCGAGAAGCGGTCCCATTCGGCGTCCAGGACCTCCTTCTTCTTCTTGCCCATGGCCCGGCGCAGCATGTCGGCGGCGCCGAGGGAGTAGCCGGCGAGCTGCTGGGCGATGGCCATCACCTGTTCCTGGAAGACCACCAGGTGGTAGGTGTCGCCGAGGATGGGTTCCAGCGCCTCCTCCAGTTCGGGGTGGATCGGCTCGACCGGTTGCCTGCCGGTCTTGCGCAGGGCGTAGTTGGTGTGGGCGTTCATCTCCATCGGGCCGGGCCGGTACAGCGCGTTCACCGCGGCGATGTCGGTGAACGTGGTCGGCTGCATCAGCTTCAGCAGCACTCTCATGCCGCCGCTGTCCAGCTGGAAGACGCCGAGCGTGTCGCCGCGCGTCAGCAGCTCGTACGTCGCGGCGTCGTCGAGCGGGATGTCCAGGACGTCGATGGCGATGCCCTTGTTGGCGCGGACGTTCGCGACGGCGTCGCCGATGACGGTGAGGTTGCGCAGGCCGAGGAAGTCCATCTTCAGCAGGCCCATGTCCTCGGCCTGGGTGAAGGGGAAGCCGGTGATGACAGGCCCGTTCGTCTTGGGCTTGACCAGGGGGATCACGTCGATGAGCGGCTCGCTGGAGAGGATCACGCCGGCGGCGTGGACGCCGGTTCCCCGGGTGAGGCCCTCGATGCCGGTGGCGGTGTCGATCACCCGTTTGACGTCGGGGTCCTGCTCGTACATCTGGCGCAGCTCGGCCGCCTCGCCGTGGCGGGGATGGCCGGGGTCGTGGATGGCGGCCAGCGGGATCTCCTTGCCTCCGTCCGCCGCGGGGAACGCCTTGGTGATGCGGTCGCCCAGGGCGTACGGCAGGCCCAGCACCCGGCAGGAGTCCTTGACGGCGGCCTTGGCCTTGATGGTGCCGAACGTGACGATCTGGCAGACCCGGTCGTCGCCGTACTTGCGGGTGACGTAGTCGATCATCTCGTCCCGTCGGCGGTCGTCGAAGTCGAGGTCGACGTCCGGCATGGAGACGCGCTCGGGGTTGAGGAAGCGTTCGAAGATCAGTTTGTGCTCGATCGGGTCCAGCTGGGTGATGCCCGTGCAGTAGGCGACCAGCGACCCGGTGGCGGAGCCGCGGCCGGGGCCCAGGCCGATGCCGTGCTCCCGGGCGTACCGGCAGATGTCGGCGACCACCAGGAAATAGCCGGGGAAGCCCATGGTGTCGATGACCGACAGCTCGTAGTCGATCCGGTCCAGCACCTCCTGCGACGGCCGGCCGCCGTAGCGGCGGCGCGCCCCCTCCAGGGTCTCCTTGCGCAACCAGCTCGACTCGCTCTCCCCTTCCGGTACGGGGAAGCGCGGTGTCAGATCCCGGTGCGCGAACACCTCCCCGTAGTCGCCGACCCGCTCGGCGACCAGCAGCGTGTTGTCGCAGGCGCCCGGCACCTCGGCGTCCCACGACGCGCGCATCTCCGCGGCGGACTTGACGTAGTAGCCGCTGCCGCCGAACCGGAAGCGGTCGGTGTCGGCGAGCCGTTTGCCGGTTCCTACGCACAGCAACGCGTCGTGGGCCTGGGCCTGGCTCTCCGTGACGTAGTGGGAGTCGTTGGTGGCCAGCGGCGGCAGGTCGAGCTCCTTGCCGAGTCTGAGCAGGTCGTCGCGGACCCGGCGCTCGATGGCGAGGCCGTGGTCCATCAGCTCCAGGAAGTAGTTGTCCGGGCCGAAGATGTCGCGGTAGCGGGCGGCGGCCTCGACGGCCCCGTCGTACTGGCCGAGCCGGAGCCGGGTCTGCACCTCGCCGGACGGGCAGCCGGTCGTGGCGATGATGCCCTGGCCGTGCTCGGCGAGCAATTCGTCATCCATGCGCGGATATTTCTGGACATGGCCTTCGAGCCAGGCCCGGGACTGCAGCCGGAAGAGGTTACGCAGGCCCTGATCGCCGGCCGCCCACATCGTCATGTGCGTGTACAGACCGCGCCCGGAGACGTCCCCGCCCTCGCCGGTGTCGTCGTCGGAGCGGCGCAACGAGAGGTCGTCGCTGTAGTACACCGGCCCGCGATGGTGTCTGGAGGCGGGGGCGACGTAGGCCTCGATGCCGATGATCGGCTTGATCCCCGTCCTGCGTGCCGTCCGGTAGAACTCGTACGCCCCGTGCACGTTGCCGTGATCGCTCATCGCCACGGCCGGCATGCCGAGCCGCGCCACCTCCTCCATCAGCAGGCCGACCTTGGCGGCGCCGTCGAGCATGCTGTATTCGGTGTGCACGTGGAGGTGCACGAAGGATCCCACCAGAAACCACACCCCTTGGTTGTAGGCTCGGTCGCGAACTCGAGCATTCGACCCGAGAGCAGGCGTGGTTGTCCAACAATCGACACACCGATTACCCACAACCAGAAGTTGTCGCGCAAGCTCCGCTGGACCTGGATCTCGGCGCGGTTCGGGCCTTCGTGGCCCTCACCGAGGACCGATATTTCAGCGAGGCCGCGACCCGGCTGGCGATCAGCCAGCAGGCCATCTCCAAGCGCATCGCGAAGCTGGAGTCCGGCCTCGGCGTCCGGCTGTTCTTCCGCACCCGTGCCGGGGCCGAGCTCACCGAGGACGGCAGGGCGTTCCTCCATCACGCGCGCTCTCTCGTCAGCCTCGCCGACCAGGCGGTCGACCTGTTGCGCTCCCGGCGCCGCGCACTGCGGGTCGACGTCCTGGACACCCGGCTACGGACCGTCGACCTGCTCCGCGCGTTCCACCGGACCGTCGAGGACGTGGACATCGAGATCCTCACCTCGAACGGCCTCAGATCGGCGCACGGCGCCCTCACCCGCGGATCCATCGACGCGTTCTTCGGCCGCGTCACGGGGACGCGAAACGAGGAGCTCCGGCACATCCCCGCCTACCTGGAACCGGTGCATCTCCTCGTCAGCCGCGACCACCCCCTCGCCAGCCGGCAGCACGTCGAGATGGAACGCCTGTCCGGATCCACCGTGTGGATGCCCGGCAACACCCCCAGCAGCGAGTGGGCCGACTTCTACGACCTTCTCGGCAGCACGTTCGACGTCCGGATCGACACCTCGGGGCCCGACTTCGGCTGGGAGTACTTCGTGGAACGGATAGCCTCCGGTGAGCACATCGGGTTCGGCGGTGAAGGGCTGCGGTTGCCGTGGCATCCCCGCATCATGCAGATCCCGCTCGTTGATCCGGCGCCCGTCTATCCGTGTTCGCTGCTGCATCACCGGCAGAACCACCATCCGGCGCTGACCCTGCTCATCCGCTTCGTCGAGAGCGGCTTCCGGCCGTTCGACCCGGCACGCCAGTGGCTGCCGACCCCCGACCGCGCCGCCTTCGGCTAGTGCTGCGTCATGGGTGGGCAGTCGCGGACACGAGCGGCCTCCCGGGACGGTCCATCCCGGGGCGGGGGACGAGCACGGCGGATTGCGCCGGTCAGCGCTGCAGGTCGATGACGAGCTTCCCGCGGACCCCGCCGGCTTCGAGTCGTCGGTGAGCCTCTGCGACGTCGCCGATCGGGTAGACGGTGTCGATCACCGGGCGGACGCTGCCCGCCTCGGCGGAGGCGGTGAGCTCGGCGATCCGCGCGGGGGAGGGGTTGTTGCTGAAGAGCTTCATGCGCCGGGGCGAGAGGGCGGCTCGCAGTCCCGTGGTGACCATGGAGGTCAGGATGCGGTCCTGGTCGAAGGCGAGCGCGACCATGCGGCCACCCCGGGCGAGCCGGGCCTGGTAGGCGCCGAGGTCGGTGCCCACGACGTCGAGGATCACATCGTAACGACCGAGGTCCTGGGGCCGCGTCGTGCGGTAGTCCAGGGCCGCGTCGGCGCCGAGTTCGGTGACCCAGCCGAGATTGCGGGCGCCGGCGAGCGCGGTGACGTGGGCGCCGAGCGCCTTGCCCAGTTGCACGGCGATGCTGCCGACGCCGCCTGTGGCGCCGCGGACCAGGAGCCGTTCACCGCTGGTGAGGCCGGCCTTGTCGGTCAGGGCGGTGAGGGCCGTGGTGCCGGACGAGGGCAGGGCGGCGGCGTCGAGCAGGCTCAGGTTCTCGGGGGCCCGGGCGAGCCGCTGTTCGGGGACGGCCACGTAGTCGGCGATGGCGCCGAAGGCGAAGTGCGGCATCAGCCCCCACACCTCCTGTCCCGCGCTCCAGGCGTGCACGCCGGGGCCCAGGGCCGCGACGCGGCCGGTGAAGTCGCCTCCCAGGCCGCGGGGGAAGCGGGCGCGGGCGATGCCGCGCAGCCTGCCCGCGCGGAAGGCGAGTTCGCCGGCGTCCACGCTCGCGGCGCGGACCTCGACGAGCACTTCTCCAGGTCCGGGCCGAGGCGTGGGCACGTCGTCGACGCGCAGCACCTCGGGAGGGCCGAAACGGGTGTATTGGACGGCGCGCATGATCTCTCCCAGTCGTTTCGAACATAAGTGGGCTGGCGGCCCACTTACGGTTCGGCTACTCTAACCGGAGCGCCAGCCCACTTGTCAAAACCTGGAGGAGGCCATGCCCCACGCCACCCGGCGGCAGCCCCTGCGTGCCGACGCCCAGCGCAACTACGACCGCATCGTCAGCGCGGCCCGGGACGTCTTCGCGCGCGACGGCGCCGGCGCCGCCCTGAAGGAGATCGCCCGTCAGGCCGGGACGGGCTCGGCGACGCTGCACCGCCTCTTCCCCTCCCGTCGCGCCCTGCTCGAAGCCGTCTTCCACGACCGCGTCGAGGAGTTGTGCGCCATGGCGGCACAACGCGCCGAGGAGAACGAGCCGGGCCCCGCGCTCCTGACCTGGCTGGGCGACCTCAACGCCTACGCGAGCGCCAGTCGCGGCCTGGCCGCCTCGCTGCTGCACGGCAGCCAGGATGCCGACCTGCTGGAGCAGAACGAGGGCTGCCAGGCGATGATCACCGACGCGGCGCGCGAACTCCTGCGACGAGCGCAACAGGCAGGCGCCGTACGCCCAGGGATCCGCGCCGAGGACCTGCTCGCGCTCGTCAACGCCATCTCACTGGCCACCGAGCAGCACGAGGACGACGAGCAGGCGGACCGGCTGCTGGACATCGCGATCAAGGGCATCCGTGGCCTGCCGGCATGACGGATCAGGGGGATCCATACCTGGCCGGGGCGCGGGGTGTCAGTCGTGCATGACACTGTGACGTCCATGAAGGTGAGCGTGCGTGAAGCCGTCCTCGACGCCGGACGGGCCCTTGACCTACCCGAGCCGGTGACCGAGGCGTTCATCCGCCTCCTGCGCCCCTGTGTCTACCTCTGCCCCTATGACGAACTGCCGGAAGAGCTGAAGAAGAATGCCCGTCCGGCCGCTCGGGCCGTCGGGTTTCCCCATCTGCCCGAGGGCCTGGAACTGCCCTCGTACGTGCCGCACGTGGTGACCATCGACTGCGCCGCCCTGCCCGCCGGCGTCCTCGACATCGACTTCCCCGCCGACGGCCACCTGGTCATCCTCGCCGAGATCACCGACCTCGACGAAGGCGTCGTCATCCACCTGCCGCCAGGCACCGAGACCGTCGAACGCCACTCGCAGGCGAAGGCTCACGAGCCGTTCCCGCTCTACGCGGTTCCCGGCACCACCCGGTCTGCCGCTCTTCGCTGGTCCGACGTCGCGGAAGCGGCCGACTACGCCGAGGGGGACGCCGAGCGGGCCCGCCTGGTGGCCAAGTTCCTCGATGACATGGGGGAGATTCCCGACCTCCGATGGAGATTCGACATCCAGCTCGGCGGCTACTCCCGCGCCTGGCACAACCCGGTGGAAGCGCGCGGGAAGGTGTTGTTCGCCTCCATCCCGGAGAGCGAGGTCTTCGGGGACGGCTGCATCACCCTCATCTCCGGGACCCGGGAGCAGATCGCGGAGTTCCGCTACGACGAACTCGATTTCGACGTCGAGTGCTGACTTCCAGGTCGTGGGGCCGCCCCGGAGGGGGAAGCCCTCCTCTCTCACACAGGCGGGCCGGGAAGACAGAAGGGGCCATCAACCTCGCCGACGCACATCAACCGGTTTGGCGGCTGGTGAGACAGGCGTAGGTCACCGCCCTGCGGGTGGGAGATCATCAAGCGCCCGGGTCCGGCGCAGGGACCGGCGAACGGCGGCGTCCACTCAGGACGTGCGTCAGCAGCGCGAGGGCTGAGGCCGCGCCCGCCGCGCAGGGCAGCGCGGAGGGGGACAGTCCCGCGGCGAGTGCGGCACCGCCGATCGCCGACCCGACGGCGCTGCCGAGGTAGAGCGCGGAGTTGTTCATGGCGACGGCCACCGGCCCGCGCACTTCTCCGCCGATGTGGAGCAGTCGCTGCTGCTGCGGCACCTGCAGCGCCCATCCCGCCGCTCCCCAGACGATCAGCGACAGCGCGGCGGCCGGCGCCCAGGCCCCGGCCAGGAACGGCAGCAGGAGCTGGGTGAGCGCCAGCGTGCCCAGGATGGCGGCGACCAGCCCCGCGGTGCGGCCGAGCCGGTCCACCAGCGGGCCGACGGCCAGGCTGCCCAGCACCCCACCGACGCCCCAGACCCACAGATAGGGGGTGACCGCGTCCACCCCGCCCGCGTCCGCGAGGACCGGCGCGAGATAGGTGTAGAGCCCGAGGCTGGCCACCGCGGCCAGGAACGACACCAGGGCCACCACGGCGATCCTCCGGTCGACCAGCACGGCCAGACGCTGCCTCGCCGAGACCACCCGGCCCGCCGGGGCCGACGGCAGCAGACCGTACACGGCGATCATCACGGCCGCGCCGAGAGCGGTGATCAGCCACATCGTGGAGCGCCATCCCGCCTGCTCCGCCAGCAGGACACCCAGCGGCACTCCCAGCACGGTGCCTGCGCTCATCCCGCCCATCACCAGGCCGAGCGCGCGGCCGCGCAGCTGCTCCGGCGCCAGGTCGGCTGCCGCGACGCTGGCCTGCGACGCGTACAGGCCCGCGCCCGCACCGGCGATCACCCGCGCCAGCAGGAGCAGCGGCAACGAGGACAGCACGGCGGTCAGGCCGTTGGCCACCGTGAACACCGCCAGCGCGAGCACCAGCACGGTGCGCGAGCGCGCCGCCCCGAGCACGGTGGCGAACAAGGGGGCGGCGATCGCGTAGGCGAGGGTGAAGGCGGTAACCGTCTGACCGATCACCGCGATCGAGGTGCCGAGATCCGCCGCCATCACCGGCAGCAGCCCTGCCATCACGTAAGCGTCAAGTCCGAGGGCGAACGCGCCCAGGGCGAGAACCACGACTTTGCGCATCATGGAGCGCAGCGTAGGAAGGGATCAGGGGCGCGGAGAAATGCTTCCGGGGCTGCGTTTATGCTTGGGGCGCATGAATGGTGTGGAGCTGCGGCACCTGCGGGCGTTCATGGCGGTGGCCGAGGAGGGCGGCTTCTCCTACGCCGCGGCGAGGCTGCGCGTGGGGCAGCCGTTGCTGTCACGCACGATCCGCTCCCTGGAGGATTCGGTGGGCGCCCGGCTGTTCGACCGCACGACCCGGCGGGTCGAGCTGACCGCCGAGGGCCGAAGGCTGCGGGAGGACCTCGCGGACCTGCTGCCGCGCCTGGATCAGGCGCTGCGCACGCCGTCCGCCGGTTCCCTGCTACGGCTCGGCTTCACGTGGCTGCTGCCGGACGGCTGGCCACGGGTGAGCCAGGCGTTCGAGGAGGCCACCGGCGCGCGCGTCCGGCTGGTCCGCAGGGACGCCCCGGCGGCCGGGCTCGACGACGGCGCGTGCGACGTGGCCGTGCTGCACGGCGAGCACACCCATGGTCACCTGCTGCGGCACGAGGCCAGGGTCGCGGCGGTCGCCAGGAGTTCGCCGCTGGCCGGACGCCGCGTTCTCCATTGGGCCGAGCTTGCGCGGTGGCCGCTGGTCGCCAACACGCTCACCGGCACGACCACCCCGGACCTCTGGCCCGAGGGTGACCGACCGGCCATCCAGTGCACGGCGGACAACTTCGACGAATGGGTGGAGGCCGTCGCCGCGGGCCACGGCGTCGGAGTGGCGCCAGAGTCCGTCCGTCGCTACGCACACCCGGACATCCGCTACATCAAGCTCAACCAGGCCCCACCTGTGCCCTTGATGGTCGTCTCCAACGGTCACCCGCTGGCCGCCCGCCTCGTGGAGATCGCCCGCGAGGTCATGGCTCTTCCCGCCCCCGAGGCCGGCGGACGACGGCCGGTGGCCAGGACGCCGCCGGGCCTGTCGTGGCGGTGAAGGCGGCCGCCTGCGCGAGCTACGCGATCTGGCGGTCTACCGCGGGTCGAGTACGCGCGTCATCCAGATCGAGTTGCCGTGTTCGACGTCCTCGTCGATGCGGTCGCTTCGGTGGAAGCCGAGTTTCTCGAGGACGCGGAACGAGGGTGTGTTCCACTCCCGCACAGTGGCCCAGAGGCGGCGACGCCCTGTCCGAATCGCGGCTTCCAAGACCGCACGGGCGGCTTCCGTCGCATAACCCCGGCCGTGAGCTCGTTGTGCCAGCTCGTACGCGATCTCAGGTTCGTCGAACGATCCCTGGCCGACGGTCAATCCGCAATACCCGATGAACTCACCGGTGTCGCGCAGCTCCATGGCCAGCAACCCGAGCCCAGGAGCCGCCGTCAGCGGATTGTCAACGAGCCAGCGGCGGACGTCCTCGACCGTCGGCCGTCCCTCGGCGTCGATCCGCCGGGCCGCCGGTACTCGCGGGTCCCGCTCGAACCACAACCCGCGGAACTGCTCTGCATCCGACGGCACCCACCGCCGCAACCGCAGCCGCTCGGTCACCAGCTCCGCCGGCAGATCCTCATATGTCCTCATCCCGAGAACCTAACCCCATGCTGGTCAACCTCGGACGGCGACCCTGCCCATGAGGCACCGCGGGCATGGATGCCAGTTCAGGGACGGCAGTTCGGGCCGACCGAAGAACACTCCTGTGAGCGGATCAGGCGGTGGGCGCGAGGACGACGGTCTTGCCCGGCAGCTCGCCCGCGCCGGCCTGGGCGTGGAGTGCGGGCAGGTCGGCCAGCGCCACCCGCTGGGCGACCTCGACGCGCAGCTCGCCGGTGCCGACACGAGCGACCAGGTCGGCGAGCTGGTCGGTGTCGCTGCGGACGAACAGGTCGATGCCGCGCACCCTGCGCTTTTCGTCGGACGGGGCGGGCATCCAGACGGTGGTGTTGACGACGGCGCCGCCGTCACGGACCAGCGTGACCAGCGCGGCCAGCCGTTCCGGGGCGACCGGCGCGAGGTTGAGCACGAGGTCGACCGGCTCGGTCACCGCCGCCGTCACGTCGGTGACGGTGTGGTCGATCATCTCGTCGGCGCCCGCGGCCTTGACCCGCTCGGCGCTGCGTGGACTCGCCGTGGCGATCACGTGGGCACGGACCTCCTTGGCCAACTGCACCGCGTATCCGCCGACCGCTCCGCCGGCGCCGTTGATCAGCACCCGCTGACCGGCGGTCAGCTTGCCGTGGTCGAACAGCGCCTGCCACGCGGTCAGGCCCACCAGCGGCAACGCCGCCGAGTCGGCCAACGGGATGTTCTTGGGCGCGCCCGTCAAGATCTCCGCCGGCGCGAGCACATACTCCGCGGCCGCCCCGGGCTCCGTCATCGGCAGGAGGCCGACGACCCGGTCGCCGACCGCGACGTCGTCCACGTCGTCACCGAGCGCGTCGACAATGCCGGCGACGTCGATGCCTGGGGTGTGGGGAAGCTCGACCGGGATCGGGCCCTGCATGTAGCCCCCGCGGATGTTGCCGTCGACGCCGTTGAACGACGTCGCGGCGACGCGAATCCGGACCTGACCGGCTCCGGGGACGGGCTGGGCCACGTCCTCGTACCGCAGGACCTCAGGACCGCCGAACTCGTGAAAACGTACTGCCTTCATCGCAGAACCTGCCTCTGTGAGTGCCGCCAAGTGCTTCGAACGCGAAGCGATTCCGGCGCGGAGGTGACTCTGCGCCCTGCTTCGAGATGCGAAGGCGTCCAGCCCCGCGTTGCCGAAGCTGCCCGGAGGCAGCCATGGGGTCCGCGGTCGCTGGAGACGTCACTCAATTTCGCAGGATCCGGCGCGACTAGCCTGGGCCAGGCCGGCCCACCTCGATGATGGCCGGCTCCCCGCCGTCGGAGACGAGCTCAGCCAGGCGCGCCGCATCGGCCGAGCCCGGCGCCGCGGTGAGCATCAGAGCAGCCAGATCGTCGCCCGGGATGGCGAGCAGGTTGCCGACGAGCGTGACGGAGCCGCCGTCCGGATGGATGAACGCGGCACTGCTCTCGTAGGCCGCCACCGGTCGCGGCGCGCGCCACAAGGTGTCGAACAGGCGGCTTCGGCTCCGCATCTCGTCCACCAGCGCGGCAAGCGACGCGTCGGCGGGGTAGCGCAACTGCGCGCTCGTCAGGCGGGCGACCAGGACCGCCTGATGATCGGTCGCGTCGTCCGCAGACTGCTTGAAACCACTGAACGGGTCGCAGAACGTACGCCAGGCGATGTTCCAGTCCCACGGGTCCCCGGTGAGCTCCCAATGCCCCAGAGCCATGAACGCACTGTTCACGGCGACGAGATTCATCGCCGCGTCGGAGACGAACATCGGAGTGTCGGTGAACCGCTCCAGCAGCCGCATCGCACCCGGACCGACCTCGTTCGGCACCTGCCCGTCCGCGGCGGCGTATCCGGCCAGCGCGCACAGTCGCTCGTAGTCCGCCCGCCCGACCCGCAACGCTCGGGCGATGGCGTTCACCACCCCGGCCGACGGATGGCTGCGCCCCTGCTCCAGCCGGCGTACGTAGTCCGCGGACATCCCCGCGAGTTCGCCGAGTTCCTCCCGCCGCAACCCTTGCACCCGCCGACGGCCGATCGGCAGCCCGACAGCCGCAGGCGCCGTTCGCTCCCGCAACTGGCGCACCGCGGCACCAAACTCGTGACGTTCCACAGCCCAATAGTGCCCGGACCGTCCGAACGGCAGGTAGCGGGCCTGGCCGCACCGACACCGCCCGGCAGCGGCAAGGCCTGCCGATCCATCCGCTCACGTTCACCCCACCTGGTCCCACGGAATGGCCTCGATGCGCTCGACGTGCTCCTCGCCCCACTCCCCGAGCGGCGCCATCGCGGTGTTCAGTGAATGACCGAACTCGGTGAGCGAGTACTCCACCTTCGGCGGGACCTGGTGATACACCTCGCGATGCAGCAGCCCGGCGGTCTGCATCTCCCGCAACTGCAGGATCAGCACCCGCTCGCTGATGCCAGGCACCGCGCGCCGCAACTCCCCGAAGCGCAGGGGACCATCCTGGAGCGCGAAAAGGATCAGTCCCTTCCACTTGCCTCCCATGACCGCGATGGCAGCGTCGAGACCGCAGGTGAATGTCCGCTTCTTCGTCTCCTTCACCGACCCATGCTGACATTTATGTCAGTACCCGGCAAAAATGTAGGTACTTGAGAGAATGGCGGTGCTCCAGCCAGCATGGAAACGGCCCGCGCCAGACCACAACGGTATCCACGTCAGCGCGCCCATCTCCCTATCTCTGTGGCTGGAGCATGCACATGACTGCGAAGAACATGACACCCGTGACCGTCATCGGACTGGGCTCGATGGGCACAGCGCTGGCCGAGGCCTTCGTCAAGGCCGGACACCCGACCACCGTCTGGAACAGGACCGCCGCCAAAGCCGCGCCCCTCGTCGCCATGGGAGCCGGACATGCGGAGGCTGTCGCTGACGCGGTGGCGGCAAGTCCCCTGGTCATCACCTGCCTGACCACCTTCGAGGACACCCGGACGGCACTGCGGCCCGCCGGCGCGTCGCTGCGTGGACGGGCCCTGGTCACCCTCAACAGCGGTTCCCCGGCCGGCGCCCGAGAGACCGCCGCCTGGGCCACCGGCCATGGCGCCCGGGTCCTGGCCGGTGCGGTCAAGAACGTGCCCTCGGCTGTGGGGGCGCCGGACACCCTGCTGTACTACAGCGGCGACAAGGCGGTCTTCGAGGAGTTCGAGACGACCCTGAAGGTGCTGGGTGGCGACACTGTCCATCTCGGCGACGAGGCCGACCTGGCGGCGCTGTACGAGATGGCGGTGGGCGCCATGCTGCTGCCGGCACTCGTCGGCTTCTTCCAGGGCGCCGCTGCGGTCCAGGCGCGCGGGCTGGAGGTGCATTCGATGGTGCGCTTTGCCGGCAAGTGGCTGGACATGATCAAGTCCCTGCTGCCGATCTACGCCAAGGAGATCGACAGCGGCGACTACTCCGACGCCGCCTCCTCGGTGAACCTGTTCCTGGCGGCGGCGGCCCACGACGAGGACCTGACCAGGGAGACGAACGTCGACACGGCCTGGCTCGCCCCGCTCCGCGACCTGTTGAGGCGGGCGGTTGAGGCGGGCTACGGCGATCAGAACATCTCGGCCCTCACCGAGGTGCTCAGAGAGCCGGCGCGACAGCCGTAAGCCGGCTCAACTCATCGGTAGGAGTCGATAAGCCGGGCGAGGTGCCGACCGGCGCTCTCCAGCGCCGTGGTGGTGACGGGGCAACCGTCCAGCC
Source organism: Nonomuraea sp. NPDC001636 (assembly GCF_040298265.1). Classification (NCBI taxonomy): domain Bacteria; kingdom Bacillati; phylum Actinomycetota; class Actinomycetes; order Streptosporangiales; family Streptosporangiaceae; genus Nonomuraea; species Nonomuraea sp. NPDC001636. Next base: position 133,064 of record NZ_JBEOZT010000019.1, read on the forward strand.
GGCCGGACTCCCGCAGCCCCCTGGCCAGGACGCGGGCGCAGGCGACGATCGCTGCAAGCCCAGGACGTCGGCGCGCAGGGGGGCGGGGGTACCGTGCCCATTCCGTGAGCGGTGGTCGGGGCCGCCTCGGGCAAGATCAGTGATACGACGGCCCGCTCATGAACCACCTCGCCAAGGCCGCTGACGAATGGCGGTCAGTAGGCGAGTTCGCCGATGCCGCCATCGACGCGCAGGACGGTGCCGGCGGTGTAGGCGGACTCGCCCTCCGCGCTTGATCTGCGGCTTCGGGCCGCCCCGGCCTGCCGGGGGCGGCCCGGCGTCCCGGACGGGTCAGCTGCGGCCGAGCATGTCCGCGGTGAGGACGTGGCCACCCAGACCCCAGCCGCCGTCCGGAACCTCCTCCAGGAGGACCAGGGTGGTGGCCCTGGCTCGTTCTCCGTAGACGCTGGCGTAGGCGTCGGTGACCGCGTCGATGAGCTTCTTCTTGGACTCGGGGGTCAGGGTGTCGGCGGGCACCTTGAGGTTGGCGAACGGCATGTCGGTTTCCTTTTCGTGTGGGATTCAGAGTGCGCGGCGGTAGAACTCGGCGTGGATACGGTCGGCGACGGACTGTGCCCTGGTGCCTGGCGGGATCAGACGGGATCAGGCGGGAACGGCGCGGGAGGCCACCCCAGGGCGGCGGCGGCCATCAGATGATCCCGCCGTTGGCGCGCACGACCTGGCCGTTGATCCAGTGCCCGGCCGGGCTCGCCAGGAAGGCGACGACCTCGGCGATGTCCTCGGGGGTGCCGAGCCGCTCCAGCGGTGGTTGCTTGGCGAGCCGCTGGATCGTCGCCTCGTCCTTGCCGTCGAGGAACAGGTCGGTGGCCGTCGGGCCGGGCGCGACCGCGTTGACCGTGATGTTCCGCCCGCGCAGCTCCCGGGCGAGCACCAGTGTCATCGCCTCGACGGCTCCCTTGCCGGCGGCGTACGCCCCGTAGCCGGGGAACTGCAGCCCGACCACGGAGGTGGACAGGTTGACGATCGCGCCACCGTCGCGCAGGCGGCGCGCGGCCTCCCGGGCCATCACGAACGCGCCGCGGATGTTGGTGCGGTGCAGAGCGTCCAGCTCGTGGAGGTCGAGGTCGGCGATCGGGGACAACGACAGCCGCCCCGCCGAGTTGACGACCACGTCGACCCCGCCGAAGGACTTCTCCGTCGCCTCGAACATCTCCGCGACGGCGTCCTCGTCGGCCACGTCGGCCTGGACCGGGATCGCCCGGCCGCCGGATGCCGCGATCTCCTCGACCACCTGCGCCGCGGCGGAGGCCGACGCTTGGAACCCCACTGCGACCGCACAGCCCCGTGCCGCCAGCGCCACGGCGATCGCCTTGCCTATCCCGCGGGAGCCGCCGCTGACGACGGCCACACGCTGGTCACTCATGAAAACTCCTTGGTTCTAGCGGCGATACGAATCTTCCGTATCGGCGTTACGTGAATCGACGGTAGCACAGGTTCGTATCGCCGCTAGCGGTTGGCGGTATCATCGATCGCATGGCAGAGACGGACCCGCTTCGCGCGGCGATGATCGAGGCCGCGGAGCGGCAGCTGGCGTCGTCCTCGGACCACGAGGTGGCCACGCGCGCGGTCTGCGAGGCGGTCGGCGTGAGCCAGCCCGTGCTCTACCGGTTGTTCGGTGACAAGCGCGGGCTGCTGGACGCCGTCGCCGACCACGGCTACGAGCAATACGCCGCGCTCAAGGCCGCCCAGGAGCAGACCGGCGACCCGGTCGCCGACCTGCGCGCCGGCTGGGACGGCCACATGGCGTTCGCGCGGGCGAAGCCGGCCCTCTATCAGTTGATGTTCACTCCGCGGCCGTGGTCACACTCGACGGCGCGAGATCGCGTGATGGACCTGCTGGTGGCGGCGCTCACGCGGTGCGCGGCGGCCGGGGCGTTGAAGGCCGAGCCGCAGACCGCCGCCCAGCTGATCCTGTCGGCGAACGTCGGCACCGCCCTCGACCACATCGCCAGACCGGCCCTGTTCGACGACCCCGCGCTGTCCCACCGCATGCGAGACGCCGTGTTCTCGCACGTCCTGACCGGGCCGGCCGCTCAGAACGACGCCGACCCGCTGTACGCCGCCGCGCTGCGCCTGCACGCACAACTCGATCTCACCGGGACCGAGGCCCTGGAACCGGCCGAGACCGCCCTTCTACGACGATGGCTTGAGCGCATCACGCAACCCGTCCGCCGGGACGCGTGACCGTCCGCCGGAACCGGGATCAGCCGAACAGTATTTTCACGTCCAAGCCGCCCTCGGCGCGTGGAAGGGCGGTCAGCCGTGCGTCGTGCGCCTGGGCGACGGCCCGGACGATCGCCAGGCCCAGTCCGTGACCGTCGGTCGTGTGGGTGCGTGGGGCGCCGAGCCGCTGGAACGGCTGGAAGAGCCGCCGCAGGTCCTGCGGCCGGATGGACGGGCCGGTGTTGCCGATCGTCAGGCGGGCGCCCTCGCCGGTGAGGCCGGTGGCGATGGTGACGTGTCCGTCGGGGACGTTGTGGTGCAGCGCGTTGTCGACCAGATTGCCGATCATGCTGGCGATCAGGTCGGGGTCACCGCTGACGGGCGCGGGGTCCAGCGACGTACGGACCGTGACCGTTCGCCCGGCGGCCGCCGAGCGGCGCGACGACACCACCTGCTCGGTGACCTCGGCCAGGTCGACCGGCTCGCGGTGCTCGATGCCCTTCTCTCCTTCGGCCAGCGTGAGGAGGGCGCCGATCAGGCGTTCCTGCCGCGCTCCGAGAGCGAGTGCCTCCTCACACGCGGCCCGCAGGCTCGCCTCGTCCGCCTCGGGGTCGGCGAGCGCGACCTGGAGCACGGCGCGCTGACCGGCCAGCGGGGTGCGCAGCTCGTGGGAGGCGTTGGCCACGAAGTGGCGCTGCGCCGCGAACGAGGAGTCCAGCCGCTCGAACAGGTCGTCGAGCGTACGCCCGAGCCTGGTCAGCTCGTCGTCCGGGCCGCGCAGGCCGAGCCGGCGGTTGAGGTTGGTGGCCGAGATCTCCCGGGCGGTCACGGTCATGGCGCGCAGCGGGCGGAGGAAGCGCCCGGCCAGCCACCACGCGGCCGGCACGGTCAGGACCACGACGACGATCCCGGCGACCGTGAGCACGGCGTCGACCTGCTGGGCGGAGGTGCCGGGCGGTGGGGCGGCGTCCCCGGCCCGGAGGCGGACCTGGTCCCTGCCGAACAGGAAACCGGCGACCAGCATCATCGGGACGACGACGGCCAGAACCAGTCCGGCGTACAACGTCGTGAGCTGCGCGCGCAGGGACGGCCGTCGCCAGTGGCGCCGGGCGCGGCCGATCACCGTCAGGCTCATCGCGGCACCCCGATGCGGTAGCCGCCCTCACGGACGGTGCCGATCACCGGTGGTTCGCCGAGTTTCGCCCGTAACCGGCGCACGGTCGTCTTGACGGCCGTGGTGAACGGGTCGGCGGCCTCGTCCCAGACCCGTTCCAGCAGTTCCTCGGTGGACACGACCCGGTCCCCGGCGGCGAGCAGGCACTCCAGCAGCGCGAACTCCTTCGGCGTCAGCTCCAGGCGCCGCCCGCCGCGAAAGGCCACCCTCCTGCCCGGGTCCAGGATCAGGTCCTCCGCCCGGAGGATCGGCGGCACGGCGGGCGCCGAGCGGCGCCCCAGCGCGCGCACGCGGGCCACGAGTTCGGCGAAGTCGAACGGCTTGGGCAGGTAGTCGTCCGCGCCCAGCCCCAGACCCTCGACCCTGTCCCGCACGGTGCCCGCGGCGGTGAGCATCAGCACCCGCGACCCCGCGCCACCGGCGGCGATGTCGCGGCACACCTCGTCGCCGGGCGTGCCCGGCAGATCGCGGTCCAGCACCACCACGTCGTACCGGGTGGCGGCCAGGCGGGCCAGCGCGTCGTCGCCGTCGAGGACGACGTCCACCGCCATGCCCTCGCGCCGCAACCCGGTCCCGATCGCCCGCGCCAGAACCTCGAAGTCCTCGACGACCAGCACTCGCACGACCGTCCTCCTCACCCCGGCGGTGGCGCCGTTCCGTCCACCGCGTGCGGTCACTGGACACGATGCCAGGGATCGGGTGTCGGGCGGGTGTCAGCGGCTGACACCCGGCCGACACCGGCCGTGCCGTACAACCGTCCGTGATCCCCCTTCGGAAAGGACGAGACGTGACAGATCCGCGGTTGACCCGGCGCAGGTTCCTCGCCGTCACCGGGGCCGGTACGGCTGCCGGCGGACTGCTGGCGTCCAGCTCGACGGGCAGCTCGACGGGCATGGGCGAGGTGTCCGCACGGGGCCTCACCCAGGCCGTCCTGTCGGCCTTCGAACACCACCGGCTCGTCGCCGTCGGCGAGTCGCACGGCCAGCAGGAACACGGTGACGCGCAGCAGATGCTGCTCACGGACCCGCGGCTGCCGGACGTGGTCGACGACATCGTCGTCGAATTCGGCAACGCGCTCTACCAGCCGGTCATCGACCGGTTCGTCGCCGGCGCGGCCGTCGAGGACCACGTGCTGCGGCAGGTCTGGCGGAACACCACGCAATCGCCCGGGGGCACCGGCGACCAGCCGATCCGTGAGCAGTTCTTCCGGACGGTCCGCGCCGTCAACTGGACGCTGCCCCCCGCTCGGAGGATCCGGGTGCTCCTCGGGGACCCGCCCATCGACTGGTCCCGCATCACCACCCAGGACCAGGTGGACGGCTTCCTCGCCCAGCGTGACAGCCACATGGCGTCCCTGGTGCGGCGGGAGGTGCTCGCCAGGAACCGCCGGGCGCTGATCTGCTACGGCAGCGGGCACGTGACGCACTCGCCGGAGCGGGGCCAGAACGCCGACCACGCGGTCCCGCTGATCGAGGAGCAGACCGGCCGGCGCGTGTACGTGATCGTGGCCGGCAGCCATCCCCGCCTGGCGGCCTTGCCACGGCGTACCGTGATCACGTGCTCCGGCAATTGGCTGGAGTCGGCCGACGCGGGACAGTTCATGGACGCGCCCCGGCTGTGCGGCTTCCCGCTGGGGAAGCTGGCCGACGCCGTCCTGTACCTGGGGCAGCTGAAGGACCTGACGCAGCCGCTGTGGAACCCCGCGATCTTCCTCGATCCGGCGTACTGGGCGGAGCTCCAGAGACGCAACGCGATCAACGGCAACCACGTCGACCTGGAGGCGTACCGGCGGCAGCAGCCGATCTCCCTGCCCTCCTCACCTCCCGTGAGCTGCGCCTGACAGCGCCGGCAAGGGCGCGCCCGACTCCTCGCGTGCGACGGCGAGGAGGTGCGGGTGGCCCGTCCGGCCATCGCGCGGGCGACGACCATCTCCGACCCTGCGCCTGCCGAGTGTGACTCTCCCCTCCGCCAGCACGATCATGCCGGCTTCAGGTCCTCCGACAGAGCCGGAGGGGTACACCTTCACGCGTCCTCGGTGCTGGACGGCATGCACTCCTCGCCAAGATATCTCGCGCTCTCCGCTAACGACACGGGTCACCCGGCGTCGCAAGACTGCCTTGCGAACGAATCGACATGATCGGGACAGGTGTACACGTGGGCGCTGATGCCGGAGCCAGGCCGCCCGCGTTCCCCGCCGCCCCGCTGGTCGTGTCGAGCGCTGCGTTCGGCGGTTAGACGCGGTTGGACCCGGATGGCTGAGATGACCCTGGCAGAGCGGTGGAGTGACCGTCGCCGTATGAAAGCGGGCGACGCCACTGTGATGACCCGGAAGTGGGGACCACGCCCCGCGAACCCGGGGCACGGCTGTTGGAGACGTCCGGGCAGGACGGGACGCGCGCGGACAATCGGCCGGGTGCTGCTGTCCGCCGTGCTGGGACTCGGCGTCGCCGCTGCTCCGGCGGCCGCCACGACGGCGGACGCCGAGTGCAGCCCCGAACCGGGCGTGGTGAAGCTGCCCGGCGGAGAGCCCTGGGCACAGACGCGGCTCGACATCAAGACGGCATGGCGGCTGAGCACCGGCGCCGGCGTGCGGGTGGCGATCATCGACAGCGGCCTCGACGTCAAGCACCCGCAACTGCCCTGGCTCTCCGACTACGTCGACTTCACCGGGACCGGCTACACCGACTGCGTCGGCCACGGCACCGCCGTCACGGGGATCATCGCCGGGCGCGTCTATCCAGGCGTCGCCTTCCACGGCGTGGCCCCGCGGGCGACCGTCATGGTGCTCAAGCAGAGCAGCCAGGCCGAGGGCCACGTCGCCACCCTGGCGGCGGCCATCGACAAGGCGGTCCAGCTCAAGGCCGACGTCATCAACATCTCGATCAAGGCGGCCGACAATCCCGCACTCAAGGCGGCCGTCCGGAACGCCCTGGCGAGGGACGTCGTGATCGTCGCCGCCGCGGGCAACATCACCGACAAGAAGGAGGACGTGCCCGCCTATCCGGGCTCCTACGAGGGCGTGCTGGCCGTGGGCTCGGCCACTCCCGACGGGCGACGCGCCGACTCCTCCAACACGGCCACGCCCGTCGGTGTCCTGGGGCCGGGGGTCGGCATCATCGCCCCTTGGCCGGGGAGGTCGTACAAGCTGGACCTTGAGGGTTCCAGCTTCGGCGCCGCCTACGTGTCCGGGACCGCCGCACTGGTGCGCGCCCGCTTCCCGCACCTGGACCAGGAGCAGGTACGGCGGCGCATCATCGCCACGGCCGACGGCTCCATCGGCGAGGGCACAGGTGCGGGCATGGTGAACCCGGTGCAGGCGGTCAGCGCCGTGCTGCCCTTCGAGCCCGCGGGCCGCCCCGTGGTGGCCGCGCCGCCGCCCGATCCCATCGCGGCGGACGCGATCGCCAAGGTCCCGCCGGAGAACCTCGCGGCCCGGAACAGCGCGCTGGCCGTAACGGCGGGAGCGCTGATCCTCACCGCCGTGGCCGGCGCCCTCGCGCTGGTGCTGCCGCTTGGCAGAAGCCGTGGATGGCGCACGGGCCCACCGCCCCATGACGTCAGTTGACCACTGATGCAGGCGCTGCCCGCAGCGCAGCGCCTGGATACGAAGGGAACCTACGATGCACCCGTTACAGCCAGACGATCCACCGAGGCTGGGCGACCACGACCTGTTGGAACGCCTGCCGGAGGGGCCGCGCGGGGTGGCCTTCCTCGGCCGCGAGTCGCAGGACGCGCCCCTCCGGGTGATCAAAGTGCTGGCCGCGAAGCCGGACGCCGACGCGGAAGGCGTCGCGCGCTTCGCCAAGGTCCGGCGCCTGTCCAGCTCGTCCATCGCGCGGACGCTGGACGCCGGTCTGCACGAGGGCCACCTCTATGTCGTACGTGAGCACGTCGAGGGGCGCAGCCTGGCCGAGACCGTCGCCGCCGACGGGCCGCTCGACCCCGACGGGGTGGAGCGGGTGGCCGTCGGGACGCTGACCGCATTGACCGCCGCGCACCTGGCGGGCGTCACGCACCGGGGACTGACCCCCGGCAACGTCATCATGGGCGCCGACGGCGTCCGGGTGACCGACCTGGACCTCGGCGAGGCCGTCGGCGAGATCGGCTACCGCTCACCCGAGCAGCTGAGAGGCGAGCCGTACGGCCCCTCCGCCGACCTGTTCGCGTGGGCCGCCACGGTGGTCTTCGCGGCGACCGGGAAGGCGCCGTTCGGTCAGGACGCCGACGAGGTGCTGACCGGCACGCCCGAGCTGGGCACACTTGCCGAGCCCCTGCGCAACGTGGTGTCCGCGGCGCTGTCGAAGGACGCCAAACAGCGGCCTGCCACGGACGCGGCGCTGTTGCGCCTGCTCGGCGGCCCGCCGGCGGACCAGGAGGTCACGGCGAAGCTGCCGTCGCCGAACGCCTCGGCCAACACCCCGGCCTTCGTTCCTCCGGCTCTGGCGGCGGCGGAGGGCGCAGCGCCGCTCGAAGGCGTGCCGGTGCAGCCGCCCCAGCCCCAGCTCCAGCAGACGCAGCAGCCCCAGCAGACCTGGGAGCCGCCCAGGGTGCAGCAGCCCATGCGGGAGGCGCCGCATCGGCCCAAGGTGTGGCAGGCGTCGGTCGTGGATCCGGCTGCCCCCCGCCGGAAGTTTCCGGTCGGCCTGACGGCGTCGGTCGCGGCGCTCATGGTGTTGTCAGGGGTGGGCCTGTGGGGCGCCAGCCGCTACACGGACACGAACCGGATCGACTCGGTCGGCGTCGCGGCCGAGGGCAGGTCCACCGACGGGGCCACCGGGTCCGCCGACTCGGCCGGCAACGGGACGACCGACCCCGGTGACGGGACGGTTCCGCAGCCGGGCGAGCCGGGCGCCGACCAGGCCGACGTGGCGGTGCCCTGGGCCACGCCGTCCGACGCCGACTCGTACGGGGTGGGCCCGCTCATCCTGCCCACCGAGGAGCCGTCCGGCGTGCCGACCGCTCCCGTGTACAGCACGGTGCCGACGCCTTCGCCGCTGTCCACCCAGCCGGTCACCACGCCGCCGCAGACCACCCCGCAGCCGACGGCCTCACAGCCGAAGAGCCCCCAGGCGACCAAGACGGTCACGGCGACGCCGACGGCCAGGGACACCAGGACGCCGGAGCAGTCCCAGGAGCCGACCCCCACCCCCAAGAAGAGCACCGAACCCCCGGCGCCGACCCCCCAGAAGAGCACCGAGGCCCCCACCCCGGCGCCCAAGAAGAGCACGGAGGCTCCGGCTCCCACCAAGACCACCCAGCAGGCGCCCACCCCGCCGCCCACGACGGAGGCCCCCGCGCCGGAGCCGCCCGAGAGCGAGGCGCCGGCGGCGGCGCAGCCGGAGCCGAAGAACCCCTACACGCCCATCCAGGTGTGCGGGTCCGGCTTCTACGTGCAGCGTTCACAGTCGTTCAACGGCGGCGAGACCTTCCAGCTGTACAACAGCGGCACCAAGCAGAACTGCGTGGTGACGATGAAGTACGTAGGTGTGGGCAAGGAGAGCCCGGTGAGCGCCACGCTCGACGTCCAGGACGGGGACAGCGCGACCGACAGCGGCGACTACAAGTACTACGCCGGGCCGGTGAAGCTGGCCGCCCCGGGCAGGTGCGTGAAGTTCTCCGGCAGCGTCGGTGCCGGAAGCACCGCCGCAGGCTGGGCCAACTGCGGCTGACCCGGTCCGGTACACACCCTGCCCGGACGGCTCCGGGCAGGGTGCGTCGCCGTTTCCCGACGGGCGCCGCCGGTCAGTAGGGCTGGTAGCCGCCGCCTCGTTCCAGGGACGAGATGCCCGGGTGTCCGGCCAGGTTGCCGTAGCGGCTGTAGGTGTACAGGACGCCCGCGATGATGTTGTCGACCGGGTCGAGGATCTTCCCGTGGCCGGGCAGGGCGTGCGCGTTGAACGTCGGCGGGATGGTCTGCATCAGGCCCTGGGACGGGATGCCGTTCTTGGCGTTGATGTCCCAGGTGTTGATGGAATTGGGGTTGCCGCCGGACTCGTGGTAGATGATCGTCCAGATGCGCTGGACGTCCTGGGGGTCGTTCGGGTCGAGGTCGGTGATGTCGATGCCGCGCTGGCGGATGACGTCGGCCATCTCCGGTGACCTGATGACGGTGAGCGCCTGCTTGATCCACTCGACCACCTCGGCCTTGGGGGCGGGCGTGCTCTCCGCCGACGGGCCGCCGCCCGCCCCGGAGCCCCCTCCGGACCCCTTGCCGGTGCCGGACGTCCGCGTCTCCTTGGAGGCCGCCTTCGTCCAGATGACCTTCTTGTCGCCCGGGTCGAAGTCCGGGCCTCCGGGGTCGGGGATGGCGGTGAAGAAGCCGAGCCCGGCGTTCGTGTCGGGCTTCAGCATGCCGCCCAGCGTGGTCCTGGCGGCCCCGATGGCGTCCTCGACCTTCTTGGTGAATCCCCTGGCCTTTTCCAGGTTGCTCTTCACGATGTCGGTGAAGCACGGGTCGGCGAACATCACGGCCCGCGCGTCGGCCTCACTGGTGTGCGGGTGCCCGGCCAGGTAGTTGACCATGTACTTCTGCGCGGCGCCGACCGTGTCGTCACGCAGCTGCGAGATGTTCGGCACGGCCGTCTTCAGTTCCGCGGCGACGGTCCTGAGCTTCGCTGCGCCGTCGTGGACCGCATCGTTGAACGAACCGCCCGCCGGGGGGAACCGGCGCATGTAGTGGTCGAAGGCGTCCGCCGACTCGCCGTCCCACTTGTCGTCGACCTCGTTGAGGTTCTTGATGAGCGCGGAGGTCTCGATGGCGGCGTGGGACCCGCACGACTCCCAGGCGTAGGCGATGTCCTCGATGGTCTTGGGCTCGCCCGTGACCCAGGCGAGCAGCTGCAGAAACTCCCACCCGCCGGGAATGTCGCTGATGTCCGGTGCGAGTACGCCGTAGTCGGTCATGCGCCCGAAGCCGTCGCCGCCTTGCGGAGATTGCTCTCCACCTCGTCGAGCGCCCGCTCCACGGCCTCCAGCCTGCGCTGGCCGCTGCCGAGCTCGACGCGGACGGCGGCCCAGACGGCATCGATCTTGGCGGCCAGGTCGGTCACGCCGGGCATCATGCCGAGCAGCCTGGGTTCCGTCGTGTCGGCCGGTGTCTGCGACTCGCTGGCCTTGAGAATCTCGTCGAGAGCGAAGTCCTTCGAGGCGATGTGCACGCGCGTCCGGCACTCGTCGAGTGCCGTATAGGAAACATCTACGACGCCTTTGCTCATGAAGATCGAGCATAGTAGAGATCATCACGGTTGGAGAGACCCGTTTTCCTCCGTTTCCAACGACGCCGTCTGGATCAGCCTGTCTCCCGATCGCCTGTCCACGAAGAAGGCCCGGCCGGGTGGGAGAGGCTGTGGTCGCACCTTGCCGAACAGCACGCCCTCCTCCCGGTTGCCCGACATGATCAGCGCCGGGCTGGCCATCTCCTTGAGCCGCTGCACCGCCTGGTCGTACATGGCGCGGTTCGCGCCGCCCATCTGCCGGGCCAGGATCAGGTGCAGGCCGATGTCCCGCGCCTGCGGCAGCAGCTCGGCCAGCGGTTGCAGCGGGTTGCTGGAGGTGGCGACCAGGTCGTAGTCGTCCACCACGATGTAGAGGTCCGACCCCTGCCACCAGCTGCGGTCGCGGAGCTGGTCGGGGGTCAGGTCGGCGGGCGGCAGGCGCTTGAGCAGGGCGAAGCGCACCTCCTGCACCAGCTCCGCGGCCGCCGCGCTGGAGACGGCGTAACCGATGCGATGCTCGGTGGCCGCGGTGTCCAGCAACGACCGCCGGTAGTCGATCACGACCAGCCGGGCTTCCTTGAGGGTCTTGCGCGCGACGAGCCCCTCCATGATCAGCTTCAGCACGTTCGACTTGCCGCACCCGGTGTCGCCGAAGACGACGAAGTGCGGATCGGCCTCGAAGTCGACCGCGACAGGGGAGAGCGTCGCCTCGTCGATGCCGATCGCGATGCGGTTCCCGCCGGTCTCCCGCGGGCCGGGCAGCGCGGCCGCGGGCAGCAGGGACGGCAGCAGCCTGACCGGCCTGGCGGCCGGCCCCTGCCAGGACTCGGCGACGACCTCCACGAGGGAACGCAGCCCGTCGGCGAGGTCGTCGGCGCCGCGTACGCCGTCGATGCGCGGCAGGGCGGACAGGAAGTGCATGCCGTCCTTGGTGAGCCCGCGTCCCGGCGTGCCTTCGGGCACCGCGAGCGAGGCGCTGCGGCTGACCTCCGACTCGTACGCGTCGCCGAGCTTGAGCTCGATCCTGGTGCCGAACAGGTCGCGGATGCCCGGCCGGAACTCCGACCACTTGTTGGTGGTCGCCATGACGTGCACGCCGTAGCCGAGCCCGCGCGCGGCGAGGTCGGTGATCACCGGCTCCAGGCTCTCGTACTCCTGCCGGACCGTCAGCCAGCCGTCCACGACCAGGAACACGTCGCCCCAGCCGTCGTCCTCGACGCTGCCGTCGGCCACCCGCTTGCGGTACGTCGCGATCGAGTCGATGCCCTGGTCGGCGAAGTCCCGCTCGCGCTGCTGGAGGATGCCCGAGATCTCGGCCACCGTACGGCGGACCCGGTCGGCGTTCTGCCGGTTGGCCACGCCGCCCACGTGCGGCAGACCCTCCAGGGCCGACAGCGTGCCGCCGCCGAAGTCCAGGCAGTAGAACTGCACCTCCTTGGGCGTGTGCGTGAGCGCCATGCTGGCGATCAGCGAGCGCAGCACGGTGCTCTTGCCGCTCTGCGTGCCGCCCGCGATGCCGACGTGCCCGGCCGCGCCGGACAGGTTCAGCCAGTACGGATCGCGCCGCTGGTCGAAGGGCCGGTCGATGATGCCGATGACGGCGTGCAACCGGCCCCGGCCGTCCCAGCCGGGCGTGGACAGCCCGAGCTCCGGCGTCACCGACAGCGCGGGCAGCAGGTGAGCCAGCGTCGGCGGCTCGGCCAGCGGCGGCAGCCAGATGCGGTGCGCCGCGGGGCCGCGTCCCTTCAGCCGGCCGACCACGATGTCGAGCAGGCTCGACTGGGCGCCGCTCTCCTCCGGCTCCGCCGGCGCCTGCTCCGCGGGCGTCTCGGCGGCGGGCAGCGGCGCGTAGGCGTGGCCGTACTCGATGACCTCGCGCGCCGCGGGCTGCCCGCTGTCGGTCACGTGCCGGGGGTCGGGCTGGTAGGCGGCGGAGACGTAGGCGGCCTTGAACCTGGTCATGCCGGTCGTGTCGAACTTGAGGTAGCCGTTGCCGGGCGCCGAGGGCAGCTCGTAGGCGTCGGCCACGCCCAGCACCGCCCGGCTCTCCATGGCCGAGAACGTGCGCAGCCCGATCCGGTACGACAGGTGCGTGTCGAGCCCGCGTAACCGGCCCTCGTCCAGCCGCTGGGAGGCCAGCAGCAGGTGCACGCCGAGCGAGCGGCCGAGCCGGCCGATCATCACGAACAGGTCGATGAACTCGGGCTTGGTGGACAGCAGCTCGCTGAACTCGTCGAGCACGACGAACAGCGTGGGCAGCGGCGACAGGTTCGCGCCCTGCTCGCGGGCCCGCTCGTAGTCGCGCAGCGAGGCATGGTTGCCCGACGCCCGCAGCAGCTCCTGCCGGCGCACCATCTCGCCGTGCAGCGCGTCGTGCATGCGGTCGACCAGCGGGAGCTCGTCCTCCAGGTTGGTGATGACGGCCGATACGTGGGGGAGCGAGTCGAGGCCGAGAAAGGTCGCGCCGCCTTTGAAGTCGACCAGGACGAAGTTGAGGATCTCCGAGGAGTGCGTGACGGCCAGCCCGAGCACCAGGGTGCGCAGCAGCTCCGACTTTCCGGAGCCGGTGGCTCCGATCAGCAGGCCGTGCGGGCCCATGCCGCCCTGGGCCGACTCCTTGATGTCGAGCTCGACCATGCGGCCGTCCGCGCCGAGCCCGATCGGCACCCGCAGCCTGTTGCGCCCGGCGCGCGGGCGCCAGGTGACGGCCGGGTCCAGGCCGCGGGGATCGCTGATGCCGAGCAGGTCCGTGAGCGTCGTGTTGATCGACAACATGTCCTCGCCGTCGCCGCCGCTCCTGGACGAGGCGCGCAGCGGGGACAGCTGCCTGGCCAGCCCTTCCGCCCACACGTAAGAGAGCCTGTCCGGCGCGCCCAGCCGCGTCCTGCGCTCCTTGCCCGCGTGGTCGATCTTGATCATGTGCAGGTCGTCCCGCTGGACCTCCAGCCGCAGCGTGTTGCCTTCCTCGACGGCGCCGGTGGAGCCGGTCAGGTCGATGACGGTCACGCCCTGGATGGCGTCGCTGCCCAGCTGGGAGTCGTGCGGCATGTGCCCGCCGTCCACGATCACCAGGTGGTACGGCAGCTCGTCGGCCGGAGAGCCCGGCTGGAACCTGGGACGCTCCTTGAGGTCGCCGCCGACGAGGCGATCGAGATCGCCCAGGTCCTCTGCCATCAGGCGGACGGGCCCGGACGCGTCGGCCAGGTCGGGGTGGTGGGCGTGCGGGAGCCACTTGACCCACTCCCAGTGGGGCATGCGCTCGTGGTCGGCGCAGACCATGATCCGCATGTCGTCGGGGGAGTGGAAGGTGACGACCTGGCCGATCACGGCACGGACGAGGTCCCGCATCGCCGTGAGGTCGCCGGTGAGCCGGATGCGCGCGAAGGAGGCGAGGGCGACGGCGACGGGCAGCCGGGCGAGGGTGGAGTGCGCGCGCATGAACCTGCGCAGCGCGCCGGAGGAGAGCGCGTCCAGGTCCTCGACGGGCTTGGAGTCAGGCGGGAAGAGCTGGATGGCCAGCTTCTGCACGCCGGTGCCGAGGCGGATCGTGCTGAAGTCCTCGTCGCGGGGGCGGCGTTCCCACAGGCGGGGGCCCATCGCGATCCACCACAAGGAGTCCGGCTCGGGCCCGCTCCACTCCAGGGCCTCGCGCTGCTGCCTGGCCGCGCGCCTGGCCTTCCTGCGGATCTGGCCGAGGTAGCGGAAGTAGTCGCGGCGGGCGCCGTTCAGCCGGTGCTTGCGCTCGCCGGACTGGCGTCCCATCTGGCCGATGCTCATGCCGACCATCGAGACGGCGAACAGGCCGCTGGCCACGTACATGACCGGGCTGGTGTTGGCGCCCCCCGCGGTGAACATCAGCGCCATCGCCGCTGCCCCGGCCACCATGGGCAGGTAGGTGAGCACCAGCATGAAACCCTGGCCCTGAACCTCGGGGATCTCCGGCGGAGACTCCAGCATGACTTCTCCGCGAGGTGGCTTCGGGCCGGGACGACGCTCCGGGCGCCGGACAACCACTTTGCTCACGCGACGTTCTTACCAGAATCGACCCGCTATGGTCTGTGCTGTCCGTGATCCTTTTGGGACGGAGTGGACCGTGGGATCGATGGTTCAGAAGCCCCCGCCGCCCGAGTCCCGGCCCACCGCCGGGGAAGCCGCCGAGCCCGCTCAGGCGCCGTCGGGGCCGGTTCAGCAGGGCGCGCTCGCGCAACTGCCGTTGCCGCTGCCGACGTTGTGCAACGTCACGATCGTGGGCCCGAGCCGCAAGGCCGACCTGACGCTGCCGGCCGACATCCCCCTGCCGCACGTGCTGCCGGGGCTGCTGCGCATGCTCGGCGAGGTGGGCGGTGACGCCACGTCGTCCCCGGGATGGACCCTGCAGCGGCTCGGCGGCTCCCCGCTCGACCTGGAGCAGAGCCTCAGCGCGCTCGGCGTGCTCGACGCCGAGATCCTCTACCTGCGCCCCCGTGAGTCGATCCTGCCGGCCGCGGTCTTCGACGACGTCGCCGACGTCGTGGCCACCGGCGTGCGCGAGGGGCCGGGCAAGTGGACGGCGGCCCACACCGCGACTGTGGGCGCGGCCGGAGCCACGGGGCTGCTCGTCCTCGGGGCCGTCGGCCTGGCCTTGGCGGGCCTGCCCCCGCTGGTCGGGCCCGTCGTCTTCGGAACGCTCGCGCTGCTGCTCATCGCCGCCGGAACCGTGTTGTCGCGGGCCATGGGCGACTCCACGGCGAGCGCGCTGATCGGTCACGCGGCGCTGCCCTACGCCTTCCTGGCCGGGCTGTTCACGCCCGCCGGGACCGGCGGCCTGGCCGGTGCCGGCGCTCCTCACCTGCTCGCCGCGTTCGCCTGCACCGCGCTCGCCGCCGCCGTCGCCGGGATGACGATCTCGCACGGCATTCCCGGCTTTCTCGGTACGTCCATCGCCGCGGCCTGTGGCGCGGTCTGTGCGGCGGTGGTCATGTTGACCGGAACCGTCCCCGCGGGGGTGGCGGCCGTGGCCATCGCCGTGCTGCTGGCGCTGAGCCCGCTGGTGCCGTCGTTGTCGTTCCGGCTGGCCCGGGTGCCGCTGCCGGCCATGCCCACGACGGCCGAGGAACTGCGCGCCGACAACCAGCGGCTCGACGCGGCGGCGATCCAGGAGCGCACCGTGATCGCCCAGCGTTACGCCACGGCGCAGATCGTCGCCGTCGGGCTGGCCGCGCTGGTCGCCCAGGCGCTGCTGGTGCTGCACGACGGCCTGATCGCGTACATCATGACCGTCGCGCTCTCGCTGACGCTCATCATGCGCGCCCGCGTGTTCTCCGGCGTCGGCCAGCGGCTCTGGCTCCTCGGGCCGGGGATGGCGGGGCTCGCCATGACGGCCTTCGCGCTCAGCTCCAAGGGCGGGGTCATCGGCGCGCTGGCGGTGGCGGTCTGCGTGTTGTGGGCGTCCCTGCTGATGGTGGGCGTCGGGCGGGGGCTGGCCGCGGGCAAGCCGTCGCCCTTCTGGGGACGGGCCGGGGACATCCTGGACCTGCTGCTGATCGTCGAGCTCTTCCCGCTCGCGGCCGGTGTGCTGGAGCTCTACACCTGGGTGCGCGGGTTGTCGGGCTGATACTTTGCTGGCCGTTTCGAGCGGAGGAGTGAGGCTGTGCAGGAATTCGGAGACTTCGCGAACATCGACATCGAGAAGCTGCTCAAGGGGGCCGACCAGCAGTTCGCCCGCATGGAGGAGTTCCAGAAGAAGATGGACTCCTTCGTCGGACGGGCCCAGGACGAGCAGGGGCTGGTCACCGTCGAGTGCGGCCAGGAGGGCGTCCGCGAGCTGCAACTGCACCCCAAGGGCCTGCGGTTGTCGTCCGGCGAGCTGGCCGACCTCATCAAGACGGCGCTGAACGACGCCACCGCCGACCTGCAGCGGCAGGTCGCCGAGGGCATGAGCGAGACGTTCGGCGACTCCGAGGACAACCCCATGACGTACCTCAGGAACCCGGACGCCGCGCTGAACCAGATCAAGGAGGCGGAGTCCGCTTACAACCGCACGTTCGAGGACGTGATGGGCGAACTCGACCGCATCCGGCGACGGCTGGAGTTGTGAGCTAGGCCGGGCGCTGCGTGGGCAGGTCGGCGATGACGACCTGCTCGAAGGCGGGCGCGTCCTTGCCGGTGAGCGTGACCGCCTCCGACATGCCCGTGTCCTTGAAGGCGGACATCAGCCCGCTCGCGAGCCAGGCCAGGGCGGCGGCCGAGCCGTACGCCACGAGCATCTTGGACAGGAACCGCCTGAGCGCCCCCTGCGCCCGCACGGCCGCCGAGGCCGCCAGCGGATTGCCCGGGAAGAAGTGCCCGGCGGCCGAGAGGCTCAGCAACAACCCGCCCAGGGTGACGGCCGACACCGCACCCGTGTGGGACAGCTTCGCGAGCTGGTCGAGGGTGTGGGCCAGCTCCTTGTACACGCCGCCGGTCTTGGCCACCTCAAGGGTGAACCTCTCGGCGACCTTCTCCATCTCGGGCCGGGCCATCTGCTCCCAGTCCTGGCTGGAGACCCCGGCGATGAGCTGCCGTACGCTCTCCTTCGCCTGCTCGACCTCGTGCGTCGCGGCGCGCACCTCGTGGGCCGTGCCGCGGATGTCCTCGGGGCTGGAGAGCATCGTGCCGATCAGCGCGGCGCACATCTTGCACACGACGGAGAGCGCCACGTTGGTCTTCATCATGGCGCCCGCGTTGCAGAAGGCCACGGCCGTCGTGTAGAGGGTTGTGCCGTTGCGGTAATGGTCCATGGTCCCTACTTCTTCGGCGTGCTCTTGTCGTTGGCGTCCCTGATGACCTTGGCGCCCTCGTTGAGCTGGGTCTGCCAGCGGCCGAGCTGGTTCTTGGCGTGCTTGAGGTAGTCGGCGGCGGAGTTGCGGGCCGCGTCGTAGGCGCCGTCGAAGGCGAACTTGCCGACCAGCCCGAAGCCCGGGAAGCCGGGGGTGGCGCCTCTGACCGTGCGTTCCACCGCCCTGAAGCGGTCTCCCGGCGTTTGCGTACCGCCCGCCTGCGTCGGGGCGAGGCGTTGGCCCAGCTGTTCCATGGCCTCCGGGCGGGCCTTGCGCCAGTCGCCGGACACGCCGCCGTCGCTCAGCGCGGTCGCCTTCGGGTCCTGGGGGCGTTCCCTGCCTGAGCCGTCCTTGTTCGCGGCGGCGGGGGTGGTGGGGGTGGCGGTGGTGGTGGGGTCCGGGGTCGCGCCGCTCGGCATCCCGCCGCCGCCGCCCGCCGGGGTGGTCGCCTTGGGGGATTTCTCGGTGTCGTCAGCCTTGGGGGTGGTGACCGTGGGGGGTTTCGCGGCGTCGGGCGCCTTCGTGGTGTCCTCGGGGGTGGTCGCGGCCGGTCGGTCGGGCGTCGGCTCCCCGGACGACGGGGTCTTCTCAGGACGGTCGGGGGTCGTGGGCGACGGGGGGCGCTCGGCGTCGGGGGTGCCGGTGCCCGCGGAGTCGGCGGGTGGGGTGGTGGGTGCGGGCGTCTCGGGGGCGGCGGGGGGATCCGAGGGTGTGGAGTCGGAGGGGCCGGTTTCCCGGGTGGGCGGGCTCTGGGGGGCCGGGTCGTCCTCGGCGGCCGGGGTGTCCTCGCGGGCGGGGTCCGTCGGGTCGGTGGAGGCCGTCGGGGCGGTGGGGGGCGGGTCGTGTGGCTCGGGTGGGGCCTCGTCGCCGGAGATCTCGACGAGGTCGCCCGGGTTCCCCGGCTCCACGGTGCCGTCGTCCGGCCGGTGCTCGCCGTCGTCCTCGACCTCCCGGACGTACGGCTCCTGTCCGAGGCCGGCGACGGCCGTCGCAGGAGTGACCGGTCTGGGCTCGCCCGTGTCGCCGTCGCTCATGACGACTGTGGCGGACATGCGCCCGGTCACCGCCGGGTCCTCGTCCGTGGTCCAGTTGACCAGGCTGTCGATGCTCCCGAACTCGGCCATCCGCGCCCCCAAAGCCTGCGACCCGCCCAAACGATCAGAAACACTAACCGCGTGAACGGTCAGCCGTACAGGTCGGCTGTCGCGAGGCCCGCCCGCGGGTCTCAGCCGATGCGTTCGTACGCGCCGCCGGAGTCGGCGGTCCTGACGCCGCCGGAGAACTTCACCCAGGACCCGGTCGGCGCGGCGTGATAGACCGGCACGGTGTGCAGAGGGGTGATCTCCTCGTTCTTCACCACCCCCGCGCCCTTCACGTCCACCGCGGACCAGACCATGCTGCGCGTGCCCACGTCCTTGGTCTTGAACGTCACCGCGCAGGCGTTCTGCTTGCCGGGGTTGTAGAGCAGGTAGGCGACGCCGCCGGCGAACGCGGCCTGGCGCTGGACGGTGTAACCCGGGCCGCAGACGACGGCGGGCGTCTCGGCCGTCTGACGGGACGCCGAGGCGGTGGTGGCGGTGAAGACCGCGGTCGTGCCGAGCACGGTCGCGACGACCGCACCGGCCGTCCTCTTCGTGATTCTCAAGTTCTTCATCTCCCAAAAAGCGAAAAGGCGATTTGTTCGAGGGGCAATCCTGTGATGCCGGGTTCTTCGCGTCTTTAGCACAGAGCGCAGAATGTTTTGGCATTGAGCGCAGATCTGTTCTCGTCGACCGGACCGTTGTGATCGCTGGGACGGGTGGTGGTTAACATGCGAGTCGATGTTGTTTCGCAGGGGTTCGCCCTATTCATGTCGGCCAACCGGTATGCGAGACAAGGAAATGTCCACTTGGAGGTCCAGTGGCACTGTACGGAGCAAGTCCGACGCAGCTGACCAACGCCGCCGGGTACTGCGAGGACACCGCGCAGTACATCGAAGGCATGCGCCAGCGCGTTCAGACGATCAAGGGCGACCTGACCACGCAGGGGTGGCGGGGCGGCGCGGCCCAGAAGTTCAGCCACGCCCTCGACGAGTGGGACGTCGAGTTCAAGGCCGTGATCAAGATCCTCGAGGACATCCACGACCGGCTCAACATGGGCGCCGGGGTCTACCGGAACGCCGCCGACCAGAACATGGACCTGTCGGGGTCCCTGGGCAGGGACGGCTTCACGGGCCGGATCGACAACGTCATCAACAGCAACTAGCCGGCCGACGCCACGGAGACCCCAGTGACCGTTCCCGATGATCACACATACGTCAAGTTCGGCAGCATGGAACAGGCCTACGAGGAGCTCAAGAAGGTCGTGACCGAGCTCGACAAGGTCACCGACGACCTGTTCGCCGACATCAAGAAGGAGCTGGCGACCAGCTGGGAAGGCGAGGCCGAGCAGTTCTTCAACACCAAGAAGGACCAGTGGGACGCCCACGAACGGGCCATGGGCAGGCAGCTCTTCGAGGCCGCCACCGCGGTCAACATCGCCAAGGGCAACTACGAGGCCGCCGAGCGGCGCAACATCGCCATCTGGACGGACTGACGCGCCTCCGCCTCCCGGTCGCCGCGGCGGCGTGGTGACCGGGGTCTCGTATCAGCAGGGGTGAGCGATGGGCAACCAGGAACCCGAACCACGAACCGACCCGCTCGGCATCCCGCCGCACACGGCCGACAAGTTCCAGGGCGACGGCAGGATGCACGAACCCTCCGTGATGCGGTCGATCGCCGCGGCCATGTCGAAGAATCTGCAGGCCATGGAGAAGCCGGGCGTCAGCGGGCGCGCCCTGGCCGACGTCCAGCCCGGCGCCGCCCAGTTCGGCGAGTGGATCGACGCCAAGGTGTTCGGCTCGACCGCGGGCAGGGACGGTGCGGGGCAGAAGTTCGGCCAGGTCTACGCCGAGTTCGTGGAGGCGTACCGGAGCGTCATCGCCGCGATCGAGGCGAGCGCCGCCAACCACGCCGAGGCGGACACCCGGAACGAGGGCGGGTGACCATGGCCGGCGTCGGCTCCAAGCGTGAGACGCTCGTCATCCGGGGCGACCAGGTCCCCTCCGGTGAGACGGAGGTCCATCCGAAGGCGGAGATCCAGCGCCTGCTGGCGACGGCACAGCCGGACCTGGTCAAACTCGCCGGATCCACCTACATCAGCACGGCCGAGGCGGTCCTCAACGCGGTCGTCGGGCTCGAGGACGACGCGGGCCGGATCCTCACCATCTGGAAGGGGCCGGACGCCGACCGGGCCCGCATCGCCCTTGAGCTCCTGTACGCCACCGGCAACGAGCTGGCGCACAAGCTCGCGGAGATGGGCCGCAGCCTGGAGGGCTACGCCGCCTCCATTCCCGTGGCCATCGCCGAGGTCGAAGGCATCAAACTGGACAAGAACGACCCGGACGTCCAGGAGGCCGTACGGGTCCACCGGGCGCTGTACGGGCTCGACCGGCAGGGCGACGACGAGGCCAACGCCGTCGCCCTGCTGGAGAACATGCGGGCGCAGGCGGCGCTGCGGAAGCTCAACGAGAAGATCCGCGACCTGCATCTCGGCTCGGTCCCGTACGACATCACCTACGAGCTGCCGGCCGTCACGGTCCCGGGCGGCCCGCTCGCCACGACGAGCGTCGTCTACGGCGGGACGGGCAGGAGCGACGATCCCACGACCGGCGCGGGCGACCCGGCCGGGACGGGCACGGGCGACGGGCGCACGACCGGCGCCGGCGACCCGGGCACGCAGGACCAATCCTCCCTGGACGGCGCGGACGACGCCGCTCCGGGGACGCCCCCGGACGGCCAGCCGGCCGGCTCTGACCAGCCAGCCGTCGGTCACACACCCGGACAACAACCCGGCGTTCAGGCCGGCGACACCGGCACGGGCGCGGGCACGGGCACGGAGGACGGCACCACCCCGCCGGTGATCGGCGCCCAGGACAGGACCGAGCTCGACGACGCCGCTCCCGAGTCCGACCCGGGCCGGACCGAGAGCTCGTTCTACCAGCCTGCGATCGGCGACCGTCCACCCCTCGTGGCGACCCCCGGCATGACTGCGGCGCCGGTCGCCACGAACCAGCCCGTACCGTCGGTGATCGGTTCGCCGAACAGCGCGTACACACCCGGCGGGCGATTCGGGGCGATGCGCGGCGGCAGCGCGGCGGGCCTGTCCGGCACACCGTTCCTCCCGATGACGGGCGGCGCGGGCCCGATCGGGGACGCGGGCGGAGACCTGGAGCGCACCACCTACCTGTCGGAGGACAGGTCGGCCTGGAACGGCAACCATGACGTGACGGATCCGGTGATCAGGTGAGCGACCAGCAGAAGAACGGCGCCGGCGCGCAGCCGACCGGGCAGCAGCCCTACGGCCAGTACGGCATCCCGATGAGCACCCAGCTGCCGCAGCCGTCGTCGGGCATTTCCTTCACCGACGGCGCGCTCAACGCGGCGAGCGGCCAGATCAACGGACAGACGGCGATCATCGACACACTGCGCGCCAAGTCCGGCCACATGGGGGTGCCCTTCCCCGCCTTCGGCGTGATCGGCTACGGGCTCACCGCGGCCCATGACAGGGCGATCGCGGCCCAGTCCACCGCCCTGGAGCGAGGCAAGAAGGCCCTGCAGAGCTGGCAGGCCGCGCTGAAGGCGGCCGACGCCAACTACCACAAGGCCGAGGAGGAGAACGCCGGCCTGTACCGCAAGGACCAGGACTACGACCCGACCGGCGGCGGAGTGCCGACCCCGAAGATGCCCGACTCGCCGGAGCTCGACATGCCGGACACCGACCCGCCCGGTGCCGACCTCCCGGACGCCGACCTGCCCGTCATGGACCGGCCGGATACCGACCTGCCCGGCACGGCCCCGCCGAACGGCGACCTGCCGGACGCCGACCGGCCCGGGAGCGACCTTCCCCGCACCGACCTGCCGGGGATCGACCGGCCGGACTCCGGCCTGTCCGGCGCCGGCGATCCGAACATGAAGGTCCCCGACATCGACTCGGCGATCAACTCGCCGCGGGACACGACCGGCCTGTCGTCGTACGACCCCAGGGCCCTGAACGGGACGCCGAACCCGAACCTGACCGACCTGAGCACCCGGCCGGGGACCACATGGGGGTCGCCGACCGGCAGCGGCGCGGGCTCGGGAGGTGGCGCCGCGGCCGGTCCGAAGGTTCCCGGCCTGGGGGCGTCCGGGGGGATGGGCAGCGGCATGCCGATGATGCCCATGATGCCGATGAGCGGCTCGGGCAACGGCCTCGACGACCGCGACCGGCAGGAAGGCTCGCTGCTGTCGGAGGACGAGGGCGTCTGGGAGGACGACGAGGACATCGCCCCCGAGATCATCGGCAAGGAGATGTAGATGAGTTACGACGAGGGCAAGGGCCTGTACTACAAGGCCTTCTTCACCGCCTCGGGCGCGGCGGTCCTGATCAGGCGTCCCTGGGCCTTCTACATAGTGGCCATGATCGGGCTCATGATCTCCGATCCGGGGCGCATGTCGGGGTCGTCCAAGACCTGGCGCACCACCGACAACGGCGGAACGACCTCCGAACTGGCCGCGCTGGAGGAACAGCTCAAGCAACTGCAGGCCACGGTCACGGGCACGGGGACCACCTGGGAGGGCACGGCACGGGAGCAGTTCGACAAGGCCTACGCGGACTTCACCAAATCCCTGGCCACGCTCAGGTCGACACGGAACGCCACCGGCGAGGCGGTCGACCAGAGCGCGAAGTTGTACCACGTGGGGGCGCTCACCTGCGTCTGCGTCGCCGGATACCTGGCGCTCTACGCCATGACTCTGTTGGCGCTTCGCCACAGCGTCTACGGCAACTTCATCGCGTACGCGCTCGACCTCAAAGTCAGCAGGACCACGACCACGTCGATGAAGAAGGTGCTGATCAAGCACGGCATCGCGGTCACCGTCCTCGGCACCCTGTTCTACCAGGCCGTCCAGCAGTCCGAGGCCAGCGGGAAGATGTTCCCCACGATGAAGGGCATACCGAACGAGCTCGACACCCTGAAGTCCGGCGACATGCCGGAGTTCAGCACCGCCGCGCTCGAGTACAGCGTGGAGAGCCACTCGCTGATGCCCAAGCAGGACACGCAGGCCGGTCTACCCCGCACCTGAGCGGACGGGCTTCAGGACCGGCCGCGGAGGCGTTCGGACGACGTCTCCGCGACGGGATTCCGCGCGGCGGCGGGGTCCAGGAGCGGGCCCTCCGGGATGAGCCGCAGCAGATGCGCGGGCACCGGCGCCACCTGGCTGGCGTCGTAGCCCAGCGTGCCGACGAGGTCGGGGGAGGCCAGCCGGAACCGTCTGCCCTCGTCGGTGATGAGGGAGTACTCGTGGATGGCGTCGGTCCGGCCCTCGCCCGGGAGCTGGCCGGCCAGCGCCGCGCCGCCGGGCGGCAGCAGCACCTGGTCGACGCGGTCGGGGTTGCCGCTGCTCGGCGGCTTCGGGATGGACAGCGTCGCCCCGGTCGTCAGCCGTGCCCGGACCGAGCCCCTGACCGTGTCGGCGTACACCGCGCACAAGGGGGCGTCCGCCGCCGGGGCGCGGAAGCGCGGCATGGTGACCGGCAGCCCGCCGCCCAGGAGGCGAAGGGCCGACATCTTGGCGGCGTTGACGGTGGCGGCGTCCACGGCGATCGGGCGCACCCGGCCGCCGCCGTAGGCGATCTTGGTGTCCGGGTCCTGGAGCAGGAGCGTCGCCTGCGTGTGGGTGACGGGCGCGAGGCCGTCGGCGAGCAGCACGTACCAGCGTTCCGGCACCCCGGGCACGGCGGCCGGCGTGAAGACCTGCCCCACCCGCGCGGGCCGGCCGCCGGGGCCCGGCACCCGCTTGCCGCGCTGCGCGATCGCCGGTGCGGCGAAGTCCGGACCCGCGGGGATGGAGTTCACCCAGGAGATCGGCACGCGGCGCGGCGCCTGGTCGGTGAGCCGGCGCGGGTTCCTGACCAGCATGCGGTAGCTGTTCCACAACACCCAGTTCTGCTGCCCGTCGTCGACGAGCAGCGCGTCGCTGCCCACCGGCGTGCCGCCGACGTCGATCCCGCCCAGCAACGTGACGTACGGACGGCGGACCCCGGTCGCGTCCTGCTGTTCGACCACGCAGACCGTCCACGGAGATCTGATCAGCTTCTGGGGCTTCGGCAGCGAGTCGGGTGCCCCCGAGATGCCGACCTTGTGCCCCCGTGCGAAGCCGGCCAGCGACTCGGCCGACACCGTACGGACCTTGATCTCCTGGCTGTCCAGCAGGAGCCGCGCCGAGACGTAGTTCTCCACCGGCTGGAGCTTGCCGTCGCTCTGGTTGTAGATGTAGGAGGCGCCGGTCTCCTCCTCCACAAGCAGCTGGCCCGCCTCCTTGAGCTTGGTGGCCCCTCCTGGGCTGAGCATGCCCCAGATCCCGAACCCGGCGGTGATCAGCACCAGCAGGATGATGCCGGCGAAGGTCGCCACGTTGTACCGCCGCATGGGGGACTCGGGCAGATCGGGCTCGCCCTGCAGCAGCGCCAGACCCAGGCGCTGGGTCATCAGTTTGTGCGCCTGGTAAAGATCCTTCCGGGTCTGCATGACGGACAATGTTACGCAGGTTGCGAAAGAAATTTAATGATGATGGATATCACGCTTTTATACGACATGGCCGCCTAGTAGGCTTCTTGATCAATCGCATGCGGGAGGCTGTCATGGCACCAACCGGCAATGGTTGGCATTTGGAGCAGAGCTGGCCCGGTCTGGTCGCCGACAGGGACGGTGTCGAGTACGCTCCGGCGGAGCTGGTAAAAGTCGCCAACGCCCTTTGGGCGAAATTTCCAGAACTGTACGGCAGCGATCCGAACGCCCGACTGACCACCGCCACGACGCCACGTCAGGGCTCCCACCCCGACGTGGCGGAACAGGGCGGATCGTTGCAGGTGTTCGCCGATCACCTCGCGAAGGTGAATCGCTGGGACGGCGGCAAGAGCTTCGGAGCGGCGCTGATGCAGGGCCACAAGGAGTTGACCGCGGTCTACGAGCAGGTCAACGAGAAGCTCAGGATCGCCTTCGCGCTCATCGACGCCGGCGCGGGCAACTACAAGCGCGCCGACGCCGCGAACGGAGGCTAGAGATGGCCGTAGACGTGTCCGCGGACCACCCGATCCGCCCTGCCGGGGGTGCGTCCTTCTCCGTCGACGACGACGGCCGGAGCGTGGAGGGGATCAAGAAGGTGATCACGGAGATCGACGTGTCTTCCCTCCAGGGGGTGGCGGCGTCCTACCTGTCGGCCGCCGACCGGCTCACCTCGATGAACGAGGCCCTGGTGTCGGGCGCGACCGCGATGGCCAAGGTCTGGGAAGGGCCCTCGTCGGTGGAGTCGCAGCAGTCGCTGCGCACGCTGCACGCCACCATCCGCGAGCTGGCCGAGAAGTTCAGGGCGGTGGGCGGGCCGCTGGAGGCGCTCTGCAAGCGGCTGCAGGCCCACCAGTACTTCGTGGAGCACAGGGGCGAGGCGTGGAGCGACAACGGCGAGACCTGGGACGACAGCATCCCCGCCTGGTACAGGACGATGAACGCCGGATACGAGTGGGGCTCTCCGGACGAACTGGCCGGCCAGCATCTCCGGCTGCTCAACAACGACCTGCGCCATGCCTACGAGCAGTGGCCGTTCACCATCCACAAGGTCGTGCCCGACCTCAAGGACCCGACGGCTCCGACCCCCCCGGCGGAGACGCCTGACCGCACCGAGAGCGACGGCATCGATCCGGACTCCTTCACCCGTCCCGACGACCACTTCCAGGACGAGGACTTCGACGGCATCGACGACACCTCGCCCGGCGGCCCGTCCACGCCTGGCCTGCCCGGCGACCCCCTCAGCTCGGACGGCTTTCCGGACGGGACCACCCCGGAGGGTTCCGGCACGGGCACCGACCCCGGCGGAACCCACCCCGGCACCGGCACCCCCGGTGGCAGCGATCCCGGTGGCGCCGACCGCGGCGGCGCCCCGTACCCCGGCGGCGGCACCGGCCCGGACACCGGCCTGCCGGACACGGGCGGCCTGCCGGACACCTCCGGCTCGACCACCCTGGAGGACTTCCGGCGTCCGGCCGGCTGGACCCCGGACACCTCCACCTCCTTCCCGAACGGGAGCATCCCTCCCGCGGGCAGCGGCACCGGCAACGGCGTCGGCGGCACCATGACCGGCATCGGCGCGCTCCCGCTCAACGCCAGATCCGCGTCCGCGACCGGCAACGGCCTCCCGTACCTGCCGATGGGCGGCGCGGGGGCGGCCGGCGAGCAGGAGGAGACGGAGAACAGCACCTGGCTGCACGAGGACGACGACGTCTGGGGCAACGACGCGGACGACGCCGTCTCCGGCAGAATCGGCTAACCACCAGAGGACCGTCGCAGCTCCCGCAGAGTTCGTTGGGCGACGGCCTGGCTCACCGCCGGACATCGGAAGTCCTGTGCCACGATGTGCGCGCAGAGCTCCTCGTCCGGCCGGATGCCGTGCTCCTCCAGGTAGTAGGTGACGGTGTCCGTCCAGACCCAGGTGCCGTCGGTCCGGAAGCTGAGCGGCACCACCGCGCCGCGCGCCGGGTCGAGCCGATCGAGGTCGAGATTCGCCGTGGAGAGAACGGCCGCGCCGGCCCTCAGGTAGTCGACCAGCCGCGGGTCCCGCATCCGCGGACGGTCGGGCAGGAAGTACGGCACGCCGTCCCTGACCCCGTCGAAGACCCTGGCCACCGAGATCTCCGGAACGATCTCCACGTAGCCGTCGCTCCAGCCGCGCAACCCGTCGAACGCCTCGGCCGGGCTCCACTCCCGCGCGGCGGCCATCGACTCGATCAACGACCGGACGTCGGCCGAGCTGTACTCCACCTGGTCCCCGGCCCGCATCAGCCTGCCGATGACCGTGCCGGAGGCGATGACCACCACCTTGAGCGTGCTCATGCGCCGCTCACATGGACGAACCCCGCCTGCCCGAGGCTCGACAACAGGGAGAGGTCGTCCGTGGGGTCGATCCAGACGATCTCCCTGGTCGGCCTCGGCGGCGGGCAGAGCGTGGTGACGAGCACGAGCGGCACGGCCGCGGTCCAGTGCTCGACGGGGGGCATCCGCGCGCGGTCGGCCAGGATCACCTCACGCTCTCCGTCCGTGCAGTCGCCGAACCGCCCTGCCGCCGCCAGCTCGGCCTGCAGCCGCGCCGCGGCGGCGAGCGCGTAACGTTCCCTGTCCTCCAGGGTGCCGGCATAGCCGGGGATCAGCTCCGTGATCAGTTCGGCGGGCTCGTCCCCGTAGATCCGCCACCAGCCGTCGATGACCTCGTAGGCGTACGGCGTGCCGTCGGCCCTGGCCGGGGGTGGCGGCGGCGCCTCGGCCGCCGACGTGTTCCTGATGCGTACGCTCATCTCGCTCACCATCGTCCGTCGTCCGAGGCCGGCTGCCATGTCGTGATCGCGAACAGGGCGGTCAGCTGTTCCTTGTCCGCCTGGCGGGGGAACAGGGTGTTCACCATCTCGATGAAGGAGGCCGCGTCCCGCCGCGGGTCCCGGTCATGTTCGAGGTGGGTGCCCAGTTGTTCCCGCGCGGGCAGGTGCTCCTCGCCGTTGCGCGCGTAGTCCACGATGGCGGCGACGAGCTTGATCCGTGCCTGGATGATCGAGGGATCCAGGTGCCCGTCGTTGTGGCGGAACTCCACGTGATCGTCGGCCGTGCCGATGACATGGGCCAGGTTGAGCGCGGAGGGGCGGCGGTGGACCTCGCGGAGCGCTTCCGTCGAGCGCTCGGTGCCGCCGGTGACCTCGTTGGGCTCGCAGTGCCGGTAGGGCCGGTGCATGCCGAAGGGCTCCCTGGGGTCCTGCCCGAGCCGGAACAGGATGTCCTCGTAGCCGTAGTAGAGCGTGAGCAGCCGGTGCATGGCCTTCACGTCGGTGCCGAGACCCGGGGCGCCGACATGGATGTGCCCGCCCGTCGCCGGAGTGATCTCGCCGCCGTGGGACTTGATGATCTCGGTGATCCGGGCCAGCTCCGCCCATGTCCGCTCGGTGTCCCGGAGGATGCCGGAGACGAACTCGCCGGCGATGAGACGCGGGTTCGCCTCCCGCTCCATGTACGGCCGGCCGCTCATCGAGTCGGGGGCCTTGTGGTGACCGAACACCTCCGGGCTGGCGGCGAGCCCCGCCCGGTGGAGCTCGGCGGCCATCAGGCGCACGTCGCCGGCCCGGACGTCCATGGTCCCGCCCGCGTGGGCGAACTCCAGCTCCAGCCCGAAGGCCACGTCCGTGGTCATCGCGTTTCGCGTCATGTACGGCACGACGGACGCGACGTCCTCGCCGGCCGCCAGCCGCCGGGTCACGTTCTCGACGACCTCATTGTGGTTGTCGAAGTCCCAGCCGAAATGGCTCTGGACCCGGGCCGGCGCCGGCGCCGGCGGCGCCAGCAGCGAGATCTCGCCCTTGGCGTGCATCCCGATGTGGTACAGCCTCTCGAGCGCCTCTTCGTAGGCGGGGATGAAGCCGCTGTCCCGGTAATGGGAAGCCAGCGACACCATGACGTCGGTGAGGAAGTCCACGTCCTGCCGGCTCAGTGGGTTGTCGACCCATACGGGACGGTTCTCGGGTCCGGCCGCGACGAAGTTGCCGCGAAGAACCTTACCGACTGCCGGGACAGAGCTGGTGTTGGTGCCGGACACCAAGGCGGCGCGTCCGCGATCGACGCGGGGCACGATGAAGGCGCGTCCGTGATCCACGCCGGCCATGCCGGGGCCCGTGTCGTAGAGGTTGTTCGGGTGCCGGTCGTTGTTGAGGATCAACAGGTCGAGGAGTTCGAGCAGGATCGCGTTGCGCTTGGCGTTCGTGTCCGTGCTGTCGGCGGGGTGCGTGCCGCGGACGTACTCCATGAAGACCGTGCGTGGATCCGCCGGGTGCGCGACGACGATGGGGACGTCGGCGCCGATGAGCCGTCCCACCAGCGACCCGAGGACCTCGGCCTTGGCTTCGACGATGCCGGTCCGCTTCCGTACGATCTTGGTGCCGTCCCGCAGGGTGAGGTGCGCCACGGTGCCGTCCACTCCCTGCTCTCCGAACAACTCCCACTCGTTCGGATCGGCCGCGAGCGCTTCGTCCACGACGCTTTGGGGCAGGCCACGCCGTTCGAGGACGGGCGGCGGTGTCGGGACGGCGAAGGGCGTGGCGGGCGTCACCCTCCTGGACGGGTGGGCCTGCAACCACTGGCCGTCGTCGTCGAACGGGAAGACCGGCCGCCCGTCCGCGTCGTATCCCTGAACGGCCGCGGTGTGAGCGTGCCTGTCGGCGCCGATGTAGACGATCTCGTTGCCGGCCAGGATCGACCGGCCGGTGAGGTCGGCCAGTTCCTGGAGCACCGCCGGGTCGCGGGCCGTCTCGCAGCCCAGGATGCGTATCCACGCGTTCGGCTGCGCGAGCACGCGCGGGTCGTGGGCGAGCATGGTGCCCAGGTCGGCCGCGCTGAGTCGTTCGGAGCCTATGAAGAATCCGGTGCCGTCACCGGCGATCGCGACGTCTACGGTGTCCATGGTGCGTCGCAGCAGGCGTGGATCGGCCGTGGGCATGACCGCGGAGTTCTCGTCGCGGTACCAGATGCCCGCGTTGACCTCGCGGCGATGCTCTGAGATCAGGGCCCGGTGCCGGGCGCTCAGCGGTGGCGCGGACACCGGGCCGGACGACTCGACGGGACTGACGGCCGCCAGATGCGGGACGGGACGGCTGGCTCCCTTGCGTTCCACCCGACTGGACCGCGGATCCTCCGGCATCGCTGCCAGCTCGGGACCGAGCCAGGCCCTGAGCTGCTCCCCGACCACCGCCGAGGTGTCGCCGGGCAGGAAGAACCGGAACTGCGCCGATGCCTGGGCGGCGTTCCCGACACGGAGGTTGCCCAGAGAGGTGGTCTCCACGGCTCCGTCCGCGGCCAGCACGACCCGTCCGGTGTACCAGGCGAGCTCCTGCGCGAAGGCCGTCGTCCCGTCATGGGGGCCGGCCAGTATGATCGCGGCGTCCTGCGGCAGGTCGGGGAAGCACAGCAGCATCGCCGCGACCACCTCGGCCCGCAGGAGCCGGTCGTCGACTATCATCCCCCGCCGGGAGTAGCGGCCCTCGACCACGAAGGCGCCCTCGACGGGCCGTACCGTGTGCCGCTTCGCCGCGCCGACGTCCAGACCGCTGCGGACGTGGAGGCCCGCCGCGGTCGGGGTGACCGCGTTCCGCCGGAGATGGTGCGCTATGTCCCGGGCCAGTTCATCGGTGAGCCCGATCCTCGGCGTGACCACCGGTCCCGTTCGTTCCTGGGCCTGGTGCTGCTTGAGGAAGTAATGGACCTCACCGTTGTCGGCGGTCATCACCGCCGTCACGGTGAACCGGGCGCCGGACCTGAACAGCGCGTGATGCGGCTTGCCCGACACGTCCGCGACCGGTACGTAGTCGGAAGCCAGGATGGTCACTCGCGTGCCGTGGGGGCCCTCGGCCAGATGGCCGGCGTCGTCGACACCGTCGATCAAGGTGTCCACGGTGAACTCTTCCCCGGCAAGGATGCCCCGGGGAACCAGGCCGTCGGGAACCCGGGCGAACACGTGGCCTTCCGCGCTCGCCCGTGCCGCCAGTTCGGCGTCGGCCCGGGCGATCACGTCGGTCCGGTTCTCCGCGATCACCAGCGCCAGGTGATCGTTCCGCAGGAGGTCGCCCAGGATCGGGCCCGTTCCCGGTGCGGGCCGCCACGCGGGCGCGCGATACTCGACGGTCGTCCGGTCCTCGGAGAACGCCAGCGGGATCAGCCTCGCGTCGTCGGAGCCGGTGAACTCGCTCAGCATGTTCAGCAAGCGCTCGTACCGGTCGCCGAGGGAGAGCGCGCCGAAGGTGTCACGCAGCGCCTCGAAGGCGGCGGTGACCCGGGCGACGTCACCGGGGGCCAGGACCGGGGCGCCGCCCCGGAACTCCCAGTCGCCCGCCTCACCGAACAGGACGAGCAGCGGGTTGACGTCGAGCAGCCGTCGCAGTGTCGCGTGGTCCAATGGCTCGCCGTGGGCGAGGAAGGTGTACAGCGCCCGGGTGGCCAGGCGGGCCAGCGTCTCGGGAGTGGGTTCCGCCGGCCGGCGGAGCTCCTCGTAGAGGACGTAGGGGGTGGCCCGATGCGCGCCGGGCAGGCCGTCACCGGCCTCGTACGCCTCCTCCAGCCTGGCCTCGTGCTCGTCCGCCGCCGCGCGGGTCGGGAACTCGTGGCGCAGGGCCCGCCGGCCGTCGCCGAAGACCACCTCGGTCGTCCGCCCGTGTGAGCCCGGCACGTCGAGCACTCGGGAGACGCCCGTGGCGACGCTGGCCCGCAACGCGTCGCTGCCGAACGTACGCCACACGTACCCGTCCTCGTCGAGGTGCAGGGCCGGGCCGGCGAGGCCGAGCGCCTGTCTGGCCAGCGCGCGGACGAGGACCTCCGGGGCGTCGACGATGGGGATCCTGAGAGCGCGGGACCCGTCGGCGAACGTCACCACCTCGCCCAGGGCCGACGCCCGCTTCGACGGGACGCCCTGCCTGACGGTCTGCTCGACGTTGAGGCGGAGGCGGCGAGCCGCGTTGATGGCCCGGCCCTCGGTAACCGGGCCCAGGCCCGTCAGCGAGGCGGACGGGCTCTGGTCCATGGCGCTGAGCGGCGCGACACGGGCGAGGGGCAGCTCGGCCCCCGGCACGGCGGCCACCACGCTCTCCAGGCCGACCGCGTTCCCGGCGAACGGGCCACCCGCGATGCCCTGGTGCCGTCGCATGATCTCGTCGTAGTGGGACTGCAGGCCCATCCGGGCGAAGTCCTCGCGTGCGGTCTCCAGCATGGCTCCCAGCACCCGCACGTCCGAGGGGGACAGCGGGTTGCTCGCCCAGTCGCGGCGGCCGGAGGCGTCCTCGCGCAGGAACAGGTCGAGCAGCGGGCGGGTGCTGGGCAGCACATGGAGGGCCGGTCTGGTGACCAGCGGCGTGATGTCGGCCAGGGCGGCGAGGTATCCGGCAAGCACCGCCTCGCGGGTGCCGAGGAAGCCGCCGGAGGTGGCGGTAGGTGTCCAGTCGATCAGGATGTGCCGGTCGCCGGCCGCCCTGGCGGGGCCGACCAGGCCCAGGCGGTGGGCCAGTTCGGTCATCACCAGGGTCAGGTCCCTGCTCTGGGGAGTGGACTCCTCAAGGAGCAGGGCGGAAGAGCCGTCGGCCAGCGTCACCTTGGAGACGTTCGCGCCAAGGGGCTCCGGCTCGCCAAGGACACCCAGGGCCGCCAGCTCCGGATCACTCGGGATGCCCAGGACCTCCGGCCCCTGGGCGGCTCGGGGGTCTGAAGCTTCCTGGGTGTCGGTTTCTTCCGTCCAGTTGATCAGGGCGTCGATGGGGTGCGAGGGGCCGGTGCGCGCGGCGAGGTCGGCCTCCACCGCGGCGATCTCGACGGCCAGCCGGTCCGCGGCCGCGGTGTCGCCCGCCGCCAGGGCCTCGTGCTGCTTGCGTTCCAGGAAGCGCAGCTCGTTGCGGCGGGCGGTGACGCACTCGTCGCGCGTGGCCTCTCCCGGCGTGTGCGGGTGCGTGTGCTCGCCTGCCGTACGGAACTGGAGCACGTCGCTGATCTCGTGCAGGACGAGCCGGGCCACCTGGTCGGAGGCGACGCGGGGAGCCAGGGTCACCAGGTGCGGATCGCCCCGCTCGCCGGTGTTCGTCGCGGTGGTCTCGCCCAGGTAGCCGCCCTCGACCGGCCCCACCTGGAACTTGAAGTGCACCTGTCCGAGCAGGTCGGAGTCCAGGACGAGGGTGTCGCCGCCGTCCCAGACCACCCGCCAGGCGCCGGCGACGCCGCCGAAGTCCTCCAGCAGCAGCTCGTTGTTGAACGCCTTCCTGGCCTCGTCGACGGTGAGGTCGCCCTCGTCGGCCGGGCGGCCGTCGGCGACGAACGCGGAGTTGAGCGGGGAGGCGTGGGTGTGACGGGGCGCGCCGCCCGGCCCGTTCTCCGCGTCGTCGGGCTTGTTCTTGGCCGGCCAGGCCGCCGGATCCGCGGCCGGCAGGATGCCGCGCCTGCTCAGCTCGTTCCTCAGGTGCTCGGCGAGGCTGGGGGCCTGATCCGCCTCCGCCTGCCGCTCGGGGCGTCCGGTGGGGTCGGCGGGGTCGATGGAGGTGGCGGGGTTCGTGTCCGTCCTCGGCATGGTGCGCTCGTGCAGGGCCAGCAGGTCCATGCCGTGCTGCTCGGCCACCGCGATCAGGGAGGACGGCAGTCCGGCGAAGCGCCGCCCGAATCTTCCGTCGTCCCCCTGCGCCGTCAGGCGGCCGTCGGGGGTGGCGACGTAGGTCAGGGGCGGCCCGTACGGAGGCAGGAGCGTGACCAGGACGTTCTCGTTCCGATCGCGGGCGTCCACTTGCGCCTGCCTGAGCTCCCCGTACGAACGAGCGGGCCGCCCGGTCCCCGAGCCGACCGGCCCCGGCAGGGCGGCGGCAGCGGGGGCGACCGGCCCGGGAGCCTCGTGGCCGGCGACCGGCGGCGGGTTCTCGGCCTGTTCGGCCAGCTCCCGCATGACCTCGTCGAAGACGATCACATCGGCGTGGCCCGTGGCGACGCGGACGGCCCCCTGCGGCGGCCTCCGCCCGGGCTTCGGGGCCGGCGAGACCTCGACGCGTACGGTGTAGTCGACCCGGAACCTGACCGAGCTGCTGTCGGCCTTCTCGAAGACGCTGGTCTCCCTGCGGTTGCCGCCGCCGACCGACACGCCGTCGCCGCCCTGGCTGCGGTAGCTGCCGCCCAGGCCGAACTTCAGGTCGAACGGGAGCCACCTCCGCATGTCGTTGCTCCCGACGGCGATCCCGGCCGGGAGCCACCGGGTACGGTCCGAGCTCGCGGACGTGCCCCACTGCCTGCGGTCGACCTGCCCGATCTCGTAGTCCTTGTGACCTTGGGCGATCGTCACGGGCTCGGACAACACGGCTCCGACGTGCACGCGGGCCACCCTGCCGTGCCCCTGCGGTACTTCGAGCACCATGAGCCCGTCCTCGGCCGTCATGAGCTCGAAGTTGGTGTTCCGGTTGTTGCCGGTCAGGATCCGGGCGAGCGCACGGGACGCCTGGCGGGAGAGGTCGAGGTCCATCGTCGCCTTCAGGTGCCGTTCGACGGCCTTCGCGAGGTCCTTCACCCGCGTGCTCTCGACCATGAAGTTCTCGGGCACGGGGAAGGGCCGCGGATCGGCCACGGCGGGCTGCGGGGCGGTGCCCGCGCGCGCGACCATGCCGGGCGGGATGAGCCGGTCGATGATTCCCGAGACGCGTCGGGAAGCCTCTGCCACCGGCGACGCGTCCTCAACAGGCGACGTGGACCTCACCCGCCGTACGTCGACCACGAGCCTGATGCCCTGGCGCACCTCCGCCCTGGTCCCCTCGAACGAGGCCGCCCGCTGCACCCGGGTCTCTTGCAGGTTGCTCGCGGCCGAGGCGCCGCGTCCGCGGTCGGTGCCCGTGGAACCCGAGTCCGCGCCGTCTTCCGTGTCCTTACCGCCGAGGGTGCCGGTCAGCGCCGAGGACTCGGAGATGTTCTCCTCGTGCATGGTGTAGAGCTGGAGGATCTGCCCCACGTCGGAGACCTCGCCCCGATACTGGACGTCATCGCTGAGCACGGCCCGTACGGTGACCTCAAGGGTGTCCGTGACCCCGTCGCCCCTGACGGTGTACTCGGCGGGCGGGGAGTCCGGGTCGAGCAGAGTGTCGATCTTGCCCAGCCAGCTGTTGCCGGAGAAGTCGGCCGACAGCGCGCGCCACAGGTCGGTGTCCTGTGCGAGCGCGCCCGGAGCCACCGCCTCGACCGCCTCCGCGATCTCGTCCAGCAGCTCGA
This sequence comes from Nonomuraea sp. NPDC001636, assembly GCF_040298265.1. Classification (NCBI taxonomy): domain Bacteria; kingdom Bacillati; phylum Actinomycetota; class Actinomycetes; order Streptosporangiales; family Streptosporangiaceae; genus Nonomuraea; species Nonomuraea sp. NPDC001636. The sequence continues at coordinate 168,323 of NZ_JBEOZT010000019.1, forward strand.
CCTCGGCGCGCGGCCGGTCCTCCGGATGGAGGCTGACCCCCTTGACGGTGCTCATGCCGATGGCGTCCTGGTACGTCGGCGCGAGCTCTGCGGCCACCTCGCCGTTCTCCAGGCGCCGGGCGGCCGCCTCCAGTTGCGCCTTGACGTGGTCCCGGAACTCCGGCCGGCTCAGCATGCGGTCGATGGTCTCGGCGGCCGGCTCGCCGGGCCGGCCCGGCGGAACCCCCGGCGGCATCATCTCGGCCAGCGTCTCGGAGGAGAACAGTTCGAGGAGCGCGGCGAGGGCCCTGCCGGTGTCGTGCCGCTGGCTGAGGGGGACGCCGGGCAGGGTGGTCAGGCCCGGGACGCCCGACGGATGGGCGGTCCTCGCGCTTTTCAGGTCCTGGAGGTACCGGGTGATGAACCTGACCGCGACCCGGCGGCCGAGCTTCAGGTCGCCGTTCATCACCCGTTCGGCCGCGTCGGCGAGCTGGTGCAGCGGCAGCTCCACCTCTTCGTTCGCGTACAGGTCGAGCGCGTCGCGTTCGGCGAGCAGGTAGACGGCGGTGCCGTCGTTCCGCGTGACCGTCTTCGCTCTGATGCCGGAACCCACGGTCACTTCCGCGGCGACGTCCATCACGAAGGCGTAGTGCCTGCCCGTGTCGATGGTCAGTCGCTCGGGGCCGGAGATCAGCTTCCGCTCGTTGGAGGTCGTACGCCCCCATGAGGTGGTGCCGCTCCCCTCCTCCGCCCGCTCACCGGGCGCCGGCACTCCCATGGAGCCCCCGACGTCGCGCGGTCTGGAGATCCGGGTGGTGCTGCTCTGGGAGCTGAGGGTGAGGTTGATGTCGCCGACCAGGATGTCGGTGGCGGACAGGAAGCGCGACTGGCCCTGCGTCAGGCGGAGGCGGACCGGCTGGTGCCGCGCCGTCCCCTTCGCCGTCTGGCGGTCCACCCCGGTCCGGTGACCGGTGGTGAACACCTCGGGGTGGCTGACCAGGCTGCGTACGTTGAAGAACGCCGCGAGGTGCTGGAACGCGGGCGAGCCGCGGTCGAACGAACCGCCGAGCAGGTCCGCGACGGTCGTCGCGATGTCGCCGACGTCGAGGTGGGCGACGGTGGCCCGCCGGAGCACCGACGTCGAGGTGGGGTGCCGCGGCCCCGGCGGACGCGGGTGCCCGTCGGACGACAGCGCGAGCGGGAGCAGATCGGAGGGGAGCACGATCCGCGCGTCCCCGGCCCGCCCCTCCGCCACGGGCCGTACGAGGTTCGCCCCGGTCAGCCGCTCGACCTGGACGACGTGCGGGATGCGGAAGACCGCGCTCTGCCCGGTGCCCTCCAGGAGTTTCACCTGGTTGACGGTGCTGCCCGTCGTGAGCTCCACCTGGCGGTTCCGGCCGAGGCCGACGGAGAGGTTGGATTTTCCGAGATCGAGGCCGGGGTCATCTTTCAGGGAGAGGCCGCTTCCCAATCCCGCTCCCCACGACCCGGTCGTGTTCCGGGACGAGGTGTAGGTGTCGGAGCCGATGTCCAGGTTCACCACCGGCTCGGCGCCGGTCACCCCCTCGTAGACGGCGTTGTCGAAGTCCTGCCTCAGGCTGATCCGCAGGGTGTAGTGCTCGGCCGGGCCGAGGGGGCTGTGGTGGACCAGGTTGACGATCAGGCCCGCCTGGGCTGCCTGGTCGTAGCCGGTCTCCAGGCGTTCGGCGGAGAACTGCTCGGCGACCAGTTGCTCGTTGGCCATCTGGCTCGCCCTCACCGAAGCGTCGAGGGAGTAGCGGGGGACGCCGTTCCTGAGCTCGGGCAACACGCCTTCGCGGCGCAGATACTCCTCGACCTGGGCCCGGATCGAGTCCATGCCGGTGATCCGCTGAACCAGTGCAGGGCCCGCGCCGCGCGTCTGGTTCTCGCCCGTCCCGTACCAGGTGGGCAGTGCGCCCACCCTGCCGGGCGGATCGACCTTGACGGGATCGCCTCTGAGCACGACGTTGCCGTCCGCGTCGCGCCCGATCTCCGCTGCCGGGTCGACCGGCAGGCCGTAGCGGTAGGCGTCCGGTTCGGGGATGCGGAACAGTCCGGTGCTCGGGTCGGAGACGAGGGTGATCGGGTCGTTACGGCCCATCTGGATCGTCACCGTGTGCACCATGTTCAGCAGGTAGCCCTGGGTCTCACCCGCCCATCGCTGCACGCTCGGATGGATGGCCACGCCGGTCACGCCGGTGGACGCGGATGCCGCTTTTCCCACATCGCCGCGGAGGGTGGCTTCCCATGCAGGGTGGTCCTGATCGGTCTGGTCGGCCGTCTGCGAAGTAAGTCCGGCGGTCAGTCCGAAGTTCGTGTCGTGGTTGTCGGAGTGGCCCTGGCCCGCCTGGGAGGATCCGACGCGCAGCCGTTCCTGGTGATGCTTGGTGCTGGGGCCGCCGACACGTGTGTCCCCGGGGAGCACGGTCGTGCGTATCGTCATCACGCCACGGATCCGGCCGTTCACGATGATGGGCCGGCGCAGCCCCGCCGGATCGTTGACGGCCACGCCGAGGTTGCTGGGCAGGTCCTCGGTGATCGCCGTGACGACCTGGTTGCGGGCGACGGAGCTGCGCATGACCTTCGTCAGCCGTCCGGTCACCCGCTCGGCCAGATCGAGCAGGCCGGTCATGCTGACGACGACGTGCTCGGGGAAGGGGGAGCGCCGCCGGTCGGCCTCGGGAAGCTGGAGGGGCTTGTCACTGGGGTCGAGGAGATAGGCGTGAGAGAGCCACAGGCTCTGACGCGTGGTCTCCCCGGCGGGCGGCGAGTCGGTCACCGGGGGGCCGGACGCGGTGCGCAGTTCCACGTTCCAGCTCGCCTTGGCGGTGAACATGGTGGCCGTGCCGCGGTTGTCCTCGACGTTGCCGCCCAGCCAGTTGTCCTGCGCCGCGGTGGAGACGGAATGAGCGCCACCCCTGCCCAACATGACCCTCATGACACCGTGGTCGGCGATGGAGTGGAGGGTCTCCGAGGACGTGCTCCGCATCCACAGCCGGAACAGGTCCACGATGTCCCGGTCGAAGTTGAGCCCCCTGGAGCGGCGGCCGGTGGCGGACGCCCTGCCGCCGCCCTGCGGGAGCTGTCCGAGCATGGTCTCGGAGTGGGAGGCGGCCGGCTTCACCACCTCCATGAGGTCGTCGAGCGTCAACCGGATCCGCAGTTCCGCGTCTTCGGTCCCGTTCAGGCGCAGCAGCAGGCCGTCCGGCGCGACCGCGGTCTGGAAGGCCTGGCGGATCGCCCGCCGCAGCTCCTCCTGGGAGAAGCGTGCGGACAGGCCCTGATCCGTGAGCAGCTTGTTGACCAGATCGGTCAGCCGGGCCAGGTTGGCGATCGGGCCGGCGGTGTAGGCGGCCAGCAGGGCGTGCGGCGGCGGCAGTGCCTCCCGGTGTGCCGAGTCGTAGGCGTCCGATCGGCTCCGCATCTTCTGGAGGGCGACTTCGACCTGGAGCGTTCTGGGCTTGTCCGGCCTGTTCACCCGGTTCAGGGCGGTCATTGTCGCGTCGGTGGCGTCAAGGGCCTGGTTCGCGGCGATCGCGGCGGCCGCGTACCGCTCGGCTGCCCGCGTGTGGTACCTGGCGGCGGACTCCGCCTGCTCGGCGGCCAGCACCTGCCGACGCGCGCGCTCGGGAGCGCCGTCGTCCTGGCTCAGACCGTGCAGGAAAGCGTGATTCCAGGCCTCCCGAGCCTTGTCCCAGGACTCTTCGGCATGGTGCCGGTGACGGCTGCTGAGTTCGAGGTTGTGCGCCCAGGCGGCCTCCAGCCTCTTCTCCTCCGCTTCGACCTCCGCCCTCAGCTCCGACAGCGCGGTGGGCGGGGGCTTGGGCACCGAGAGGGCGGGCGGTGTCGCGGGCGGCAGCGCGGCGACCGCATCCTGGTACGCCTCCATGGCCGTGGCGGCCGCTCGCGCGGCGGCGTTCAGCGCGGCGTGGTCGACCGGCTCTCCCGAGGCCACGCCCTTCAACATGTCGGCGAGCACCTCGTGGGCGTCGCGGGCGGCGATCGCCAGGCCTTCGGCCGCCTCGTGCAGCGCGCCGAGCCGGGCGAGCTCCGCCGCGATGGCCCGCCACCTCCGTGCGCCCTCCAGGTCCCGCGCGGCCAGCGCCTCCGCGGCGAGCACGTACGGCGCGCTCGCCGCTTGGTTGTAGGCGCGTACCGCCGCGCGCTGCGCCCTGACGACCCCGTCGAACCCCTCGATGGTGGTACGCAGCGCCGTGGCGGCGGCCCGCCGGTCCGACACGCGCTGGAGGAGGTCGCCGAGCGTGGCGTCGATGGCCCGGGCGTCGCGCGTGTTCGTCAGCAGGTCCGGCGTCGTGAGCTTACGGTAGTACCCCTCGTGGGTGGCGCCCAGGCGGAGCAGCTGCGAGGCGAGCTCGTGCGGCGGGGCGATCAGGATACGCCGCGCCTGAACCGTCTCGTCGAGGAGCAACTGGTACGCCTCGGCGGCCCGTACGGCCGAGTCGGCCGCGCTCCGGCGTTCCGCCGCCGTGCCCGGTGAACGTCGCGCTGGGCTGGTGAGCTCGTCGGCGGCCGCCCGCAGCGCGGCGATGTGGGCGCCGAGCACGTCCGGTTCGGCGGCCTGGGGCAGCGCGGGAACCAAGACGGCCGGGTCGGCCTGCTCCTCGTACCGCAGGCGGAGCTGGTGGGCCGCGTGCAGCGCCCTGGCGAACTCGGTGCCCTTCCTGCCGGGAGCGCCCGCGGTGTGCACGAGTGACTGGGCGCTCTCGTACGCGGCCCTCGCCTGGGACGCCGCCGTCAGCAGCGAGGAGGTGCCCATGTCGGTGACCGTCATCGCCAGGAGCCGGAGGTCGGACTCCACGCGCAGGAGCCGGTCGATCTGCTGCGCCAGCACCTGGTCGAGATCCTGTTCGAGCTGGGCGACGGCCTGGTCGTGGCGGGTCAGCAGGTCGATCAGGTCGTTCGTCGACTGACGGGCCGGCGCCGGTCGCGCCTCACTCCCTTCCAGCTCGCCGTGGGCCTCCAGAATCCTGCGTACGGCGTCCCGCTCCGCCTCCATGACGGTCCGTTCGGTCCCGCCCGTCTCGCCGATCCGGCGGGTCAGGAACACCAGCTCGCGACGGCGGGCGGTGAGGCACTCGTCGCGCTCGTTCGGCTGGGTGATCAGGCGGCGCATCAGGCCCTGGCGCGGCTGGTTCCTGGCGTGCAACGTGTCGGCGATCTCGTGCAGGACCAGCCTGGCGACCTGGTCGGGGGCCACGCCAGGTGCCAGCCGCACCCTGTTCTCGCCGTTCGCGTACAGCACGGTACGGCCCAGCCGACTGCGGGTGACGCGGCCCACCGTGAAGGTGAACCGCTGGTCGGGGAGACCGGTGACCTCGACCACGAGCGTGTCGGCGGCGGTCCAGCGCATGCCGGTGACCTCGGGTCCGAGGTCGGAGGCGAGGACCTCGACCTCGAACGCCGCTCTGGCCTCCGCCACCGTGAGCGCCGGCACGCCGCTTTCGCGGCCGTTCGCGACGAACCTGGTGCGCTTGACGGGACGCCCGCTCACGAGGGCATGGGCGTCCCTGGTACGGCGGACAGCGCCGATCAGCCTGGTGACCAGGGAGGGGCCGGGGGTGGCGGGCTGCTGGGCGGGTGCGGGGACAGGGGTGGGGTCAGCCTGGTTCTGCGGGGTGGGGCCGGGGGCGGCCGCCGTCTCGGCCGTGGTGAGGGGGCGGGTGTCCTGCGGGGCCGGAGCGGATTCGGCGGTACGGGGCTCCCCGACGCTCTGCGGGCCCCCGGTCCCCGCGGTCTCCGGGGTGCCGGTGCTGTCCTGGGTGGTGTTCTCGGCCGGGGCGGTGCTCTCGGCCGGGGCGCCGGACGTGTCGGGGGTGCCGCTGGTCAGGTCGGGAGCGGGCGTCGTGTCCGGGGTGGTGGTCGTGTCCGGAGCGGGGGCCGCGTCCGGGGTGGTGGCCGGCGTCTGGGCGGCGGCGGTGTCCGAGCCGGGGGAGGTGCGCGGCGTTTCGGCGGGCGCCTGGTCCGTCGTGGGCGCGGCCTGCTGATCGGCGGCGGGGGAGGCGTCCTGCGCGGCCGGCTGGGACGCCGGTCGCGCGTCTGGGCGCGGGTCCTGCGATCGGTCCTGCTGGTCCTGCGGCTGGGATTGAACTTGAGGGGTAGGGGCGTCCTGGCGGGGTTTGGCGTCGTTGGTGTGCTGGGGACGGGGGGCCTGCGGCGCGTCCGGGGTGGCGTCCGGCATCTGTACGGCTCGGGCCGCCTTCGGTGCCGATTGGTGGGGCGCCGCCGGTTCGGTGACCGTGCTCGTACGGTCCCGCCTGCCCCCGCCGGAGAGGTCGCCCTGCGGCAACACCGGGCTCCCGCCGGCGTCGGGCGAACCGGTCTGAGGGCCGGGGACGGAGGAGAGGTCCCCGAGGCCGGGAGCCGTCGTGATGGTGGACGCGTTCCGCTGGGCGGCCAGCGCCTCGTTGAACACGTTGCTCAGCGAGGTCACGGGGGTGACGGCCGCGTGCAGGACCTCCAGATTGGTCGGGCTGAGAGTGTTCGTACGCCCCGCGCCGCCGAGGAAGCCGCCGTAGAAGCCCTCCGCGCCCGGCAGCGCGAACTGGTCGTAGACGGCGTAGTTGGCGACGATGCTGCCGGCGGGCGAGGCGACCATGTTGTTCAGGCCGGTGTTCAGCGCGCGTCCGGGGAAGCGCAGGAACGCGTTGCCGACGCCGCGGTTGTCGCCCGCCATCCGGTTCAGCCGCGAGATGCCCGGCAGGTCGTTGGCGAAGCGCGACATCGGATCGCCGAGCTTGGTGCCCGCGATCGCGCCGGCGCCCGCGCCGATCGCCGCCGCCTTGACCTTCTTCCAGTCCCACGAGTCGCGGGTGCCCATCTTGATCTGCTGGTACTGGGTGGTGAGGTCGATCAGGAGCTCTTCGGAGATCTCCTCGAACAGCTCGTACGCCAGCGCCTTGTTGAAGAACGACCCCGCGCCGGCTCCGGCGAGCTTGCTGACCTGGCCGCTCGCGGTGACCGCGCCCGACCTCGACGCCACCAGCGCCAGGCGCTGCATGATCATGGCGATCCTGGTGCCTCCGGCGGTGCCGACACTGCGCAGGATCAGGCTCGCCAGCGGGAAGAAGCCCGCGGCGATCAGGGCGATGAACGCGGCGATCACCGCGATCCAGAAGGCGACGTTGATCGAGAGCTTGGTGTACTGCGTCTCGCGGGCGAAGTTGTCGACCATCTTCGCGTAGGAGAAGGACTCCTGGGCCTTGGCGACCACGCCGGCCTTGTCGTCGTAGAGCTTGGCGAGCCGCTTGAAGATGGCCGGTTTGGCCGGCGACTGGAGGCTGCCGTTGAGGGTCTGCACCGTGGCGGCGGTCGGGTCGAGAGTGCCGATGAGCAGGTTCATCAGCTTGACGTACTCGACGCGTAACTCCCAGAGTTTGCTCTCGCTTCCCTCGGGCCAGCTCTGGCCCGCCGTGAGCAACGGGATCAGGTGGTGGACCACCCAGGCGGGCAGCGCCTCGGTCTGCCAGACGGGCTCCACGTCCTTGGTGGCGATCCCGCCGTCGAACGCGCCGGTGCCGCCTGCCGGCTTCCGCGCCTCGTCGGTGGCGGTGGTGACGTCCCCCTTGCCCGCCATCATGCCTTTCGGTAGGCGTTCGACAGGCCCAGGTCGATCGCCTGCTCGGTGGTGAGGGTGTTGGAGACCGTCGCGCGCAGCAGCGGCCCGGAGCCGGAGATCTCCTTGATCAGATCATCGGTGTCGCGCAGGAATCTCTCGGGGCCCCCGCCCGCCAGGTACTGCCTGCTGAAGGACACGCCGTCCGGCCCGTCGCCCTGCGGACGGGCGGCGTTCAACGCCCGGATCCGCGCCGCGATGGCCGGCCAGGCGGCGCCGAGGTCGGTCGCCATCGCGTCCCACTGGTTCAGGCTCTGGCTGATCGGTTCGCGGATGTGCACGTCCGCCCGGTCGTCGGCGCTCATCGGCGGCGTCCTTCTCCCGGCAGCGGGCCGGAGAGCTGATCGAGCACGGTCTCCAGATCGCCCTCCAGATGGGCGCGTAACTGCTCGGGCGGCACCACGGGCTCGAAGAGGTCGACCAGCTCGTCCAGGGCTTTGGCGGTGGCCCGCCGGATGGTGTCGGTGATCGCGTCGGCCAGCCCCCTGGCGTTGGGCCGCCGGTAAAGCCGGGGGTCGAGATCGAGCCTGATCAGCTCGCCGCGGACGCTCACCGTGGCCGAGACCAGCCCGTCAGCGGATCTCTCCGTGACCCGGATCGCCTGGGCGCGGGCGTTGAGCTCGCTCGCGTCGCGCTGCATGCGCATGAAGGTCTCGCGTAACTCGTCGGCGTAGGCCTGGAGCCCTACTATGTCAGCGTCTTCGGTCAAGGCCCCACCCCCTAACTGGGGTGAATATAACAACAACATCATCTGGCTCGAAAGAGATCATCAAGGTTGTTGTTCACCGGGCGCCCCGATCATCACAGCCTGCTCGCCGAGCGCTGAGACCTCCTCCCGCCGCACCCAGGCGCGGTACACGCCGCGCTCGATCCGTTCCAGGCCGAGGCCGGCCGCGTGCGGCGCGTTCCCGCCGGTGTACTCGACGAGCAGCTCCGCCTCCCGTTCCGCGTGCACCAGGAAGGGGGCGCCGCGCCACTCGCAGACGGTCGTGACGTGCCAGATCGCCGTGCAGCCGGCCGCGGGAACCGCGCGTACGAACCGGCCGGGCGCCACCTCCTCGAAACCGTCCGCCGGGGCCGGCGCGTACAGGCGCATGAACAGCCGGCCGTCGACGAGCTCGGCCGACGCCTCGTAGTCCGTCCCGTCCCAGCGGACGCGGTACGACTCCCCGTTCACCGGTCCGCCACCATCAGCCAGCGGCCCTGGTCGGCGTCGTACCTCGCCTGGACGCGCTCCTCGCCGTCGGAACCCAGTTCCACGATCTCGGCGCCGTGCGGCAGGCCGACACCGTCGATCTTGTATTCCCTGATGGTCTCGGCGGCGTTCGGCACCAGGCCCATCCCGGTGAAGGGCGGCTCCTCGATCACCCAGCCGGCCACCGCCGTCCGGCCCCGCTCGTCGACGCCGCCGTACGGGGTGCGGTAGAGCTCCACCCCGACCGCCGGCCAGCGCAACAGGTTGACCGCGCCCTCGGCGGTGAGCGCGTCCTCCTGGAGCAGCGCGTCGGTGAGCACCGAAGGGGTCGCGATGTGGGCGACGTCGAGCGCGTGATGGCAGTAGCCGGAGATCCGCGGCCGCTCGCTCCCCAGCAGTTCCTGGAGCTGTGCCGCCTCCAGCAGCTTCTGCACGATCGGGAGGCCGCTGTCCGGCTCCGCCGCCAGGTCCTGCTCCAGCGTGGGCACCGCCAGCCTGGCGACCGTGCCCGGTTCGAGCAGGAACGACGGCTCCAGACCCGGATTGACGGCCAGACCCCAGCGAGGATCCGGCCAGCCGGCCGCCAGCTCGACCAGCGAAAGGATCCGGAAATGCCGCACGGCGCCGTCCGTCGCCTCGCGCATCGCCTCCGCCGAGGTGTACACCGCCACCCACACCCGATCGGCGCCGGGGAACGTCGGCCAGGCGACCGGCTCCTCGCCTCCGGCGGCGGCCTGGCTGACCGGGCAGGCGAAGTCGGCGTACCGCAGCAGCGCGAGACAGGTGGTCAGGTCCTGACGGCCGTGCGCCTCCTTGAGCCGCTCCTCGAACGCGGTCGGTGCCTGCATGGCGACACCCTAGTAGGTTGATCCGCGTTCCCTGTAGGTTGCGCGTGTGACCGATCGGCCGATTGCCCGCACCCGCGACGAGGCTCTCGTGTACCTCGACCTGAACCCCTGCGCGTGCGGCTCGATGGACACCGAGTGGGACAGCGGCGTGGTCAGCGTCGAAGGCGCGCTGGCCAAGTGCTACTCGGGTGCCTGTGAAGACTGCGGTGCGGCGCGGGAGTACCTGTTCTCGCTGCCCACGCGTGAGGTCATGCCGGCCGGCTGGCCGACGTTCGGCGGCGCGGAGCCGTCCGAGCTGCTCGACGCGGGGGAGTGGATGTGGCTCGCCGACCTCACGGCCGGGAACGTCCCCGACGACCCGGAGAACGCCCGCCGCGCGCTGTCCATGGCTCGTGCGGCCGTGGAGGAGGTGCTCAAGTTCATCCCCGAGGGGCAGGACGACGTCCCCGCGGCGGCCTTCTGGTCCGCCCGCGGACGCGAGGTGCACGCCGCCGAGCCCCCTCGGTTCCGCCGCGACCGCCTGACGGTCGTCAGGGACACCTACCGCGATCTCGCCGGCCGCTGACCTTCCCCGGCCCGGGCCCGGTCAGGCGATGCGGCCGGCGTGTACGGACCCTGCTGGCCGTCGTGTCCCGCGAGCGACCGGCGGCGATGATCCCTCGGGCTGAGGTCGTAGGCGGTGCGGAACGCGCGGCTGAACTCGGCGCCGTTCCTGAAGCCCCAGCGCATGCCGATCTCGCCGATCGGATCGTCCCTGAGCCGCGGGTCGGCCAGATCGGCGTGACAACGTTCGAGCCGACGCCGGCGAATGGTGGCGCTGACGGTCTCGTGCCGCTGCTCGAACAGCGCGTGCAGGGTGCGTACGGAGATGTGGTGGTGCGCGGCGATGCTCGACGGCCCCAGATCGGCGTCGCCGAGATGCTGGTCGATGAAGGCGTCGATCCGCGCGGCCAGGATCCGCTGCCGGCTCTCGGCCGGCAGTTGGCGGCCGGCGTCGATCCGCGCGGCCAGGAAGGCGGCGGCCAGGTCCACGCCGATGGTGCCGAGGCGAGGCAACTCGGCAGGGTGGCAACCGTCGGCGTGCTCCAGCAGGCCGGTGAGGTAGCGGGACAGCAGCGCCCCTGAGCCGGTGGCCGCCCGGAGCCTGGTGGCCAGCAGCCGCTCCATCTGGCCGCTGGTCAGCGGCAGTGCGTCGCGCGGCAGGAACAGGAGCGTCACCCGGGTCGGCCGGTCCGTGCCGAGGAATTCGGTCACGTACGGGGAGGAGGTGTCGAACACGCCCATGTCACCGGCTTGCAACAAGGACTCGTTGCCGTGCTGCCGCAGCCGGTTCGCGTTGTTGTGCAGCAGGTACAGCTCGTAGCCTTCGGGGTCGTGCCGGCTGATGTGGGCCGGGGTGCGCCGGCCCTTCAGCGGCGACATCGTGAAGTCGCCCACCCGCACATGCGACAGGTCGATGGACTGCACCCGGCCGTGGAAGTCCTCGGCGTGCTCGCTGGACAGCGCTGTGGGAACGACCTCGTGCGCGGCGATGTGCGCCCACCACTCCAGGCGATCCTTCCTCGGGATCGCGTCGGTGGAGAGCGAGACCACCGGGCTCGGTCTGGCCGTGCGGTGGATCCAGGAAGTCCGGTACGGGTGATCGCACACCGCGTCTACGCTGTCGGCCACCGTCCAAGGGTCCACAAGCCCGGCCTTAACCGCAAGACCAACAGCGCGTCAACTCGCTGCCCGGAATCGAAGGAGAGACCGAACGCTCTGTCTTCGGGGTCGTCCGCCCAGCCGGTCCACCTCTGCAGCGACCGTCGGCGGGAGTCCGAAGGCGACGTGTTCTTCGTCGGGGCCGTACTCCCGGCGCCAGGCGTCACTCGTCGGCGGCGTCGCGGCGTGCGTGGCCGGTGAGCTTCCCGATCGTGGCCGGCGCCGGGCTCACCTGCTCGGTCATCCGCCGCCTGATGTCCGGCGCGAACCCAGGCGTTGCACGCCTTTCGCGGCGATCAGGTCACCGTCCGGACACGTCGGCCGTCCCCGCCGCCGGGGTGAGGTAGGGAGGAAGGGTGCGCCGACTCCCCTTGGTGTTCCTGGCCGTCCTGCTCGTGCTCAGCGCCTGCGCCGAGGATCCCGCCGTACGGGCCGCGCGCGTGCACGCCGAGGAGATCGCCGCGCGACTCGGCCGTGGCCTCGACTGGAACGCCGAAGACGTCGGCTGGGTGCTCTCCCGGGACGAGGACGTCGAGGTGTACTCCGTGACGGGCACCCGGTACAGCACCACCGACCAGGGACGGGTGCTGCTGCGGATCCGCGCCACGGGCCGGGTCGGCGCGGACGGCCGGCCGCAGCCCGTGGACGCCGCCACGCGCGCCTACGAAGCGACCCACGGCCCGTCCCCGTCCAGGTAAGCGGTGGCATCCGTCTGCTTCGAGATCTGGGTGTCCTATGCCGACGCCGACGTGCACGAGGTCGACTGCCCGGCGGGCGAGCCCCGGGTCTTTCGCTCCCCGGCGGCGATCCCCGGCGACGCCTTCGCGTGGCTGGAGACGCATCTGCCCAAGACCCCCGACCTGGCGGCCGCCCAGGAGACGGTGGACCACCTGGACCTCGACGACCGCATCGGCAAGGACGTGGCCGAGATCGACGGCGTGATCGGCGTCGCGTTGCGGGAACGTCCGGGAACATGCTTGTTCGCCCGGGTGGGCCCGCAGGGCGTCGAGGTGTGGTGGCCCTCCCGCGTCCAGGCCATGCCTGGGGAGAGCAGTTGCAGCGCCGCCGAGGCCGCCCACGGCCACGCGCAGCGCCCGCCCCATTGAGGTGAGCTCGTCTCCGGTTTTGCGCGTGGAGGACTTGTGGGGCAAATCTGCGCCCTACCGAGCCGGATACCGCCCAGCGCCCCGGAGGGCGGCGGCCGAGCACCTGGCCCACCCGGCGGGGGCGTTCAGGAGTGGACGGCGCGGATCTCCGTCACGGTGAACGTGTCGACGATGTGCCGGTTCTGCACCAGGAACCCCACCACTCCCGCCACCGCCTCCACGCCCAGGGCGGCTCTCACCCGTGCGCTCAGCAGGTAGACCAGGGGCGTCGACGGCTGGGTCAGCGTGAGCCCGCGGTCGTGGCGGTGCACGTCCTGCAACGCCCTGATGGGGATCGGCCGCTCGGTGGTGAACCACGCCGCGACCTCCCAATGCGGATGTGCCGGATCGGCGTCGGCACAGGCGTGGTAGCAGGCGACGCAGCCGTGGCCGGCATGCCGCCCATGCGGGCACGTCCATTGGGCGATCTCGGCCGGGCTCTGGTCGTGGGCGCTCAGGATGGCCGCTTCGGTGACGCGGCGGCGCGCCGGCCGTGACCGGTCCTCCGGCGGAGAGGCAAAGTCGCTGCTGATGATCGGATCCCTTCCCGGCTGCGTCCCAACACATCCGAGCCTAGCGGCGGCGGCCTGTGGACTTCCTGGAGCGGCGGTTCGACGACGGCGTCGAACCGCCGTCGTGGAACCGCCGTCGTCATCGAGAGGCTTCCGTGTTGACCGGCAGCACCGTGCGCGGGGGTGAAGGTCTGGCACAGCCGTACAGCCTGGCGCGCGGTCATGGTGCAACGCACTGGCCCGACGAGGGCGAAAGAGACGCCGCCCGGATGGAGCACTAGCGGGATGATCTCGCGCCCATACGCGGAAGCCGCCAAGGCAGCGCAAGCCTTGGGGGAGCAAGTCCGGCAACAAGGGATCCCCGCCGTTTGGCCCCCCGAGCAACTGCGCACGCTTCAGGCTGGGGTGGACGGTCACTCCCATAGTGGATCAGTCCTGGGGGTCAGCTGGGCTTTTCTGTTGGGACTCGTCTTCCGGTCGCCGTCCAGTACCCCTCCGGCGCCACCACCACCAACGCCAAGTACGCCGGAAGCTGGATCGAACCCGGCTCCCGCACCTGGCCGGTGGCGGGCCATGCCTGGTTCTGCCGGAACATGCCTCCGTTCGTCAGAGGGCGCGGCGCGGGCCCGCCTGGGCGCGGATGGCGGTGGTCGCGGCGTTCAGTGCCTGCTCGTCCTTGATGGTGTGGTTCTCCTCGTACGTGACCCCGGGTGGCGGGGCGTCGTGGCCGAGCGGGTCGGCGTCCCAGAAGTTGCCCCGGTAGACGACGTTCTCCAGCGGCGGGCCCACGTGCAGCACCGCCGTGTTGTCGGCGCGCGCGACGACGTTCTCCTCCACCCGCACCCAGGAGGCGCCGTAGTCGGTGTAGAGCCCGAAGTTGTACGGCGTGCGGGTGTCCTCGATGACGTTGCCCAGCACCAGCGCCCCGTCGTCATGGGAAGCGCCCTGCGGCCCCGACACGTACACGCCGCCGCCGTCGGCCAGCACCTGCATGGTGTCGACGGTCCGGTTGCGGACGATCCGGGTGCCCTCGCCGGGCCCGGCGGTGATCCCGCAGTGCGGCACGTCCCTGACCTCGTTGTGCGCGACGACGCACCCGGACGTTCCCATCACCGCGATCCCCGGCGATCCCGGATATTCGAGCCCGACGCCGCGTATCAGGTTGTCCTCGATCACCGTGCCCCGGCTGCCCGTCACCACGACGGCCCCCGCCGAGAGCGTGTCGAAGTCGCAGCCGCGCACGACGTGCCCCTCGCCGCCGGACAGCCCCAGCCCGGACGCCCCCAGCCTGATGAACCGGCACCCCTCGATCACCACGTCCGAGCAGTCCTCGAACGTGACGCAGGCGGGAATCGTCACGGAAGCCGTGGGATACGTCACGGACGCCCCCTCGCCCAGCTCCGCCACGCCGACGCCGCCGCCCTCGTAGAAGCCGCTGCCGTGATAGTGCACGAAGCCCTCGGGGCGGCTCGGGCGCAACCAGGTCGCCTCGGCGAACGTCAGCCCGCGGAAGGTCACCCGCCGCGCGCCGGACCCGCGTACCAGGGTCTCCAGCGCCGGGGCGACCACCCGCGTACGGGCCGGGTCCTCGCCGGGACGCGGCAGGTAGCGCAGCACGTGGTGGCCCGGCCGTGAACGGTCGAGCACGAACGTGCCCGGCTCGCGCAGGAAGCTCGGGTCGTTCTCGATCCTGGTGGGCAGGCCGGGCCCGGCGGTGGTGGTGCCCTCCCAGGTGGAGTTGTACAGCTCGGCGGCCCACTCGAAGGCGGGCGTCGCCATGGTGATCACGGTCCGGCCGCCGTCCTGGGCGACGTCCGCGACGGGCAGGCGGCCCTCGGTCCACGGGTACACGCCGCGGTGGACGAACTCCACGTCCCGCGGGCTGGTCCAGGTCAGCGGCGCGGCGCTGTCGGTGACGTAGCCGGTGGCGGTCGCGGCCGGGGACGAACCGGGCAGCCCGTCGATCCCGGCCCGGGCGGCGCGGCGGCCGTCCACGTAGAGCTGGCGGGTCTCCAGGCCGCCGACGTCGGCCAGCCAGACGCCGTCGCGCACCTGCCAGCCGGTGATCGTCCGGCCGCCGCTCAGCACGGCGTCCTCCTGGTCGGGAGTGCCGTGGCCGTACGCCTGGTAGACGGTGCCCGAGTCGGCCCCGGTGAGCTCCAGAGGCTCGGCCAGCACATGGACGCCGCCCCTGAGGTGGACGACGGACTCCCCGCCGGACTCCCTGGCGGCCT
Organism: Nonomuraea sp. NPDC001636; assembly: GCF_040298265.1. NCBI lineage: Bacteria > Bacillati > Actinomycetota > Actinomycetes > Streptosporangiales > Streptosporangiaceae > Nonomuraea > Nonomuraea sp. NPDC001636. The sequence goes on from NZ_JBEOZT010000019.1 coordinate 183,591, forward strand.
CGCGGGCGCGGTCGAGGGTGGCGAAGGGGCGTTCGAGGGAGCCGGGCCAGGAGTCGTCCCCGCCGGGTGCGACATGGAAGTGGAACACAGGTTTCCCCTTTGCTGTTTATGGCGTACACGGAGTAATACACCATAAACGAGGGAGGTGCCAATGGCGCGAGGTGTGGCGGGGGACCCGGACCACGGGGTCGAGCTGCTGTGGCGGGACGCGGACCGGGAGCCGCGGCCCGGCCTCAGCCTGGGCCGGATCGTGCGGGCCGCGGTCGAGCTGGCCGACGCCGAGGGCCTGGAAGGGTTGTCGATGCGCAAGGTCGCCGACCGGCTGGGCTTCACGACCATGTCCCTCTACCGCCACGTGCCCGGCCGCGACCAGCTCGTGGACCTGATGCGCGACGAGGTGCTGGGCGAAGCCCTCGACGCCGCCCCGGAAGCCGCCCCGGACGCCCCGCCGGACGCCCCGCCGGACGTCGCCCCGGACGCCGATGGTGGCTGGCGGGGGCGGCTGGAGGAGGCGGCCCGGCGGGCGTGGGAGCTCCGCCTGCGCCACCCGTGGCTGGCCGAGGTGCGCGGCTCCCGCCACCTGCCGGGCCCGAACGCGGTCGCCCACTACGACCACATGCTCGGCGCGCTGACCGGCACCGCGCTGCGGCCGTCCGAGGTGGTCGCGGTGGTCGGCCTGCTCGGCCGGTTCGTGGACGCCGAGGCGCTGCTCCTGGCCGAGACCCGGCGCGAGGAAAGCCGCAGCGGCGTGTCCGAGCAGGAGTGGTGGGGCGCCCGCGACTCCCTGTACGAACGCCTCGACCGCTTTCCCGCCCTCTCGCGCCTGTGGGAGACCGGCGCCTGGGACGACCCGGAGGACTCCTTCACGTTCGGCCTGCGCCGCCTCCTGGACGGCGTCGAGGTGCTGATCCGGGAGCGTGACGAAAGCCGTGACGAAATATGCCCCGAGTGTGGCACCCCACTGGAAACCGCCCCCTCGGGCCGCCCCCGCGTCTACTGCTCACGAGCCTGCCAACAACGCGCCTACCGCAAGCGCAGGTCGGCCGGCTGACCCGACCCGGCGGGCCGGTGCGGTGCGATGCGGTGCCACGACGCTGCCGCTCGCCGTGGATGAGCAGGCGGTCGCGGCACCCACGGCGTAGCGTTCGTGCGGACCGTTCGGCGGCGGGGTCGCCGGATGCTCTCAGCCGATCAGGTTGTAGGCGGCGGCCACACTCAGGTAGGCGAGCGCGGCGAGGACCACGACGGTGCAGTGAACCCGCCCGGCCAGGGTCCACCAGCCCTTGACCCAGGCCATCCCGGCGGTGACCAGCGTCACCCCGGCCCCGGCCGCGGCCAGGACGGGCAGCGTGGTGATGGTCGTGAACAACGGGCTGCCGCCCAGGAAGAACTCGGCCTGGTTGGCGTCGAAGTCGGCGAACATCGCCGCGAGGGATCCGGCGGAGGCCGTGACGAGCACTGCCGTGATCCACGCGGGCAGCCCGGCCAGGCGTGGCCCGCGAACCGGCCGCCGGTGCGCCGTCCGCCCGGCTTCGGCGGCAGCCCCGATAGCGCCCGCGGGTGCGGGTCCGTCACTGGATCCGCCGGGCCTGCGGCGGCGGCGCGCCAGGCGTACGGCAGGTGCGAGGGGTCCGCCCACAGCCGACAACAGCAGCACGGTCAGGCTCACGCCGAGCACGCCGAGGTGCACCGTGGGCGACTGGTACCAGGCCAGGCGCTCCAGCGGCCCCGCCGGGTTCTCCGTGGCCAGCAGGCCGTCAGGGCGGAACCGGATGGTGCGGTAGCCGTTCTTCTCGCGGAACAGGGCGGGGGCGATCTGCGTCCACTGGCGACTCTCGGTGGGGCCGAGCGCGACCGCGCCGGTGGTGGTCAGGAGGCCGTCGCCGGTCGCGCTGACCGTCACGGTGCTGGTGAGCGAGCTGAGCTTGCCCAGGTCGGTCATGTCGGCGGCCAGGGCCGTACGGTAGGTGCCGGTGTACTGGGCGACGTCGGGCAGCGGGCCCGGCGTGCCGCCCGCCGGGGCGGGGGAGGGGCGAAGCGGTCGGCGAAGGCGTTGACCAGGGACCAGGCGGAGTCGGGGCCGCCCTTGCCGATGCCGTTGTAGGAGGCGTAGACGCCGATGCCCCGGTCGGGGATCAGCGCCATGATCGCGAAGTAGCCGGGAATGTTGCCCCGGTGCACCAGCAGGCGCCGGCCGTTCCTGAAGTACTCCTGGAAGCCGTACCCCATGCCGGCGGTGCCCTCGGCGTTGCCGAAGTGGCGGCTCTGCATGAGCCGCACGCTGTCCGGCCTGAGTATCCGCCCGCCACCGGCCAGCTGGGCCAGCATGAACGCGGCCATGTCGGTGGCGGTGGAGCGGAAGCCGGCTCCGTGCGGCGGCATGTGCCCGTATTTTGCCCCGTCGGCCCGGACCTGGTGGCCGTCCTGGAGACGGTAGCCGGGGGCCAGCGCCTGGGCGACGGGGGCGGGCTCGGGCTGGGCCATGCTGGAGTGCGTCATGCCGAGCGGGCGGAAGATGTTCTCCTGCACGTACTGGTGGAAGGGCAGGCCCGAGCGCACCTCGACCAGGTAGCCGGCCAGGCCCATCCCGTAGTTGGAGTAGACGGCCCTGGCGCCGGGCGGCCGGATCCGGGGCGGCTGGTGGTCGGCGAGGTGGGCGCCGAGCGGGTGCACATCACGGGCGGTGGCCGCGCCGGTGCCGAAGTCGCCGCCGGCGAACCCGGCGGTGTGGGTCAGCAGGTTCGCCATGGTGACCGGCCGGCCCGGGTAGGCGTCGTCGATCTTGAACGTGGTGAGGTACTGGTTGACGTCGGCGTTCAGGTCGATCCGGCCCCGTTCGACGAGCTGCATGACGGCGGTGGCGGTGATCAGCTTGGCCACCGACGCGGGGGCGAAGACGGTCCGCTCGGCGTCCACGGGACGGCCGGTCTCCACCTCGGCGACGCCGTACCCCTGGGCGAAGACACGAGCCGTGCGGGTCGCGGCGCCAGGAAGGCCGAAGGTGCGGTCGCCGGCTCTAAAATTCCGGCGTGCACGCCCTCCCTGGACGTGCTTCGTCCCGCGCATGAACCGCCTTTTGCCTCCGGCCCGCACGCTTCACCCTGCTTTGCCATACAGGCCGTTATCCACCAGCTTGGGCAGGTAAGTCCTCTGGTGATGGCCGCAGCTATCCGCACCAGGCGGGGAGGTCTACATGATCGCCTTGTCCGCACGCGCCCTCGTCACGGGCGCGTTCACCATCGCACTCAGCACGCCCGCCGTCGGCGCCCTAGCCGCATCCGCCACATCGCCGGACCAGCCCAGCCCGCAGACCCAGAAGGATCTCCAGCAGTCGATGCGCGGCGAGGCGTACGCCAATGCCACCTACCGCCTGTACGCAGCCCAGGCCCAGCGGGAGAACCTGCCCTCGGTGGCCCGCCTGTTCGAGCGCACCGCCGACGTCGAACTGGGCGAGCACTTCAGGGAGGCCGCCGAACTGAGCGGCCTGGTCGGCGGCGACGCCGAGAACCTGCGGGCCGCGGTGGCCGGGGAGACCTACGAGTCCCGGCAGATGTATCCCGGCTTCGCCCGCCAGGCCAAGGCCGACGGCGACGACCGCGCCGCCGCCCGCTTCTCCGAGGCCGCCCGCGACGAAGGCAGGCACGCCCGGGCGTTCGGCGTGGCCCTGCACGCCGTCGAGTCCGGCCAGGGCACCGTGCCGAAGCCGCCGAAGGCCGACGCGGTCCAGGTACCGCAGGGGAAGCCCCAGGTCCACGCCCGGCAGACCGAAACCGACCTGGACACGGCCATGCACGGCGAGGCGCTCGCGTACGCCAAATACCGGCAGTACGCCGAGCACGCCAAGAACCCGGCCGTGGCGAAGCTGTTCCGCGGCACCTCCGACGTCGAGCTCCACGAGCACTTCGCCGGCGAGGCCAAGCTGGCCGGGCTGGTCGGCAGCACGCACGCCAACCTGACCAAGGCCATCGCCGGCGAACAGTACGAGTCCCGGACCATGTACCCGGCCTTCGCCAAGCGCGCCGAGGCCGCGGGCGACACCCGGGCGGCCGAACGCTTCGCCAACAACGCCGAGGACGAAGCCGGCCACGCCCGCGCCTTCCAGCAGGCCCTGGATCAGCTACCCGAGCAGGGTTCCTGATGTTCTTCGGCCTGCCCCTGCACCCGCTGGTCGTGCACGCCGCCGTCGTGTGCCTGCCACTCGCGGCGCTCGGCACCATCTTGATGGCGTTCTGGCCCGCCGCGGCCCGGCGCCTGTGGCCGGCGGTGCTGTTCGTCGCCACCATCGCACTGGTCGCCGTGCCACTGTCGATCACCAGCGGCGAGACGCTGGCCCACACCGTCGGGGAGACCGAACTCGTCGAAGCCCACGAGGAGCAGGGTGAGCAGGTGCTGCCGTTCGTCATCGTGCTCTGGCTCGCCGCGCTGGGCCTCTCCGTGGCCACCCGATACATCCACCGCAGGCGCTCGATCTTCCAGAGCACCGGCCCGCGGCCGTGGTGGCACGCCGCCGCGGTGATCGTCCTGGTGATCATGGCTCTGATCGGCGGGGTGGGAGGGACTGTCGCCGTCGTACGGGCGGGCCACAGCGGAGCCCAGGCCGTCTGGACCGAGTAGGTTCCGCGCCGAGGAAACGGACGAGCGGGTCGAGCAGGTCGTGCTCGGCCCGCTTCGCCGATGGCGTCTTCGGCCCGGAGTGGGTCTGGCATCACGGCGGTGGCGAGTCGGGTGGCGGTGCCATCGAGCATGCCGGACGCGAACTCCTACGTTGACACATACCCTCGCCGGGTATATAAAGCCTCCTGAAGATACCCCTGGGGGGTATGAGCTTGATGGTGGCTGCGGTTGCCCGGGAGGAGACGGACATGGGATTGTTCGCGATTCGCGACTATCGGCGGCTGTTCACCGCTCAGGTCATCGCGTTGTTCGGTACCGGTCTGGCCACCGTCGCGCTGGGGCTGCTCGCGTACGAGCTCGCAGGTCCGCGGGCCGGTGCGGTTCTCGCCACCGCGCTGACGATCAAGATGGTCGCGTACGTGATCGTCGCACCGCTCGCGGCCGCGTACGTCGATCGGCTGCCCAGACGCCGGTTTCTCACGATCCTCGACGTGGTGCGCGCCGTGGTGGTGATCGCGCTGCCGTTCGTCACCGAGGTGTGGCACATCTACGTCCTGATCGGGCTTCTCCAGACCGCGTCCGCGGCCTTCACCCCGACGTTCCAGGCGGTCATCCCCGACATCGTGACCAAGGAGGCCGACTACACCCGCGCCCTGTCCGCATCGCAGGTGGCCTACACCATGGAGAGCCTGCTGAGCCCCGTGCTCGCGGCCGTGGCGCTCACCTTCATGTCGTTCAACCTGCTGTTCCTCGGCACCTCCGCCGGATTCGCGGTCTCCGCGCTGCTGGTGCTGTCCACGCGCATCCCCGACGCGCGCCCCAGTGCGCACACGAACGCCTGGGACCGGGCCGTGTCGGGGATCCGCACGTTCGCGGCCACCCCGAGTCTGCGCGGCGTCATGGCACTGAACCTGGTGGTCGCCGCCGTCGGCTCCATCGTGGTCGTCAACACCGTGAACTACGTCCGCGACGTTCTCGGCGGAGGCCAGTCGGACGTGGCCTGGGTGCTCGCCGCGTCCGGGACGGGGACGCTGCTGGTGGCCCTCGTCCTCCCGCGCGTCCTGGACCGGGTGGCGGACCGGTTCGTGATGCTCGCCGGTGCCGCCGTGCTGGTGGTCGCGGTCGGCGCGGCGGTCACGATGTCCACGGCGGGCGTCGCCGCACCCCTGGCGACGGGGGTGATCTGGGTGGCGATCGGCGGGGGGATGGCGCTGATCGTCACGCCGACCGGGCGGGTGCTTCGCCGGGCGGTCGATCCCGCCGGGATCCCCGAGGTCTTCGCCGCCCAGTTCTCGCTGTCCCACCTGGCCTGGCTGGTCACCTATCCCATCGCCGGGTGGGTCGCCACGCAGGCGGGCTTCACGACCACCTGGACCGTGCTGGCGGGCCTGGCGGTGATCGGAGCCGGCACGGCACTGGTGGTCTGGCCGCGCGACAAGAAGGCCGAGGTCGAAGAGCGTGCGGCAGTGGCGGGCCGGCCACGCGCCGGCAAGGCCGAGGCCGCAGGCCGCGCCGCAGTGGCGGTCGCTGCCGCCGGGACCGAAGCCGCCACGCGGGAAGCGGCAGAGGTTGCGGAGAGCACCCTCGCGGCCTGCCAGTGCGCCTGCGTTCGCACCGTCTGAGTCGCCGGCCGACGGTCAGAACTTGCCGGGCTCGAACCTCCGGACGAAGACGTAGGTGTCGGATCGGCTGACCAGATCGATCACTCTCCTGCGCGGGTGCTCCAGCATGGTGACCTTCACGCATTTCAGCGTGACCCGGCGCCGGCCGAGGAGCGCGTCGTAGGAGAGGTACATCTTGTCGAAGCCTCGGTTGTTCCTCATCCCGACGCCCAGCTGTGTGCGGAACGTCCTGGAGCCCGGCGGGTTGAACGGTTTGGCGGCCACGATCGCGTCGGTGGCCTCGGTGGGGCAGCGTACGAGCACGCGAACGTAGCTGTCCTGACGCGGGCGACGTGGCCTGATCTTGACCCCCGTCCAGTTGCCGATCCCCGCCGGGGGGGGGGGGGGGGGCCCCCCCCCCCCCCCGGGGGGGGGGTGAAAGGCACAATAGCCCCACACCACCCGACGGGGGGGGCTCGCGGCGCCCCGGGGGGGCCGCGCCCACGGGCC
>NZ_JBEOZT010000019.1:190325-223091 GCF_040298265.1 Nonomuraea sp. NPDC001636
GCCCATCGTCGCTCCCGTGGCGGGCCCGCGGCGCCATTACCTCCCCCCCCGCCCAGTGCCCCCCCCCCGCGGGCGGGCCGGCCCGCCCCGCCGCGCCCTCCGGGTTGGTCTGGTCATCGGCACTGTCGCCCTCCTCCACCGGAGGGTCGGGCATCGGCAGGACGGGTGCGGCCGCCGCGATCGTGCAGGGACTTGCGACAAGGGCCGCGACCAGGCCGAATGTCGCCACAACCCTCATGATCTCCCTCTCGACGGGCACGTGAAGCGATTGACGATGGGAGGGGAGTATGCCCAGTATGCGGGCGAGCCCCGGCAAAGAAGGGGATGCCACGCCGTTCGCCAGGTGTTCGACGGTTCCGGGCGAATCCGCGCCCGCTCTGCTCGACGTCGGGGGTCGGGCCTGCGGAGCGAGGCGTCCGAACGGGCCACCCGCCTCACCGGGAAGGGCGGCGAACATGCCGTCGAGGCCGCCGCGACGTGCGATGAAGCATCGGTCACTTCGGTTGCCAGCGACAGATCTTCTTGGAGGTGAGGGTCGCGCCGATGCGGGCGTAGAAGCGTTGCGCGGCGACGTTGGCTTCGGCCACCTCCCAGCGGATCACCTTGCCGTCGGCGGCTTCAGCCGCGGCTTGCATCAGCCGCTCGCCCACGCCGGTGCCGCGTTCGGCGCCGGTCACGTACAGGTCGTCGAGGGCGAGGTAGTCCTGGCCGGACCAGAAGCTGACGCGCTCCAGCCAGGAGACGTAGCCGATGGCCCGGCCGCTGCGCTCGGCGATCAGGTAGGTGACCTCCGGGCGGGCGAGCAGCCGCTTCAGATCCTCGACGCCTACGGTGATGGCCGAGGCCTGGCCCTGGTGTTCGGCCAGAGCGCGAATGAGGTCGTGCAGATGGCGGCGTCTTCGGGCGTGGCGCGACGGATCGTTGTCACGGTGGTCCTTTCCGGTCGGGTTCGGGGCGGGGCGGTGCGATTCAGGTCGCTCACTGAGAGCCGGCTGGCTCCGTAGGTGACGGGCGGCCGGGCGTGACCAGCGCCGCGACGACCGCGCCGGCCGCCGATGCGATCGCGGCCACGGTGAATCCGCTGGTGAAGCCGTTCAACGTGGTCCCGGCCAGGCTCGCGGCTGCGACGCTTGAGATGACGGCGGCTCCGATGGACGCGCCGAACTCGTGGAAGGTGCTCACGATGCCGGAGGCGATCCCGGCCTCGTGGGGCGCCACCTGACCGAGCGCGGTCGCCGAGGCGATGACGAACAACGCGCCGGTGCCCGCCGCCGCGACGGCCACGCCTGCCACGACGCTGACGACGTTCGTCGAGAAGGCCGGTAGGGCCATGCCGATCGCCGCGACCGTCAGACCCGCGACGGCCAGGGCGCGCCCGCCCCACCGGCCGAGCAGGCGTCCGGTCAAGTTGGCGCCGAGCATCGTGGCCACCGCGACCGGCAGGAACAGCAGCCCGGCCTGCAGCGCGCCGTAGCCCAGAGCGTGCTGGAAGTAGAAGGTTCCCAGGAAGAACACGGCGATCATCAGCGCCGTGGCCATCAGGATGAGGAAGGCCCCGACCGCCACGGGACGCCGGGCGAGCAGCCGCACGTCCATCAGGGGCGAACGCGCCCGCCTCTGCCACAGCACGAACAGCACGTAGCCCACGGCGGCCGCGAGCACGAGCCACCCGGTGAGGGCGCTGAGCCACCCCCGCTCGCCGGCGGCGATGAGGGCGTAGATCAACGACGCGCTGGCGGACGTCACCAGGACCGCACCGAGGACGTCGAGCCGGGGCCGGGAAGCGGGCGAAGGCGTACGCGCCGGGAGCAGTACGGCGAGGACCACAGCGATCACCAGGCCGATGGGCACGTTGACGTGGAACACCCACGACCATCCGGGACCGGCGGTGAGCAGGCCGCCGAGGAGCACGCCGAGCGCGGCGCCGCCGCCGCCGAGCGCGGACCAGACCCCCAGGGCCTTGTTCCGCTCCTCTCCGTCGAACAGGGCGACCACCAGCGACAGCGCCGCGGGCGACAGCAGCGCGGCCCCGACGCCCTGGGCCACACGACCGGCGAGCAGCGTGCCCGCCGACCCGGCCAGCCCTGTGACCAGCGACGCGACGGTGAACAGCAACAGGCCGGCGATCACGATCCGCTTGGCGCCCAGCAGGTCCGTGATGCGGCCGCCGAGCAGCATGAGCCCGCCGAAGGTGAGCGTGTACGCGCTGACCGTCCAGGTCAGGGCCTCGCGTCCGAGGCCGAGGTCCGTCTCCATGTGCGGCAGCGCGATGGCGACCACGGTGACGTCGAGGATCAGCATGAGCTGGGCCACGCCGAGGAAGCCGAGGATGCGCCACCGGGCTGGGAGCGGCTCGTGGAGCTCCGGCTGTTGCACTGCAGGTTGGGTCATCGAATCCTCCAGCTGATATCTCGTATGCCCATATACGAGTTCTGCTTGGTCACTATAAGCCGTATACGCACATACGAGATAGACTGGGGGCATGGCTGCACCTCCTGCGCGCTCCAGGCGCCGTGCCGATGCCGAGCGCAGCATCGCCCGCATCGTGTCCGCGGCACGCGAACTGATGCGCTCGGACCCGCATGCGACCACCGACGACATCGCCCGGGCCGCCGGCGTCGGGCGGATGACCCTGTACGGACACTTCCGGACCCGGGCCGACCTCATCGAGGCGGCACTCGTCGAGGCGCTGCGAGACGGTGACGAGCTGCTGGCCTCCGTCGACCTGACCGGCGACGCGCGCGAAGCCATGGGCCGCCTGCTGGCGTCCAGCTGGGAACTGGTGGCCGAATCAGCGGCCCTGCTGGCCGCGGCCGAAGGAGTCCTGCCCGCGGGACGGGTCCGAGAGCTGCACGCCGAACCCGCCCAGCGCATGGCCGACCTCGTCCACCGTGGGCAGGATCAAGGCGTCTTCCGTACCGACCTGCCCGCCGCCTGGCTGGTCAGCCTCACCCACTACATCCTGCACGGCGCGGCGAACGAGGTGCGCCAAGGACGCCTGGCCCGGGACGACGCCGCCGACACGGTCACGAAGTCCATCCAATCGGTCCTGGCCGCCTGAGGCGCGAGCCCGGCTCCGGGGTGAGGCGGCGGACTCGCCGCGGTTGCCGGTCGGCCAGTCGCTCGCCCGCGTCCGGGCGCCGGGCGTCGGGCCTCGTGGACGAGGTTCAGAGCAGTTGTGCCTGCACGAATCCGGCGAGCAGCACAGCGAAGCCGCCGATCTCGCCCACGATGAGCGCCGTCATGAACGCCGTCGTGCCGCGGACGGGACGGCGGAACTGATTGCCGGCGTCCCGGCGCCGACCGTGAAAGACGTAGCTCACGATCGCCGCGACGAAGAACACCACGACTCCCGCCGCGACGGGATCATCTGCAGGTATCTCCATACGCCGAGCACCAGGGCCGCCATGAAGATCAGTCCTGCCGGCAGCAGCACGACGATGGTGCCGTCCCCCGCACCCCCATGAGTCTCCGCGCGAACCGGCCGTTGCCGATGCTCGTCTCTCTCATTGCTTCCCGCGGTACCACGCGCCACTGTCCGCCTATCACCGCCCAGCTCCAGTGCCGTCGCCGGAACGTTCACCGGCTGCGCCGTCCTGGCTCATCACCTGGTGCCCCGCTTCCTCAAGGACGGTGACGGCCTGCTGTTTCCTCAGCTCGGGAACCAGAACCAGGTCGGCGTGGAAAGTCGAGGCCACGAATACCGGGATCGCCGCCTCAGCCAGCGGCTTGACGATCGCGGACAGCATTCCGGGAACGTCCAAGCCATGTGCTGTGGCACCTCCGTAGAAGCCGATCCACTGCTCCGCCGCGTCCGCACCTCTGGCCTCACGCACCACGGTCAGCCCTTCCGGAGCCCGGACGAGCACCAGCCAATCGTCCTCGGGCAACCCTCCATGCGGGAGATGCTCGACGGCGAATGTGGGTGACATGATGCTGAGGCGCTGGGCGGTGGATGCGTTCATGAGCATGTGTCTACCAGGCACCCAGCTGGTCTCACGCTCAGACCCCAATCTGGTCAGGCCCGTGACCTAACCAGTGACGTCGAGTTCGGCGTACATACCGGCCGAGTAGTGGCCCGGGAAGTTGCACAGCAGCTCGTATCGGCCCGGTCGCAGGGTCAACGTGGTCCAGCTCGTGGATCCAGGAGCTATGCCGTTCCCGGCGCCCGCCCCACACGTACGAGACGCCTCGCCGAGGCTACCCGCCTCGCTGACGCGCCCGTCCGAGCCGGTCACCCGCTGTCCCGGCGCGTGTCCCGCCGGGAGCGGCAGCACGACGACCTCGTGGGCGAGGACCCCCTTGTTGTACGCACGCAGCGAGACCTTGCCGGCTGGAACGCTCGAAGGCGTGGCCGTCAGTCTCATCCGCGTGCCATGCGGGCCTGAGCCGTACGGGCCTTGAGTGCCGGGCATCATGGCCCCCGGACCAGGAGTCCCGTACGATCCGGGACCATGGGGGCCAGGGCTCACCATGCCTGACCCCATCTCCGCGAGGGACACATCCACCACATGCCCTTGCAGTGGTGGCGCGGTGCACGGGGGCTGCTGACGTGGCGTGATCGCCGCACCCGCCGCCGCTCCTCCCCAGCCGAGGCCCGCGCACATGACGGCGCTCATCACTGTGTAACTGATCTTGTGCAGCCACATGCTCGGCACCTCCGTCGCTCCGCCTCCGCTTGAGGCCGGCCGTCCTGAGGCTCAGGGTGAGGACACCTCACCCAGCTCCTCCTGCCCCAACGGAGCCATGGCATTCGAACCCGGCTGGAGAAGCGGCCGTCGACGTCGTTCAGTGCGGGCGAGTCAGCCGGGCAGCAACTCGCCGAGCAACCTCTCCACGTGGAAGCGGATGTCGTCGCGGATGGCCCGGACGGCGTCGATGCCCTGTCCGGCGGGGTCGTCGAGCTTCCAGTCCTCGTACCGCTTGCCCGGGAAGAGGGGGCAGGCGTCGCCGCAGCCCATGGTGATGACCACGTCAGAGGCTTGCACGGCGTCGACGGACAGGACCTTGGGGTGGGCGGCGGCGATGTCGATGCCGACCTCGGCCATGGCCTGCACGGCGACCGGGTTGACCTGGTCGGCCGGGGCGGAACCGGCCGAGCGGACCTCGACGCGGTCGCCTGCCAGGTGGCTGAGCCAGCCGGCGGCCATCTGGGAGCGCCCGGCATTGTGCACGCACACGAACAGGACGCTGGGCTGGTCAGGCATGTACGGGCTCCTCGGTGAACAGGCGGCGGCCGGCCAGGCTGACGTAGACCAGGGCCACCAGGACGGGAACCTCGATGAGCGGGCCCACCACTCCGGCCAGCGCCTGGCCGGACGTGACGCCGAAGACGCCGACCGCCACGGCGATGGCCAGCTCGAAGTTGTTGCCGGCGGCGGTGAAGGCCAGGGTGGTGGAACGCTCGTAGCCCAGGCCGATCAGCTTGCCGGCCAGGAACGACCCGCCCCACATGAGCGCGAAGTAGGCCAGCAGCGGCAGCGCGATGCGGGCGACGTCGCCGGGCTGGGCGGTGATCGTGCCGCCTTGCAGGGCGAACAGGATGACGATGGTGAACAGCAGTCCGTACAGGGCCAGCGGGCCGACGCGTGGCAGGAAACGGCTTTCGTACCAGTCCCGGCCGCGGGCGCGTTCGCCGAGCTTGCGGGACAGATAGCCGGCGGCCAGCGGGATGCCGAGGAAGATGAGCACGTACCGGGCGATGTCCCAGGCCGAGACCTCCAGTGCGGCCTGCGCGAGGCCCAGCCAACCGGGCAGCACCTGCAGGTAGAACCAGCCCAGCGCGCCGAACGCGACCACCTGGAAGACCGAGTTGAGCGCGACCAGGACGGCGGCGGCCTCGCGGTCGCCGCAGGCCAGGTCGTTCCAGATGAGGACCATGGCGATGCACCGCGCGAGCCCGACGATGATCAGGCCGGTGCGGTACTCGGGCAGGTCGGGCAGGAAGATCCAGGCCAGCGCGAACATGACGGCCGGGCCGAGCACCCAGTTCAGCAGCAGCGAGGAGAACAGCAGGCGACGGTCACCGGTGACCGAGCCCAGGCGGTCGTAGCGGACCTTGGCCAGCACCGGATACATCATCAGCAGCAGCCCGAGCGCGATCGGCAGCGAGATCTCGCCGACCTTCACCGCTTCCAGCGCGGTGTTCAGCCCCGGCACGAGCCGTCCGAGCAGCAGCCCGGCGGCCATGGCCGCGACGATCCACACCGGCAGGAACCGGTCGAGCGTGGACAGGCCGGCGATGACGCCCTGCGCAGGTGCGGCGGAAGAAGACATTGCGCCGCTTCTCAGACGGGCGCGGGCACGTCGAGCAGGGCCGACAGCTCACCCAGCGTCTCGGGCACCAGTCGGTAGTACACCCAGGAGGCACGCCGCTCGGAGGTCACCAGCCCGACGTCCTTGAGCACCTTCAGGTGGTGGCTGATGGTCGGCTGGGACAGCTCGAAGGCGCCGGTGATGTCGCACACGCACACCTCGCCGCCGGCGCGGCTGGCCACGATCGACAGGATGCGCAGCCGCACGGGGTCGCCCAGCGCCTTGAACACGCGCGCCACTCCGGCCGCCCGCTCGGCGTCCAGCGGCTCGCGCATCAGCGGCGGGCTGCACTCCAAGAGGTCCAGAGGTTCCATATCTTCTCCGTATAGACAGCCATCGAAATCGACGTCTCTCTATATTGGCACACATCAAAGCTGCGAGGCGGAGCTTGAGCGAGATCCCGTAACGGCGAAGGCCCCCGCCGACTCGGCGAGGACCTTCAGCCGCGTGTGCGTACCGGTGTGCGTGTCGCCTCTCGGCGAAGGGCACAACACGGCTCCAGCCGAACGGTAGTCCGCGAAGGCGATAGGTGAGGCCCGGGGACACTGGGCACACCGGTCACGACGGACATAACCATCAGACGGCCACCCATGTTCCCGAGCGGCGACTCAGGCCCCGGTCAAGGTGCTCCGGCGCTCGATCATCAGCACGTCCCGCCAGAGGCCGCGGTGACAACCGATGCGCTCGCGGGTGCCGACCACGCGGAAACCGAGGCCCTGGTGCAGAGCCAAGCTGGCGGCATTCTCGGGGAATACACCCGACTGGATCGTCCAGACGCCGGCGTCCTCGCTGGCGGCGATGAACGCCGCCAGCAGCGTCCGGCCGATGCCGTGAGCCTGACAGCCAGGGTGGACGTAGATGCTGTGCTCGACCACTCCGGCGTAGACCGGGCGGGACGAGACCGCCGAGGCGGCCACCCAGCCGAGCACCTCGCCGGAGTCGCTGTCGGTCGCCACGTACCGCAGGTGCGGCAACCGGCTCGCGGTGAACCCCTCCCAGTCGGGGGCGGTGGTCTCGAAACTGGCCTGACCGGTGTCCAGCCCGGCCTGGTAGATGGCCAGCACCTCCGCGGCGTCGCCCTCCCGCATCGGCCGGATCTCCAGGCCGGGCCCGATGGCGGGCTTGACGGCCTGGACGACGGCCGAGTGCACCCCGTCGCCGTGATCGGCGGTCAGCGTGATCGTGACGGCGACGAAGCCGGCCGCGACGAGCAGATCCCGGTACTCCTGCACGGTGAGCGATCCGGCGGCGCAGCCGACGCGCTGCTCGGTCCGCCGGCGCGCCCGCTCGTCGGGCACCCGCACGGTGACGACGTCGCGGACCCAGAACCGGCCCCCCGGTCGCAGCACCCGGAACGCCTCGGCCGGCACCGCCGCCTTGTCGCCGGACAGGCTGATCACGCAGTTGGAGACGACCACGTCGACCGTGTGGCCGGGCAGCGGGATCGCTTCGATCGTGCCGTGCAGGAACTGCACGTTGTGGACGCCGGCCTGTTCGGCGTTGCGCTGGGCCAGTGCCACCAGGGCAGGACTGGCGTCCATGCCGAAGACGGCGCCGTGCGGGCCGACCTCGCGGGCTGACAGCGACACGTCGATGCCGCCACCGGATCCAAGGTCGAGCACCGTCTCGCCGGCACGCAGTCGGGTGATGCGCTGCCCGCTGAGCGCGTTGCGGGCCAGGGCGGAGTGGTGGTCGACGATCTCGTCGTGCGCCATGAGATCTCCTCAGTCGCAGGCCGGTGCGGCCGGCACCGGGTTGCCCATCACCACGTCGGCGGCGGTGGGGAAACAGCTCACGCAGGCTTCGTTGATTCGGTACAGGCTGGACGTTCCTTGCTTGTCGACCAGTACGAACCGCACGTCGGCCAGGATCTTCAGGTGGTGCGAGACGGTGGACTGGCCTACCCCGGAAGCGGTCACGATCTCGCCCACGCTCATCGGCGCTCGCCTCCGCGCAAGCAGCGACACGATCTGAATCCGGGTGGCGTCGGCCAGGGCCTTGAACCAGCTCGCATACTCCTCGGCCTCGGCGCGCGGCAGAGGCCCCTCTGTCTCGTTCATCGAACATCGACGATAGTCGATTGAGTGCGAGCATGGAAGCCACTCATGGCGCACGCCGCGAACACCGGCTCGCTGGACGCGACCCGGTCGCCGGGGGTCCGGAGGGCGAAGCTGACGATGGAGATCTCGGCGATGAGGCGACGCCATCGGGGCCGAGGTCGATCAGGCCGTTTTCAGTGACGCCTCGGGCGGGAAGTTCGAGCGGCGCGGGCGGACGTGCGGTGCTCGGCTCTCGCGTCGCCGGGCCGACGGCACCCTGACCGATGGCCAGGACCAGCTCAGGCACGCATGTCGTCGAACACGACGGTCGGCGCGTGGTGGGGGAGTTTGTGCCGCTCTGCGAGTCTGTGGCGCAGATCTTGGTCGAAGGTGTTCGTCTCGACGACGACCCGGTCGGCCTCCTCGTCGATCCACCCCGCGAGGGCGGCGGGCTCGTCCTGCAGCTCATCCCCGCGGAACACGCGGTTCAGCGCCGCTTGACTGTTCGCCACCCGTCGCACCTCCGGCACGATGTCGTACCTGACCTGTTTCCCCTCGGACCAGTACGTCCCCGAGAGCACCGCGGCGGCCAGCGCGCGTCCTCGCGCCGTGACGTAGGGGGCGACGAGCCGGTAACGTGCGCCATGGCGATGTACGGCGGAGCGAGGTCGTCCGGATGCGCCTCGGCCCGCTGCTCTGCCAGTGATTCCGCCCGGTCGAAGGGCTCGATGCCCTCGTAGGACCATGTCCGATAGTGAGAAGACGGCGTTGCGCGAGCGCGTCGGAGGCATGCTGCCGTGGAAGTTGTGGCAGCCCGGTTCGCCGGGCCGGGGGCACGGTCGGTTCCGGCGGTGTCTTCGCTGGTCACCCGGTCTTCCCGATCATCTCCGAGTTCGCCGCCGACGCGGGCGGGGGGTGCTCCCTCCATGTCATTGGGGGGTACGCCTCACTGTGCCGGGCTCCCCGATCCAGCACGATCGATGACATGAGGGCGACGCGGATGGCGGGCGGCCTGGTACTGGCCGCGCTGGCACTCACCGGGTGCGGGCTGCAGGGCATCACGAAGGCGGCCAACCAGGAGCAGATCACCTACAAGGTGACGGAGAAGGTGGCCGGGATCTCCCTCGCCGGCGGGGCGGGCGAGGTCACGATCAGCCAGACGTCCGGCGCCGCGGTCCGGGTCGTGGAGACCCGGCGCTGGTCGGCCGAGCGGCCGGTCGCCGAGCACAGGGTGGAGGGCGACACGCTCACCATGAGCTACGACTGCTCGGCGGCCGTGGACAACTGCTCGGTCGACTACGTGATCGAAGTGCCGGAGGGGCTGCCGGTGGAGGTCGGGACCGGCTCGGGAAACATCGACCTGCGCGGGCTCGGCGGTCCGCTGGCGGTGAAGACCGGCTCCGGCGACGTCTCGGCGACCGGGCTCACCGGCAAGGAGTTCACGGGGCGGACAGGCTCGGGGGACGTCACGCTGACGTTCGCGAACGCGCCGGACGAGGTCCGTATGACGTCCGGCTCGGGGGATGCGAAGCTGACGCTTCCGGCGGAGCCGTACGACGTCGAGACCACCACGAGATCCGGGACGACGAACGTCACGGTGACCGCCGACCCCGGCGCTCCCCGGAAGATCGTGGCCAGGTCCGGGTCGGGCGACATCGACGTCCTGCGCGGCTGACCGGGCGGCGGCCATCCGGGGTCGGCCGCGTCCGTCCGCCGTCACCGCGTCGGCGGACGCTGCTTCCGGGTCGGGGGCCCGGCCGGGTTCCGCGTCACGTCCGCTGTCCCGGGTGCGGTGTCCTGCGTCGAGCGGCGGCGGTAGTCGCCGGGGGTGGTTCCGTACTGCTGGCGGAAGGCCAGGTGGAAGCCGACCGTCGAGTGGTAGCCGACGCGTTCGCCGATCCGGCTGTGGGGGAGCGTGGTCTCGCTCAGCAGGCGTGCGGCCTCCTGCATGCGGCGGGCGGTCAGGTGCCGGATCGGCGCCTCGCCGACCAGCTCGCGGAAGGTCGCCGCGAACGCCGAGCGCGACATCCCGGCCTGGGCCGCCAGCGACTCGACCGTCCAGGGCTCGGCGAATCTCGTCTGTACGGCGTGCAGCGCCGTCCCGATCGCCGGGTGACGCAACGCCCGCAGGACCGGCGAGCCCTCGGCCATTCCGCCCACCGCGGCCCGCAACGCCAGCACGAAGACCAGCTCGAAGGCGCGCAGGGCGACCAGCGTCGCGCCGGGTCCGGCCAGGTCCCATTCGCCGGCCAGCCGTCCGAGGGTGCCGCCGAGCAGCCCGTGACCTTCCAGCGTGGCCCGGTCGAGCACCAGGACGGGCGGCAGCGCCCGGTAGATCGGCGATCTGGCGGCCCGGTCGTAGTGGAGCCCGCCGCAGAGCAGGACGGTCCGCTCGCCGGGCCCGCCCAGCTCCACGGTGCTCACGCCGCCCTGCGGCCGCTCGGGCAGCACAGCCGCGAGTGGCACGGCGGGACGCCCCGGCCGGTCGCCCAGCCGGTGGGCGCTGCCGTGCGGGAAGACGGCCAGGTCCCCGGCGCGCAGCAGGACGGGCTCGGCGCCGGGCAACTCGACGGCACACGTGCCCTCGTGCACGTAGTGCAGCAGCGCGCAGTCCTCGGCCTCGCCCGCGACGCCCCAGGGCGACCCGGCCTGCCAGCGGCTGTGGAAGACGCCCTCCAGCCGCAGCGGGGCCAGCAGGGCGCTCAGCAGGTCACCATCCACCGGACGATCCTTAAATAAGCCGATATTTCGCTTTATAGAGCGTATCGCCGACTCGGTGGAGGCTGTCCGGCATGACCTTTCTTGTGATCGGCGCGGCAGGCGCCCAGGGTGGCGCGGTCGCGCGGCGGCTCGTCGCCGAGGGGCACACGGTGCGCGGCCTGACCAGGAGCGGCCGAGTGTCGCACGGAGTGGAGCCGGTCGCCGGCGACCTCGGCGACGCCGAGGCGGTGAAGGCCGCCTTCGCCGGGGTGACGCACGCCTCGGTGACGCTGCCCATGGTCTACGAGCCGGACACGGTGGCCGCCCACGTCCGTCATGTGCGCGACGCCGCGCTGGCGGCCGGGGCGCGGCGGCTGGTGTTCAACACCGCCAACCGGCTGCCCGAGGCCGCCACGCAGGTGGCGGCCTTCGAGACGCGCCGGTGGGCGGTGCGGGCGCTGCGGTCGGCCGGGCTGCCCGTCGTGGTGCTGTGCCCGCCGGTCTACCTGGACAACCTGGCCGCGCCGTGGGTGGCGGGGCCGCTGGCGGCCGAGGGCGTGCTGCGCTACCCGCTGCCCGCCGACCTGCCGGTGCCCTGGCTTTCGCACGACGACCTGGCCGCCGCCACGCACGCCGCGCTCGTACGTGCCGATCTGGAGGGAGCCGTGCTGCGGCTCGGCGGCCCCGACGTGGTGACCGGCGACGAGCTGGCGGCCGCCTTCGGCGCCCGTTACGCCGCGCAGGATCCGGCCGAGTTCGAGTCGGGCCTGACGACGGCGCTGGGCGCGCCGACGGCCGCCGCGGTGGCGGCCACCTACCGCTGGGCCGCCGCCGACCGCGACCTGTTCGCACCCGACCCCGCGGTGGCCGATCTGCTGGGCCTGCGGCTGACGCCGCTGCGCACCTGGATCGCCGCCCAGCCCTGGGCGAACCGGTGAACGGCGTCGAGGCGGAGGTCGAGGCGGAGATCGTCCGCCACCACGAGGTCATCGAACGCTGGCTGACCGGCGCCGCCGCGCGGGAGGAGTTCGCCTGCTTCGCCGACGCGCACGCCCCCGGCTTCACGCTCATCACCTCCGACGGCCGGACGCTCACCCGCGACCAGGTCCTCGCCGAGGTCGAGGCACTCCACGGCAGGGCCCCAGAGCTGACCATCGAGATCCGCGACGTACGGATCATCGCCTCCGGCGGCGCGCTCGTGGCGGCCACCTACCAGGAGGTCCAGCCGGATCGGACCCGGCAGTCCACCGTGGTCCTCCAGGCCGCCACGTGGTTGCACCTGCACGAGACCTGGCTCCTGTGACGTCCCGGGAGGAGCAGCCGGCCGTCTCCTCTACAGCTTGCGGACGTTCTCGGCCACGTAATCGAAGCTGTCCTGTGAGCGTGCGACGAGGTCGAATTCGACCTCGTCACCTGCCTCCAGAACGCGATACCCGCTCGTCGCGATATCACTGAAGTGCACGAACGCATCACGATCTGCCGGAAGGTCGGGGGAGGAGATCGCTCCCCAACCCTTCTCGGGCAGGAAGAACTTCACCGTGCCTCTAGTCATGATCGTATTCTCGCCGCCCGCCTCTGGAACGACCACCGGTTAGAAGCGGCCCAAGGAGGTCGGGCCTTGCTCGGCCGTCAGCCGAGCACCCCACCACGCTCGGCGCCGCCACCAGCCTGCTGACCATCCACGCCATCGACGCGCCGACCGAATATGGTTCGTCCCGGCCGTTGGACGACAGCTAGGGTGACCGCCATGCAGGACGAGGTCTACCACTACAACAAGGAACGCTGGGAAGCCCTCGCGGGGGCGGAGGCGTTGTTCACCCGTCCTATGCTCGACCTGGACGCGGAGAAGGCTCAGGCCTATCTGGGCCTGGAGAGGCTGGGCATCCCCGGCGACCTGGCGGGCCGGAGGGTGCTCTGCCTGGCGGGAGGGGGCGGGCAGCAGTCTGCGGCCTTCGCTCTGCTTGGAGCCGACGTGACGGTTCTCGACATCTCGTCCGGGCAGCTGGAGCGGGACCACTTGGCCGCTGAGCACTACAGCGTCGGCATCCGCACGATCCAGGGAGACATGCGGGACCTGTCGGCCCTTGACGACTCCTCGTTCGATCTGGTCTGGCATCCGTACTCGCTGACCTTCGTCCCGGACTCCCGGATCGTTTTCCGCGAGGTCGCGAGAGTCGTCGACGAAGGCGGCCACTACTACCTGATGTGCGCCAACCCGTTCTTCTCCGGGCTCACTCACCACTCGTGGAACGGGGAGGGCTACACGCTGAAGCACCCCTACACGGACGAGGCCGCGACCCGCTATCCCGACCAGGACTGGGTCTACGACCGCAAGCCGGCCGGCCCTCACATTCGCGAACCCCTGGAGTACAGGCAGACACTGAGCCGGATAGTCAACAGCCTGATCCGGGAAGGCTTCATGCTGAGGCTCCTTTCTGAGGTCCGAGGTGACTACCCGGGTGCGGAACCTGGCAGCTGGGCGCACTTCACGGGGGTGGCCCCGCCATGGCTGGAATTCGTCTGGCAGTACGGCCCGGCCTCCTCGGAAGGCGAGGGTGTCTGGAGGCAGGGGTGACCGCCTCTTCATCCTGAGTAGCGGCCCTCCTCGACGAGTTGCGGCACGAGGATTGCTTGCACGGGTGCGGTCGCCCGACGCGGACAACAGCGATGGCCCGGATACGGACGTGGGCGCGGTTGACGTCGCTCTGGCCAAGTGGCAGCCAGCGCCGATGACGATGCCGCGTGAACGGCGTCCGGATCGTGCCGCCCGCTCCCTGGTAGCCCTTGTCCGCGAGAGTCTGTTTGCCGCCGTGGTGCGGCCGCTCGTCGGCCAGGCGGTCGATCGGGACGAGGTGCCGTCCACGATGGCGTGGGCCAGCCGCGCAGCGCGTCTCGCAGCGGCGTGCACGTCGTCGGCCGGCGCGGCCGGCAGGTCCACGCTTTCGCGGACGTAGCGCCAGGCTGTGGTGGTGCCGATGGCGAATCCGGCGGCCAAACGGGCGTAGGTGTCGCCGTTGCGCAGATGGGCCAGAACCAGCAGCGCCTGCTGGGCCGGGTCCAACCGACGCCACCGGCAGCGGCGTTCGGCTCGCTGGTTGCGGATGAGTTCAGCCAAGCGGATGAGGGTGTGCCAAGGCACGCATCGTGAAGACCGTCCAGCGCCCGCTTCCGCTTGATCACGGCGGATCGGATGCTGGGCCGCGCGAAAGCGTACACGCGCGATTCAGAGCCGCGGCGCTGGGCGGCGATGTGTGGCCGGGACCTTGAATCCGTACCTTTCGCCGAGAGCGCGAACGTCCTCAAGATCTTTGTCCTGGGGCGTGTACGCCGTCTTGAATCTGAACATCCATTCAGCAGCGATGCACCGCACTTTTCGCCCGGCGATGACACCCGTGCCCGTCAGGGAATCCTTGGGGTACTCGATCCCGTACGTGTTGTTGCCCTCGTCGTCGAACTCGAACACGTGGACATCGACCGTGCTGCCGCTGCCGGTCGCGACGACGTAGTTCCAGTCGGTCGCGTCCTGTCGTGGCTGCGGCTGATAGCCCCACCGCGCGAACAACTCCCTGAGACGCTCTGCGTGCTCACGGGCGACGGCGATGTCCAGGTCGGCGTGTTCGCGGGTCTGCTTGCCGAGAAGTGCGTCAACACACCACCCGCCATCGATCCAGACAGGGACGTTCTCGGCGGCGAGGTCGTTGTAGATCGCGAGGACTTCGTCGGCGTTCACGTGTGCAGCGTAATGGGGGCATGCCGGCCTGGCCGGGGCCCTGAAAGCTTTCGAGGATCGCGCGAGACCCGCTTTGTTATCGACAAAATCATGCCCTCCAGCCCGCCCCGGCGACAGGGCTGCCCACGATCCGGACTTGAGAGTTTCTTCTAAGCGGTTCCTGGCGAAGCCATCGCAGGTGTGTCTTCAGGCTGGCGTGAAACTACATATCGTTGATCCGCAATACGTTCTTCTTTGTGAAGCCCGCTTCGTTGGCGACCGAGACCCCTGTGATTCAATCGCATCAACCGTTCGCAGGCGGAACAGCGAGCGAAATCACGGGATGTCCTTGCGCGAGATGACATCCTGCCCGCGTTTCCTGGAAGGGGAGAACGTGCGGAGATTTCCGGCACCGTTATTCGGCCTGGCCGCGCTGTTGTGGGTGGTCTCGGCGATCGCTCTGTGGGAGTCCGAACGCAATGACCTCAGGGCGGCGGCGGTGATGCTGACCAGCGCGCTGGCCTCCTTCGTCGTTGGGGCGATCAGTGTGCGACGGGACGATCCACGGCGGGTCTCCGCCTTCCTGGGGACGTCCGCGCTGTCGATGCTCGTGCTGGGGTGGGGCGTGGCGACGGTGGCCGCGTTATGGGGGTGGCCCCTGGTGCTGCTGGCGGGCCTGCCGGTGATAGCCGTGTTCGGGCTCGGACTCGCAGGGCTGAAGAGCGGCCGTTGGTGGGGGATGCTGCTCTGTTGCTTCCCTCTGATGGGCGTCGCGTCAGTGTCGCATATTCGACCGAACGACGGCGTTTTCTGGGGCGCGCTCGAGGTCTGGAGCCTGATCATCGCGATCGCTCTGGCGCTCTCCTTCGCGTGGGAGCAGAAGCGCGAGTCGAACAAGCCGGAATGAGTTGTGTCGCGCCGCACCGCTCGCGATCGGCGCCCAGCCCTACGAGTACAACGGCGGTAGGCATCTCCACCTCGGTCACCGGCATCCACTCGCGTTCGCCCCTGCCCTACCAGCACCCCGCGAGCTATGCCTCAGACCGTCCCAGGTCAGCACCGACCGCCTGCTGCATCTTCACCACATCGAGCCCGCAGGTCGCCTCCTCCCGGCACAGGTTCCGCTCAAGCTCACCCGCGACCTCCTGCTGTCCCGGCCCTGGCTGCTGGACCTGCGCCAGAGCACCCCGCCCATGGGTCCGCGACGGCTGCTCTGGCTCGACCGGGCCCTGGATGCGCTGTCCGACACCGCCCTGGACGACGGCCAGAAGTTCAACGCCGCCACGCTGCTGAGCGGCTACGCCCTCACCGCGGCCACACTGACGCACTCGCTCGGCGCCGGCGGCAAGGAGCTCGCGGCCAGGGGTCGAGGGAGCCTCCGAGTACTCGACCTCCTGCTGGACGGCATAGAGGCGCTGATCGCCCGCCGAGCCCGGTAGCCGCTCCCCGGCGGAGCAAGCCGCCGTTCCCGCCGTCGTTCGGGCCGAGGGGCCGACTCGACACAGCTCTTCGTGCACTGCCCTGACCTGCTCGAACAGCCCGTGGCGCTGATGCTGTCCCGTGTGCCTCGCCCGCGAAGCACGCCCCGACCGGCTCGGGATCTTTCGGGTGATCGCTCGGACGCCCTGAAGATCGCAGTGACTTCCAAGCCAGATACCAGTGCCATGCACAACGGTGGGCGTCATCCCCACGGCGTGGGGTCGTCCTACGGCAGGAAGGGTCACGATGAGCGGCAGGAAGACCATGCTGGCGGTCGGAGCGGTGGCGGGGCTGATCGTGGGAGGCTCGGGGGCGGCGGTCGCCGGGGTGGTGGCCTCCGGCGGTGTGATCACAGCGTGCGTCACGTCAAGCGGCACGCTGCGCGTTCCCGGCACCGCGCAGCCCACGGCCAACCCGTCGCCCACCCCGACGGCGCAGACGGAACTGGCGCCCGCCGGCGAGCCGGGTCCGGAGGGGTGCGCGGCCGGGGAGCGGGTCATCACATGGAACCAGCAGGGTCCCGTGGGCCCCACCGGTCCTGCGGGCCCTGCCGGACCCACGGGTCCTGAGGGGCCGAACCCGTTCGACGGCCAATCCCAGGGCTGGGTGAGCATGTTGCTGCATCCGCACACCGAGGGGTCCTACATCGGCAAGTGCCTGAGCGGGCAGATCGCGGTGAGCGGCGGCTACGAGATCATCGACTTGCGCAACAAGGCGGCCGTGCCGGACGTCATCGTGTCCAAAGCGGCCCTGGTGTTCGACGACGACGGCAAACCCCGCAGCTACGAGGTCAGGGCCAAGAACCCCACGGACCGGCTGCTCAACGTCTACTCCCTCGTGCACTGCGTCCCGGAGTGAGGCCTTCCGCGAGATCAGGGTTCCGCGTTTCCGCGCGTCGCAGGCTTGATGCGATGGCCGTCGCCGTCCTGTTCGGACGCCACGGCCCAGCCCGCCACGAGCGGCCACGATCGTCGCCTGGGCACCCGGGTCGCCGTGCTCCGTCCAGGCATCCGCGGTGACCAGGGCTTGCACGCCACGCCACCCCCACTGGTCGAAGCCGGTCACGTCCTTGAGCACGTCCTCGCCGGAGCGGCCGCACTCGGCGGTGCCACGGCGGGCCGTCGCGACGGCGCGGATCGCCGCCCCGGGGGAGGTGATCCAGAACCGCACCTCCAGCGGCTCGTCAAGTTCCGGGAGCAGCAGCTCGCCGCTGTAGGCGGGCACACCCTCCGGCGGCATCCGTGAGAAACGGGCCGCGAGATGGCAGGGGCGCTGCTCAGTGGCCGCCGCCGGGGGCGTGCCGGCGGTGGTCGAGGGCGGCCTGCAGCTGGGCGAGCCACTCCCGGCCCCTTCTGCGGCCGTCGGGGAGCTGGTCGTCGCGGTCCCAGCGCCAGGAGACCGCGAGGGCGAGGCTGAGGATCCGGCAGTCGGCGAGCAGCCCGGAGTCGGCGCCCGGGTAGTGCGCGGCGACGTCCTGTGGAGCGTGC
Source organism: Nonomuraea sp. NPDC001636 (assembly GCF_040298265.1). NCBI lineage: Bacteria > Bacillati > Actinomycetota > Actinomycetes > Streptosporangiales > Streptosporangiaceae > Nonomuraea > Nonomuraea sp. NPDC001636. The sequence continues at coordinate 208,055 of NZ_JBEOZT010000019.1, forward strand.
GCGAGGTCGAACTCGACGGGTCCGCGGCAGGCGGTCTCCAGGTCGATGAAGAGCGGTCCGTCCGCGGTGGCGAGCAGGTTGCCGGGGTGCGGTTCGCCGTGCAGGAGCTGTTGCCGCGTGCCGCGGTCCAGGATCGCGCGGCTGATTCCGTGGAGGGTGTCGGTCAGCAGGCCGCGTTCCGCGGCGCCGAGATCCGGGCTGACGGCGGGGTCCTCGACCACCCGGAGGGCGTCTGAAACGCGGTCGGTGAAGTGCGGTGCGGTGAAGTGCGGTGCGGTGAAGTCGATGCGGCGCAGGCCGGCGTGCAGCCGGGCCAGGGCGTCGGCGTAGGCGGCGGGCGGGTGGTCCTCGGGTGCGGCGGTGGGCTCGTAGTAGGTCCAGAGGGTGACGGCGAAGCCGTCGCGGACATGGACGCGGGGCTCGGCCCGCGGATCGAGACCCGCCACCGGGCTGCCGGTCCCGGCGAGGCGCCGGGCGAGCTCGACCTCGAAGTCGGGGCGGTGCGCGAGGGGCGCGACCCGGGCGAGGACGCCGCTGGGCCGCAGCCGGACGGCGATCCGGTTCGAGTTGTGCAGCACAGCGGCGTCGTCGGCGCCCAGGCCGTACTCGGCGGCCGTGTCGACGGCCGCGGCCACCGCCCGCGGGATCTCGGTGTCCTTCACGTGTTCGGTGCCTCTCCCTGCTGGGGTCGATGTGTGCGGCGCGGGCCCTTGGCCCGGCCGAGCGTCTGATGCGTCGTGACCAGGTCAGCGTGGCCGGGCATGGCGGCTCCCGAAGCCGCGGTCGTCCCCTGTGGGCAGCCGGCCACGGTGCGGGTGGGCGGGAGGGCCGGCCGGTCACGTCTGTATGCAACACCACCCGGCCGGTTCGGCGCATTCGGTTTGTTGCCGGTGTCGGCGGAGGGGCCGGCAGATCTACGGCACGTGCTGCGAGCAGTACGACGGAGCCGCCGGGACGGTGGATCCGGCGTTGCAGGGCGGCCAGGACGTGCCGGAACGCCGCCGTGCCCGCCCGCTCGGCCGGCAAGCCCGGACACCAGCGGCTCGTCCACTCCAGCCACGGTCTCGGTCCCGGCCGGCGGGCATCCTGGCGGACGGCGCGTACTGCATGAGGCGTGGAACCCCTGGAGAGCGCGCCAGGAGCTCGGGCGCTGACGCCGCCGACCGCGACAGCCCCTACGTCGTGGCGGCCCGGACACCGAGGACGACGAGCACCACCGCCGTCACCCTGGCGACTGAGCGCTTGAAGCGGGCCTTGTGCAGGAGGTGCGCCCCTTGGCGGACAAGGACCGTCCAGGTCAGCAGCCACACCGCCATCAGCAGGGCATGGGCGGTGGCCAGGGTGAGGATCTGCCCGTTGAGGGGACGGCCGGGCACGACGAACTGCGGCACCAGGGTCAGGTAGACGGAGGCCGCCTTGGGGTTGAGCACGTTCGCGAGCAGGGCCTGGCTGTAGACGGAGCCGGTACGTTGCGGCCGCTCCGGAAGCCTGGGAGGCGGGGGCAGGGTGGTGGAGCGCCAGGTCCACAGGCCGAGGCCGACGAGGTAGGCCGCCCCGAGGAGTCTGACGACGGTGAAGGCCTGGCTGGAGTGCATGACCACGGCCGACAGTCCGGCGATGGCCAGGGTCGCGTGGGCGTACAGGCCGCTGACCGTACCGAGGACGATCGGGAGGGCCTGCCGGGGACCACCGGCCGTGACGTGCTGGATCAGCAGGGTCAGGCTGGCGCCCGGCGTGGCGATGACGGGCAGGATCGCCAGGAGGAACGCGGTGACCGCGTACGTGTGGGTCATGCCTGGAGGACGACGCGGAAGTGGGTGGTGAGGCGGTGGTCGTCGTCCAGGATGTGGAAGGCGAGGCCGGGCGGTTGGTCGCGGTCGGCGGGCCGGTCGCCCTCCCACGGCAGGCGCAGGGTCCAGGTGACGGCCGGTGCGACGATCAAGGGACGACCGGCGAAGGTGGAGGCGGCCGCGGTGTGAGCGTGGCCGGTGAGCACGGCGACGACCTGCGGATGGGCGTCGAGCAGCGCGGCCAGGTCGCCGGGCGCCTCCAGCCGCCCGGAGTCGGGCAACGGGTGGTGGAGTACGACGGGCGGCTGATGGAAGGCGATCAGCGCGGGCGTGTCCGGGGCGAGCCCGTCGAGGGTGGCGTGCATCCAGGCGAGGGTTTCGGCGTCGAGCCGGCCCTCGTCGCGCCCGGGAATGGTGGAGTCGCACATCAGGATGGCGGTGCCGGCGACGTGGTGCACCTGGTTGACGGGGCCGGGCGCGGGCGACTGCCGCAGCAGCGCCTTGCGGTAGGCCGGGCGGACGTCGTGGTTGCCGGGGCAGGTGAGCACCGGGAAGGGGGCGGCCAGGATCTGGGCGGCCTGCTCGTACTCGGCCTCCTCGCCGTGATCGGCGATGTCACCGGTGACCAGCAGGGCGTCGACCGGGCGGGGCAGCGCCCTGAGGTGGTCCATGACCTGGGTGGCGCGCCGGGTCGCCCGGTCGGTGCCGTCCAGGTGCAGGTCGCTGATCTGGGCCAAGAGCAACGTCATCGTGCGATCCCCAAGCTGTCTAATGGCTAAATGAGATTTAGCGTTAGGGACGATAGAGTACGGACGAGGACGTGAGCAACCGGGAGGTTGGAGTGGAGCGCTGGCCGGCACTGGAACTGGCGAGCACGATCCGCCACGACGGCGACGGCGGTGTCGCCGACGACCTGGCGACGGCGCAGAGCACGGCCCGCTGGATCCGTCAGCAGGCCGAGTCGCTGACCGGCCGCGTCGACGTCGCGGAGCTCGCGGTGGGGGAGGAGCTCAGGAGCGAGATCGTCGAGCTTCGCCGGGCCGTGCGGGCGCTGTTCGCGCAAGCGGTCAGCCCGGCGCCCCCGAGCCGGGCCGACGCCCACCGGCTGATGCCGGTCGAGCAGGCGCTGGCGCACCTCAACGCGGCTGCCGCCCGCGAAGCGATCGTCCCGCAGCTCGACTGGCCGGCGAGCGGAACACCCCGTACGGAAGTGTTGTCGAGCGAGCGCGACGCAGGCGTGCACTTGATCGCGGCGCTGGCGCGGGCCGCCATCGAGTTCCTGAGCGGTCCGCAGCGTGAGCGGTTGCGGGCCTGCAACGCGCCGCGCTGCGTGCGCTACTTCGTCAAGAGCCACGGGCGGCAGGAGTGGTGCAAGCCGTCATGCGGCAACCGCGCCCGGGCCGCACGCCACTACCAGCGCCACAACGCCACGACCCCCCAAGAGCTGCCCGGGCCCTGACCACCTCGGGATCAACCGGGCGGCACAGCGTCGATCCCAGGCGGGAGGACGCACGCGGCTCACGCCGCGGTGCCTGCCCGCAGCCGCTGCCGCGCGTTGCTCAGCGTCGCCATGGGCTCCAGCATGCGACGGTCGTACGTCTCCAGCGGCAGGCTCCGCGACACGCGCCGCGGAAGATCGGGGTTGGCCAGCGCGCCCCGGCCGATGGACAGCAGGTCGGCATGGCCGCCGGACAGAACCTGAGCCGCCCGCGAGAGATCGTGCATGCCGCCGTTGGCGATGACCGGAAGGCCGCTCACCTGGCGAGCCAGACTCGTGATCGTGACGCCGCCGTCCAGCCGGGCGGTCTCGATCCAGTCGCGTCCCTCGCTGGCGATGTGCAGGTACGAGGCGCCCGCCGCGGCCAGCGCGGCGAAGATGATCCGCGCGTCGGCCGCGCCGCCGGGCCAGCGGTGGCCGAAGTCGTTGACCTTGCCCTGCGACAGCCGTACGCCGACGCAGAAGCCGGCGCCGAGCTCGGCCCGGATCGCGGCCACCACCTCGGCCGTCAGCCGGACCCGGTTCGCGACCGGGCCGCCGTAGGAGTCGGCGCGGCGGTTGGTGTAGTCGGTGAGGAACTGGTCCAGCAGGTAACCATTGGCTCCATGGAGTTCGACCCCGTCGAAGCCGGCCTCCCGGGCCCGGACGGCTGAGGCCACGAAGCCGCCGATCGCCGCCTCGATGTCGGCCGCGGTCATCTCCCGGGGCGTGGGCCAGCTGCCGGACCCGCCGTACTCGGGCAACATCTCCGCACGCGGCCGCACGGCGGACGGCCCGACCGTGCCGGCGCGATACGGGTTCCCCTGCGACAGCGCGCCGGCGTGCATGAGCTGGAGGACGATACGGCTCCCGGCGGCCCGCACCTTGCCGGTGATCTCACGCCAGGCCGACACGTGCGGGGCGGAGACGATGCCCGGCTGGTTGAGGTAGCCCTGACTGTTGACGGTGTCGGTGTAGGTGCCTTCCGTGATCACCAGCCCGAATCCGCCCTCCGCGTACCGCTCGTAGTATTCGGCCATCTCGCGGGTCGGCGTGCCGTCGGGGGCGGCGGACACCCGGGTCATCGGCGCGACGGCGAGCCGGTTGGGCAGGTCGAGACCGCCGACCCGGACGGGCAGCAGCGCGTGGTGGTTCGTCATGGATGTACTCCCTTGATGCGTCGAAGGTCTGTTGCGGATCGCGCACGGCGGCGAGGGCGCGTGCGCTTCCGCCACCTCCCTCAGCAGCCCTCCACGCCGCACGAGGTCTTCACGGGGTCTTCGAGCTTGTCGAGGAGCTCGCGGAGCGCGCCGGCCCGGGGGACGCCCTCGATCCGGTGGGCGCCGTCGATGATGATCGTCGGGACCGAGCGGATCCGCAGTTCGTGCGCCTGCCGGAGCGCGGCCTGGTGCGTCTCGCCGTAGCGGCCGTCGAGCAGGGCGGCGCGGAACTCCGCCGCGTCGAGGCCCAGCCCGGCGGCCAGGTCCGTGAGCACGTCCAGGTCGCCGATGTCGAGGCCGTCCTCGAAGAACGCCCGCAGCAGCCGGTCGTTGTAGGCCGCGGCGTCACCGTGCTCCCTGGCGTACTGGTAGCCCTCGAAGGCCAGCCGTGTGTACGGCTGGGGCGAGACGTCCGGCAGGTGGATGTGGACGCCCATCCGCTCCGCCATCGGGTAGATCGTCTGCTTCCAGATGTCCTGGAGGTAGGCGCCCTCGGGTTCCAGCGTCGGGACGGGTTCGGGGCGCAGCTCGAACGGCATCCACTCGACCTCGACGTCACGTCCGGCGACGGCCTCCTGGATCGGCCCCTTGGCCAGCAGGCAGAACGGGCAGACGTAGTCGGACCAGATCTGGATCTTCACGAACGCGCCACCGCGGTCGCGTCGATCTCGATCTGCCAGTCGGCCTGGGCCAGCCGGGAGACCTGGATCAGGGTGTCGGCGGGGTAGGGCTGCGCGAAGAACTCCCTGCGCAGCCGGATGATGGTGTCCAGGTTGGGCTCCAGGTCGGTGACGAGGATGGTCACCTTGACCGCGTCGGCGAGGCTGGATCCGGCTTCCTTCAGCACCCGGTCGAGGTTGGCGAACGCCTGCCGGGCCTGGGCCTCGAAGTCGTCGCTGACGGTGACGCCGTTCTCGTCGAAGCCGGCCTGACCGGAGGCGAACACGAACCCGCCCGCCTTGATCGCCTGCGAGATCGCATAGGGCTCGTACCAGTCGGGGGTGGTGCTCACGCGCTCACGGTTCATGACATCTCCTTGTATGTGCATACTTTGTACGTGCAAGTAGATGTTGCATGTACATGTATATTCTTGTCAAGTCCTGGGGCGCGGAAGCCTCACCGGGACGCGCACATACCCGGGGGTCAAGCTGGTTGCCGCAGGGGAGCTGATGGCTGGTGTCGCGCAGCACTGACAGAATCAGGTCGCTCGACAGACGTAGCCCACCGACCACCCGACGATTGCCGGAGCATGCGACCCTTTCACCTCGACGTACCGGAGCACGTGCTCGCTGACCTGCGAGTACGCCTGTCGCGTACCCGGTTCACCACAGCCTCGGACCGCACGCGATGGAACGCCGGGGCCGACCCCGCGGACCTGCGTGCCTTGGTGCGGTACTGGGCGGACGGCTTCGACTGGCGCCGGGTCGAAGCCGGGTTGAACAAGTACCCGCAGTACCTGACCGACATCGATGGCCGGCGGGTGCATTTCGTCCACGTCAGGTCTCCGCGACCCGGCGCGTTGCCGCTGGTGCTCACCCACGGGTGGCCGAGCTGCTTCGTGGAGATGCTGGCAGTGGCCGACCGGCTGGCCGCCGACTTCGACGTGGTCGTCCCCTCACTGCCGGGCTTCGGATACTCCGAAACGCCCCACGGGCCCTTCACCGGGCAGCGGGTCGCCGAGACCTGGCAGCACCTGATGACCACGACCCTCGGCTACCAGCGCTACGGCGCGTTCGGCGGGGACATCGGCGGCAGCGTCACCCAGTGGCTCGGCGCCCTGTTCCCGGCCAGCGTGGTCGGGATCCACATGACCTCCGGCAGCCTCACCGCCGGCATCGACCCTTCGGCCGTGAAGCCGGACGAGCGGATCTACCTGGAGGCCGAACACGCCTACGACGCCCAGGACGGCGGCTACAGCGCGATCATGGGAACCCGCCCGGACACCATCGCCGCGGCGCTGACGGACTCACCGGCAGGGCTGCTGGCCTGGATCGCCGACAAGTACCGCGACTGGAGCGACTGCGGGGGCGACCTCAGGACCCGGTGGCAGGCCGACGACCTGCTCACCGTGGCCACCCTCTACTGGGCCACCGGCGGCATCGGTTCCTCCTTCCGTCCCTACTACGACCATCCGCACACCGGACCCCGCCCACCGGTCACCGTGCCGACCGCGATCACCCTGAGCCACGAACCCCTGATGGCAGGCTTCCCCCGCGGCCTGGCCGAACGCGCCTTTCCCAACCTGCGACACTTCGCCCGCCCCGACCGCGGCGGGCACTTCATGGCCCACGAGGAACCGGACTACCTGGCGGACCAGCTCCGAACCTTCTTCCGTCCCCTGACCTGAACCGGAGCCGAGTGACGACACCCCTCGGCCGCTCGTCGCGCTCTTGGTGATGCGGTCGCGCCCGGGCGACCTCCAGGTGCTCGGTGCAGGTTCGACGGGCGGGTCAGATCCAGCCCTCGCGGGCGCCCCGCTCGCCGAGACCCGCGGCGTGGACGACCAGGCCGCCCGGATCGACCGGCGGACCGTCGCCTACGCCCTCCCTCGGGGACGGGAGCATGCCGACGTCCGGACGGTCTCCGCCGACCGCACCGGCACCCCGCGGATTCTGATCGCGGCGCCGCGTCCCCCGCCGCCCTCGGCGGCGGCGTCATCGGCACGGAGGCCGAGTGATCAGCGCGTTCGAGCCGCTGCTCGACTCTGAAGAGGCGGCTGGGGGACGAGGACGACGCGGTCCTCGGTCTCGTCGGTCCACGCCTGCGCGAGCCTGACATGCACCCCGCTCACGGGCGGGTCCCATCGCGCAAGCCGCGCAGCCCGCTACGCAGGGTGCCTGGCCACCGCGGCGGCGCCCGTGCCGGCCAGGACGAAGAGGGCGGCCAGGGCGAGCCAGCCCGCCGTACGGTGTTCGACGGCGGTGGTGACGAGGATCGGCGAGACCATGGCGGCCAGCGCGTAACCGGTCTGGCTGAGCCCCTGGTAGGCGCCCGCGCTGCGCGGGTCGGCCAGTTCGAAGGCCATGCCCCAGCCGCCCGCCTCGCCCAGGATCTCCCCCATGGTGTGGGCGAAGGCGGCCAGTACGAACAGGACGCAGGCGATGAGTACGTTCCCGTAGGCGGCCAGGGCGTACAGACCGCAGGCGAGGGCGAGCAGCCACGAGGCGCGCCTGACCGTGAGCCCGGCCTGGCGCACGTCGTCGGTGCCCCGTGAGGCGCGCACCTGGAGCGCGGCGACGACCACGGTGTTGAGGACGAGCAGGACGGAGACGATGGCGGTGGGCGCGTCGGTGGTGGCGACCCAGAGCGGCACGCCGACGGTCAGCAGGCCGAACTGCATGGCCACCACGGCGTTGCACACCACGCTCGCGACATACCTGCGGTCCCTGAGGGGCGAGGGTCCGCCGGACGCGGCGCGCTGCCTGACGGCGGTCATCCTGGCGGCCAGCTCCGGCACCTGACGCCCGAGCCCGGCCAGCGGCACGGTCGCCGCCAGCAGCAGGACCCCGGCGGCGACCATCGCCACCCGGTAGGCCGCCGCGGTGCCGATCAGCAGCGCCGCCGCGGCGGCGCCCGTGCCCAGGCCGATGAAGACGTTCGTGACCACCCGCATCCGGGCCCGGATCTCGACCCGCTCAGGGCCGGGGTACCAGCGGGCCAGCATCGCCTGCTTGGACGAGGACCCCACCGAACGCATGATCACCGCCATGCAGGCGATCAGGGTGAACGCGACGGCGTCGGAGACGAACGTGTAGGCGAGCAGCGCGACCCCGTTGAGCCCCGTCGCCACCGTCTGGACGCGGTGGGCGCCCAACCGGTCGGCCAGCCACCCTCCCGCGTACGAGGCCAGCACCCCCGTGCCGCCCGCGATGCTCAGCCCGAGCCCCACCGTCTGCACGCCGAGCCCGATGACGAGCGTGAAGTACAGCGTGCTGACGGTGTAGAAGACGCCGCTGGAGAGCGCGAACGCCATCGTGCTGAGGGTCAGCGAGCGGGCGACGCGGTCGCTGGGGAAGAAGGTCTGGATCACGGGGCCTTTATCCCGTGATAGGGCCTTTGTCGCCAATTGATGTAGCGTATGGCTTCATGGCGGGGCTGATCGAGTACGAGCTCGCGGGCATGGACGTCGCGGACGTCCGCTTCGCCATCTCGCCGCTCAACGAGCTCACGCTGTCGTTGCGCACGTTCCGCGACCCCGGGCGCTACCCGGTGCACCTGCCCTGGCTGCGCCGCACCGAGCAGGTCCGCTCCACGCTGGACGTGCCCCTGCTGCGCGCGCTCACCAACGACGACATGTGGACGCCGGACTACCTGTCGCCCCGCCCCCACGCGCCGCTCACCCGCATCGACGACGAGTTCGCCGCCCTGGCCCGCGTGCCCGCCGGCCGCGTGCTCGACGACCTGCGCGCCATCCACCCCCGGCTACCCGAGCCGTTGCGCGGCGACCCCTCGGCCCGCATCCTGGACGCGCTGCGCGACTACTGGCGCACCTGCTTCGCGCCGTGGTGGCCCAGGATGCGGGCGGTCCTGCAGGCCGACGTGGTCCACCGGGGACAGGTCATCTCGGCCCACGGCCTGGCGGCGATGTTCGCCGACCTCAACGAACGCGTCCAGCTGAAGGACGGGGTCGTCCGCATGCGGCTGATCAGCGACGCCCGCTACCGGCGCGCCACCAGCGGCGAGGGCCTCACCCTGGTCCCGACCCTCTTCAGCCGGGCCCCCACGACCCCCATCTCGCCGTCGGAGCCCCCTTTGGTCATGTACGGCACCCGGGGCGCCGGCACGCTCTGGCAGTCCGAGCCCCGCACCTCCCCGGCGGTGCTCACCGACCTTCTGGGCGCCACCCGGGCAGGGCTGCTCACCACGCTCGAAGCCCCCGCCTCCTCGACCGAGCTCGCCGCCCGCCTGGGCGTCACCCCCTCGGCCGTCAACCAGCACCTTCGCACCCTCCGCGCCGCCGGCCTGCTGGCCAGCGCCCGCCACGGCCGCTCGGTCCTCTACCTGCGCTCCGAACTCGGCGACGCCCTGGTCACCGGCTCGGAACCCTGACCGCGAAGGCGTCGGTCAGCGGCGGCGGTAGGTGGCGATCGACTCGGAGTCGCCGGTGCGGAACCACGCCAAACGTGACTCCCGGCGAGCCGCCGGCCTGTGGCGTCAGAGAAGGCGTGCGGGGCCCGTGGACTCACGCTCGATCAACGCCGGCTGTGACACCCACTCCCGCGCCTCCGTGCGCGCCTTGATCCGCTCCAGTGCCAGGTCGGCCGCGACGCGGCCCATGGCGGTGCCGTACTGGGCGATGGTGGTGAGCGAGAAGCGCGGGTGCGAGGCGAACTGGGTGTCGTCGTAGCCCACGACGGAGACGTCGTCGGGCACGCGTAGCCCATGCTCCGACAGCGCCCGCAGGCTTCCGAAGGCTCCCTGGTCGGACCCGACGAACAGCGCGGTCGGCGGATCACCCCGGTCGAGCAGCGCCGCCGTGGCCCGGTAGGTCTCGGCCTCGCTGCCGCCGCAGGTCACCACCGACAGGTCGAGCCCCAGCCGTCGCATCGCCTCGCGGTAGCCGGCCTCGCGTACGGCATGAGGGCTCAGCATGCCGGGCCCGGAGACGTTGTGCGAGAGGTGAGTGATCCGCCGGTGCCCCAGCGTCGCCAGGTGCTCGACGGCCAGGGCCGCGCCCGCCCGGTCGTCGTTGACGACGCGGTCGTAGTGGTCGCTCGCGTCGTGCCTGGCCACCACGACCGTCGGCAGTCGCTGGGCGAAGGAGTCGAGCCAGGACGCGCGCACCTTCGGCGAGACGACGATGACCGCTTCCACCTCGCGGTCCCACAACGACTCCATGCCGGGGTTCCGCTCGCTGGTCTCGTGGTCGAAGGGGGAGACGAGCATCCGGTAAGGGCCGGTGTCCAGCTCCTCGTAGACGCCGTCGAGGATGTCGGCGAAGAACTGGCCACGCAGCAGGGGGACGGCCACTCCGATGGTGCGGGTGGCGGTGCGCATGGCGCGGGCGGCTTCCCGGGGGCGGTAACCCAGCTCGGCGATGGCCCGCTCGACGCGTTCGCGCATGCGCGGGCTGACGCCGTAGGCGTCGCGCAGGACCTTCGACACGGCAGCCCGTGACACTCCTGCCGCGGCGGCGACGTCGGAGATCGTGGGGCGCGAGGAACTCATGTCAGCAACATAGCGGTCCGGAACTTCCCTCTTGAAAAATGTAGATCGATCCACAATAGTCGCTTCACACAACGCGGACCAGCGGCGTGCGGGCCGTGGAACCCCCTACACGAGGTATCGACGCAGATGACACAGACGACGGCCAGGCGTGCCTGGAGGACGGCCGCGCTCGGCGGCATGGCCTCCTACATGGACGCGGCCACCATCGTGGGGACCGGCACCGCGCTGGTTCTGTACAAGCAGCAGCTCGGGCTGAGCCCGTGGATGATCGGCACGGCGTCGTCCGTCCTGACGCTGGGCCTGGCCCTGGGAGCCGTGTTCGGCGGACGGCTCGGGGACCTGCTGGGCAGGCGCAGGGTGTTCACCTACGACCTCGTCGTCTTCGTCGCCGGTCTCCTGCTGCTCGCCTTCGCCGTCCAGCCATGGATGATCTTCGTCGGCGTGGCCGTCACCGGTCTGGCGATGGGCGCCGACATTCCGACCTCCTTGGCGCTGGTGGCCGAGGAGGCGCCGGAAGGCCGGCGTGCCAGGCTTGTCGCCTTCTCGCAGGTGCTGTGGAGTTGTGGCGGATTCGCTGCCTACCTCATCGCGTTCCTGGTCTCGGGGACCGGAACGATCGGCGCGCGGATCATCTACCTGCACGTGATCGTCGTGGCCCTGGTGGTGCTCGTGCTGCGCCGGAGGCTGCGTGAGTCGGAGGAGTGGGTACGCGAGCGCGACCGGCAGCAGGCCGGGCCGGCCGAGGGCGTGCGCGGCGACTCCTGGCGCGTGCTGACGTCCAGGCCGCTGCTCGGCGCCGTCGTCGGGCTCGGTCTCTTCTACGCCGTCGGCAACCTGGTCGCCAACACGTTCGGCCAGTTCCAGACGTTCCTGTTCACCGAGGTGGCCGGGGCGCAGGTGTCCACGGCCACCCTCGTGGGCATGCTGGCCTATCCGCTCGGGTTCCTCACCATCCTGATCTTCATGAAGTACGTGGACGGGCCCGCCCGGATGCTGCTCTACACGATCGGTGTCGCGATCATGGCGATCGGCACGGCGATCCCGCTGATCGTGGGGCTGAACACGGTGACGCTGATCATCCTCAAGTTCGCCATCACGATCGGCGCGAGCTTCGCCGGCGAGGTCATCTTCAAGGTGTGGTCGCAGGAGTTCTTCCCCACCCTGATCAGAGGCACCGCGCAAGGCGTCGCCATAGCCTTCACCCGCTTCGTGGCGGCGGGCTTCGCGCTGGTCACCCCGGCGATCGCCGACGCCAGCCCCAAGGCGCTGATGGTGGTGCTGCTCGCCGCCGTGCTCATCGCCGCCCTGGTCGCCTGGACGTGGATCTTCCCGCTGCGCCGCCGCATGTCGGCCGCCGCCGACCCCGTGGCGGTCCGGTGAGCGTCGACCTGCGGCTGCACGGCATGCCGGCGCCGCGACCGCGTCTGTCCTGGCGGACCACCGAGCCGTTCGACGCCTACCGCGTCGAGCTCACCCTCGCCGGCGGGCGACCCGTCGTCCACACGGCGGAGGGCGCCGAACAGCTCGGCGTGCGATGGCCGTTCGCCCCGCTGGGCTCCCGCGCCACCGGAGCGCTGCGCGTCAGCGTCGGGAGCCGAGGCCGCTGGGGCGGCTGGAGCCGGCCGCTGGCCTTCGAGACGCCGCTCTTCGGCGCGGCGGACTGGAGCGCGCGTTTCGTCTCGCCGCGGACCCTGGGCGGGGTGCTCACCGCAGCGCCGCTGCTGAGCCGTACCGTGCGGCTGCCCGCGGCGGTGACCCGCGCCCGCCTGCACGTCACCGCGCTCGGCCTGCACGTGACGCGGATCAACGGCGAGCGCGTCACCGACGAGGAACTGGCCCCCGGCTGGACCAGCTACGGCCGGCGGCTGCGTTACCGCACCCACGACGTGACCGCCCTGCTCAGGCCGGGCGAGAACGAGGTCACCGCGCTGCTCGGCAACGGCTGGTACCGCGGCAGGCTCTACTCGCGCGGCGAGCGGGCCCTGTACGGCGACCGGCTCGCGCTGCTGGCGCAACTCGAGATCGAGTGCGCCGACGGAAGCACGCACCTGGTGGTGACCGACGAGAGCTGGCGGGCGCACACCACGGGCGTCCTGGCTGACGACCTCTACGACGGACAGACCACCGACCTGCGGATCGGGCGCGGACCGGGCGAACCGGTCGATGTGCTCGACGAGCCGCTCGACCAGCTCTTCCCCGGCGACTCGCCGCCCGTTCGGCCGGTCGCCGCGGTGCCGGGCGGCAGGCGGCACCCGGCCCCGTCGGGGGAGCTGCTGGTGGATTTCGGGGAGAACCTGGTGGGCTGGGTACGGCTGCGCGTGCGCGGGCGTGCCGGGCAGGAGGTCGTCGTCCGGCACGCCGAAGTGCTGGAGGACGGTGAACTGGGCATCCGCCCCCTGCGCAGCGCCCAGGCCACCGACCGCTACGTGCTGGCCGGCGGCCGGACCGAGGTGCTGGAGCCGTCGCTGACCTTCCACGGCTTCAGGTACGCGGGGCTGCGTGGCGTGGCTCCCGAGGAGATCGAGTCGGTCGAAGCAGTCGTTCTCAGTTCCGACCTGCGCCCCACGGGGCATTTCCGCTGCTCGGATCCCGACGTGCAGAAGCTCCACGACAACGTGGTGCGCAGCATGCGCGGCAACTTCCTCGACGTGCCGACCGACTGCCCCCAGCGGGACGAGCGGCTCGGCTGGACGGGCGACATCCAGGTCTTCGCACCCGCGGCCGCCTTCCTGGCCGACTGCTCGTCCTTCCTGTCGTCGTGGTTGCGGGATCTGGCGGCGGAGCAGTTCGAGGACGGCTGCGTGCCGTTCGTGGTGCCTAACGTCCACCACAACATCCTCCCCGCTGCCGCCGCGTGGGGCGACGCGGCCACGATCGTGCCGTGGACCCTCTACGAGCGTTACGGCGACGCCGAGGTGCTGCGCGAGCAGTATCCGAGCATGCGGGCGTGGGTGGAACGGCTGCGCGCCTTCGCGGGGGAGGACGGCCTGTGGGCCGGCCGGTTCCAGTTCGGCGACTGGCTGGACCCGGCCGCCCCGCCGGACGTGCCCGGCGACTCCCGCACGGACAAGGACCTGGTCGCCACCGCGCACTACATCCGCAGCACCGACCTGCTGGCCAGGACCGCCACCGTGCTCGGCCTGAGCGACGACGCGCGACGCTACCGAGACCTGGCGGCGCAGGTGAGGCGGGCGTTCGCGGCCGCCTACGTCACGGAGCGCGGGCTGATGGTCAGCGACACTCCCACGGCCTATGCGATGGCCCTCCACTGGGACCTGCTGCCGACGCCGGAACAGCGGGCGGCGGCCGGAACGAGGCTGGCCGACCTGGTACGGGCCAACGGCTTCCGGGTGGCGACCGGATTCGTCGGCACGCCGCTGATCACGGACGCGCTCACCGAGGCGGGCTACCCGCACCTGGCGTTCCGGCTGCTCCTGGAACGTTCCTGCCCGTCGTGGCTCTACCCGGTGACGATGGGCGCGACGACGATCTGGGAACGCTGGGACAGCATGCTGCCCGACGGCTCGATCAACCCCGGCCAGATGACCTCGTTCAACCACTATGCGCTGGGCGCGGTCGCCGACTGGCTGCACCGGCGGGTGGCCGGCCTCGCGCCCGCCGCCCCCGGCTACCGGCGGATCGAGCTGCGTCCGCTGCCAGGACATGGGCTGACCTGGGCAGAGGCCGATCTGGAGACTCCGTACGGCCATGCGGGCGTGGCGTGGCGGATCAGTGACGGCACCCTCGTCCTCGAAGCGCTGCTCCCGCCGGGGACCGAGGCGGTCGTGCACCTGCCGGGGCGCGAACCGTTCCAGGCCGGACCCGGCCGGCACCAGTGGAAGGCCGAGCTGCCGCCGCCGGCGTCGCCGGAAGTGATCGCGGACGCCGTGGACGACGCCGGGCTGTGGGAGCGCCTGACGCGCGTGATGACCGCCCATGGCGTGACCGGCGATCCGGCGGCCCTGGCGGCTCGCGGGTCGCGCCTGCCGCTGTCCGAGCTGGCCTCCGTGGTCGCCCCGCGCGCCACACCGGAACAGGTCGCGCGGCTGCAGTCGGCCCTGGACGAGCAACTGCGGCAGTGAGCCGAGGCCGGGCCGGGCGCAGGAGAGGGCCTCAGGTTCGGTGACGGGAGGGCGCGGGCTGCCCTGGATGTGGTGCGGCCGGCGAGGGCGCCCGCGGGGAACGTACGAATGTGCGTTCCCCCGATCGCCTCCATCCGACGGGCGAGGCCGCGGAACGGCGGTGGTCTCGCCCGTCAGATGAAGCGAGTCAGCTGCGCAGGAAGTCCAGCAGGTCGGCGTTGAACTTCTCCTTGTCGCCCGGCACCAGCGCGATGCCGTGCGAGCCGCCCTGGTACACCTTGTACACGCAGTCAGGGATGA
>NZ_JBEOZT010000020.1:0-218890 GCF_040298265.1 Nonomuraea sp. NPDC001636
CGCGTCGGGCGCGGCGCCGGCGCCCCACGCCGTGCCGCCGTCCGGGCCGCCCCGGGCGTAGACGGTGACCTCGCCGCCGGCGGCGCCGGCCGCGCCGTCGAGGTGGTGCACGGCCCGGACCCGGACGCCTTCGGCCTCCAGCGCCGCGCGCAGCGCCGCCGCCGTGTCCGACCGGGCCTGCCCGTACGCGCCGCCGTCGACGTGCAGGGTGGCCACCGTCCCGGCGAGATCGCCGGGCAGGCCGACGGGGTCGCCCGGTGTCAGGTACTCCTGCTCGAACAGCCGCCTGATCCGCTCCGGCTCGACCTCGCCCTGCCCGGCCTCCGCCATCGCCTGGACGGCCCGGCCCAGCTCGATCTGCAGCCCGCGCGGCAGCGTGATCCCGTACCGGGCGTTCAGCAGGTACGCCGGGCCCGCCTTGCCCGACTGGCTGGTGACCCGGACCACCGCCGCGTACGTGCGCCCCAGGTCCCGCGGGTCCACCGGCAGGTACGGCACCTCCCACGGCAGCCCCGCCGGATCGTCCCCGGTACGGGCCGCCTCCCGGTCCATGGCGTCGAACGCCTTCTTGATCGCGTCCTGGTGCCCGCCGGAGAAGGCGGTGAACACCAGGTCGCCCCCGTACGGGTGGCGCGGCGGCACCGCGAGCCCGGTGCACTCCTCGACGACGCGCCGCACCCGGTCGAGCTCGGAGAAGTCGACGCCGGGATCGACGCCCTGGGTGGCCAGGTTCAGGCCCAGCGTCACCAGGCAGACGTTGCCCGCCCGCTCGCCGTTACCGAACAGGCAGCCCTCGACGCGCTGGGCGCCGGCCAGCATCGCCAGCTCGGCCGCCGCGACCCCGGTGCCGCGGTCGTTGTGCGTGTGCACCGACAGGCAGACGTGCTCGCGGTGCGGCAGGTTGCGGTGCAGCCACTCGATCTGGTCGGCGAACACGTTGGGCGTCGAGCGCTCGACCGTCGTCGGGAAGTTCAGGATGATCGGCCGGTCGGGGCCGGGCTGCCAGACGTCCATGACGGCCGCGCAGACCTCCAGCGCAAAGTCCGGCTCGGTGTCGTGGAAATGCTCAGGCGAGTACTGAAACCGAACATCACCCTCTTCGAGTAATTTATCGGCATATTTCATGACCAATCGGGTCCCCTGGACCGCCAGGTCCTTGCACTCGTCCCGGTTCATCCCGAACACCAGCCGCCGCGCCAGCGGCGAGGTCGCGTTGTAGAGGTGGATCGTCGCCCCGGGCGCCCCGCTCACGCTCTCCACCGTGCGCTCGATCAGCTCGTCGCGCGCCTGGGTCAGCACGGTCACGCACACGTCGTCCGGGATGCGGTCGCGCTCGACCAGGAGCCGGACGAAGTCGTAGTCGTCCTGGCTCGCCGCCGGGAAGCCGACCTCGATCTCCTTGTAGCCCATGCCCACCAGCAGGTCGAACAGCACCAGCTTGCGGCCGGGGTCCATGGGCCTGGGCAGCGCCTGGTTGCCGTCCCGCAGGTCGGTGGACAACCAGCGCGGCGGCGCGGTGAGCACGGCGTCCGGCCAGGCGCGGTCGCCGAGCGGCATCCGGGGGAAGGGTCGATAGCGGCTGATCTTCATGTCCGGCCTCACTGTCCCTCAGCTGAGCGATCCGAAATAGACGGTCGAGAAATGCGGCGAGATCAGCACGACGATGTGGTTCACGGCGGTCTCGTCCACCATGCGGAAGGTGACGACGATCTCCGGATACGCCGGCCGCAGCCCGAGTCCGACGAAGTACGGGTCGGTGGCGAACACGATGCGGTACAGGCCGCGGTCGAGCGGGCGGTCGGCCCACTCACTGACCGATCCGTCCTGGTCCGTCCGGGTCTCGGCTTCGAGCACCCAATGCCCGTCGGCGTCATGGTCCAGGCGTACGTGCAGGTCAGCCGCACCCCGGCCGTAGACCGCGTCCTGGGCTTGCACCGCTATTCCCATCGAACCTCTCCGAGTGGTCCGCGCGGGCCGTCCGCGCACATGGCCACCCGGACGGCGACAGGTCGCGCCGTCCGGGCTCGCGCCCCAGGCTCGCGCCGCCGCCTATTCGCCGGACCTCCGGCCGCTATCGCCGCGCTATCGCCGTCCGATCGCCGCCGATCGCGAAAAGAGGCGGCCGCCTTATTTCGCGCTATCGCCGCTATCGACGGCGGGTGCGGAGACGGGTGTGCACAGCGTCCAACGTGCGCTGATGCCCGGTGAAAAGAAGATGGATAAAGCGCGAATTGCGCACCGTGTGAGCGTCATTTCCGAAGCCGCGGACGAAGACCGCGGTAATCACCCGGAGGTAGATCGAAATGACCGCGACCACCACCATCACCGCCCGCGTCCGCCTCACCCTCGCGCTGCTGCTGGCCGCGCTGGCCGGCTTCGCCGCCATCGCCGCCGTACCGGCCCCCGCGCACGCCGTTCCGACCGCCGGGCAGCACGACACCGTCACCGGCACGATGGACTGGCCGTGGGGCCTGATCGAGGGCGCCTTTCAGCGCTGACGGTGACAGGCAACACGGATCACCCTGAAACGCTCCAAAACTGGCCACATACCCAAGGGCGTTGTACCATCCACCCAACCATGGCAGAAACTTTTGAGGGGTAAGCACCAGTTACACCGCTCATCATGGCAATCACGCCCGGATTCCGGTCGCGTCGGGAAAGATCTTTGACCGAGGGCGATGATTTGTTTGAGGGGATGCGGGTGGAGTTTCGCGTGTTGGGTGCGCTCGAGGTAACTGCGAGCGAGAGACAGCTCGATCTTGGCGGGGCGCGGCAGCAGATCGTCCTCGCCGTCCTGATCCTGAACGCCAATCACTCGGTCACACTGGATCGCCTCGTCGAGGCGATCTACGACGAGGACCCCCCGGCCACGTCGCGCGCGCAGGTGCAGATCTGCATCTCCGCGCTCAGGCGCCTGTTCAGCGCCCACGGCCATCCCGAGATGATCGTCACCACCCGGCAGGGCTACATGTTGCGCGCCCCCGCCGACGCGATCGACGCACGCCGTTTCGAGAGCCTGGTGAGCCGGGCCCGCAAGGCTCGCGACGGACGTTCCTTCCCCGAGGCCATCCAGTACTACCGCGAGGCGCTGGCGTTGTGGCGCGGCCCGGCTTTCGACGGCATCGACAGCAGGGCCGTGCAGGCGCTGGCCAGCGGCATCGCCGAGCAGCGCGTCACCGCCAACGAGGACTGCGTGCAGCTCGAACTGGACCTCGGCCGCCACCACGAGCTCGTCGGCGAGCTGGCCGCGCTGGTCCAGGAACACCCGCTCAGGGAGGGACTGGCCGCCCAGCTCATGGTCGCCCTCTACCGCTCAGGACGGCAGGCCGAGGCGCTCCAGGTCTACCGCGACGCCCGGCGGGTCATCGTCGAGGAACTGGGCATCGAGCCCAACGAACGGCTCCAGCAGCTCGAATCGGCCATCCTCACCTCCGACGAGAGCCTGGAGGCGCAGCCGCCGCCCGCGGCGGCCCCGGCCGAGCCGCCCGCACGTCCGCCCGCGGTGCCCGGCATGCTCCCCTCCGACATCGCCGACTTCATCGGGCGGCAGGCCCAGCTCGACGTCATCAGGCAGCGGGTGACCGTCCCCCTGGCCGGGGACGGCCGCTTCGCCGTGCCCGTCATCGCCGTCGCCGGGCGGGCCGGGATCGGCAAGACCACGATCGCCGTGCACGCCGCGCACAGCGTCGCCGC
Source organism: Nonomuraea sp. NPDC001636 (assembly GCF_040298265.1). Taxonomy (NCBI): domain Bacteria; kingdom Bacillati; phylum Actinomycetota; class Actinomycetes; order Streptosporangiales; family Streptosporangiaceae; genus Nonomuraea; species Nonomuraea sp. NPDC001636. The sequence continues at coordinate 3,694 of NZ_JBEOZT010000020.1, forward strand.
GCATTTCCCCGACGGCCAGCTCTTCGCCGACCTGCACGGCGGCGTCTCCCGCCCGGTCCACCCGATGCAGGTGCTCGACCGGTTCCTGCGGGCCTGCGGCGTGCAGGGGACGGCGCTGCCCGACACCCTCGGCGAGCGGGCCGAGCTGTACCGCATGCTGCTGGCCGACCGCAGGATGCTGATCGTGCTCGACGACGCCGCCGCCGAGAGCCAGGTGCTGCCGCTGTTACCCGGCAGCCCGACCTCGGCCGTCATCACCACCAGCCGGACCCGGCTCGGCGGGCTGGCCGGCGCCACGCACGTGGACGTCGACCTGTTCGACGCCGCCCAGTCCGTCGAGCTGCTGTCCCGCATCGCCGGGGCCGAGCGCGTACGGGCCGAGCCGGAGTCGGCCGCCGCCCTGGCCGAGCTGTGCTGCTTCCTGCCCCTCGCGCTGCGCATCGCCGGCGCCCGCCTGGCCTCGCGCCCCCACTGGGCCGTGGAGCAGCTGGTGGACCGGCTCGGCGACGAGGCCCGCCGGCTCGACGAGCTCAAGCACGGCGACATGGGCATCAGGGCCAGCCTGTCGCTCACCTACGAGGCGCTCACCGAGCACGCCCGCCGCCTGTTCCGCCGGCTGGCCATCCTGCACTCGCACATCTTCTCCGCCTGGACCGGCGCCGCCCTGCTCGACCGGCCGCTGGCCGACGCCCAGGACCTCTTCGACGACCTGGTGGACGCCCAGCTCATCGAGGTCGCCGGGGTCGGCAGGAACGTCAACGTCCAGTACCGCTTCCACGACCTCATCCGCGTCTACGCCCACGAACGCCTGGCCGCCGAGGAGCCGCCCGCCGAGCGCAGCGCGGCGCTGGCCCGCGTGCTGGACGCGCTGCACCGCCTCACCGAGACCGCCAGGACCCGCGAGTACGGCCCGCCCGCCGGCCCCCACCTGCGGCCCGGCCCCGACTCGCCGCTCCCGGCCGAGCTGGTCGAGCGGCTGGTCACCGACCCGATCGGCTGGTTCGAACGTGAGCGCCACGTGCTGCTGGCCGGCATCCGCCAGGCCGCCCAGGCCGGGTTCGTGGAGCTGTGCTGGCGCACCGCGATGAACGCCGAGCCCTTCTTCGAGCTGCACGTCTACCTCGACGACTGGCGCGAGATCCAGGAGATCGCCCTGGAGGCCGCCCGCCGGGCGGGGGACGAGCGCGGCCAGGCCGAGATGTTGTGCGTGCGCGGCACGCTGGCCCAGACCGAGCAGCACTTCGGCGAGGCCAGACGCGACTTCGAGGCCGCCCTGACGCTGTTCGAGAAGACCGGCAACGTCGTGCAGATCGCCCGCTCCCGCCGGAACCTGGCGTTCCTGGAACGCATGAACGGCCAGCTGGACGCCGCGGCGACGCACCTGGAACAGGCGCTGGCCATCTTCACCGACATCGGCGACCAGATCTCGGCCGCGCACACGCTGGACAACCTGGCCGCCATCCGGTCGGAGTGCGGCGACATCGACGACGCCAAGATCATGCTGGCCGAGGCGCTGGTCCGCGGCAAGAGCGGCGGCAGCCGGCGCATCATCTCCCAGATCCTGCACCGGATGGGCCGGGTGCACCTGCAGGCCGAGGAGTTCGCGCTGGCGGCCGGCGCGTTCGAGGAGGCGCTCACGCTGGTGGAGGAGATCGGCGACACCGTCGGCGAGTCCTTCGCCCTGCACGGCCTCGGCATCGCCCACCTGCGCAGGGGACGCCTGCGCGAGGCCGGCGACATGCTGCGCCGGGCGCTGGCCGTGGCCGAGACCGCCCGCCACCGCCTGGCCGAGGCGCACGCCCTGGCCGGGCTGGGCGAGCTGGCCGTCACCGCGAACGAGCCCGGCGACGCGATCGGCCGGCTGCGCAAGGCGGTCACGCTGTTCCGCCAGATGCGCGCGCCGCTGTTCGAGGCGCAGACGCTCACGATGCTGAGCGAGGTGCTGGTCGCCCTCGGCGACGCCAGCGCGGCCGAACGGGCGCTGTCGCGGGTGCACGAACTGGCCGACACGGTCGACGAACGGGCCGGTCAGCGGCTGCGCGACAACCTGTCCTCGGCCGCCGGGCTGGTGGAGGGCATCGGCTGATCAGCCCTTCTTCGCCGTCATCCCGCACTGTCAGAGATGCCCGCGGGGGCCCGTCGTTGGGATTCTGGCGAGCATGAAGGCTCTGGTGCTGTCCGGCGGGTCTGGCACCCGCATGCGTCCCTTGAGCCACTCCATGCCGAAGCAGCTCATCCCGATCGCCAACAAACCGGTCCTGGAGCACGTGCTGGAGAGCCTGCGCGCGCTCGGCGTGACCGAGATCGGCCTCGTGGTCGGCGACAGGGAGGCGCAGATCGCCGAGGTCGTCGGCGACGGCTCACGGTTCGGGACGCGCGTCACCTACATCCGCCAGCTCCGCCCGCTGGGGCTGGCCCACTGCGTCAAGCTGGCGCGACCCTTCCTCGGCGGCGACGACTTCGTCATGTACCTCGGCGACTGCGTCCTGGCCGACGGCATCGGCCCGATCGCCGAGGAGTTCCACGCGTTGCGCCCGGCCGCCCAGATCGTGGTGCACCGGGTGGCCGACCCGCGGCCGTTCGGCGTTGTCGAGACCGACGAGACCGGCGCGGTGCTGCGGGTGGTGGAGAAGCCGGAACAGCCGCGCAGCGACCTGGTCATGACCGGCGTCTACTTCTTCACCCCGGCCGTCCACGAGGCGGTGGACCGCATCGTCCCCGGACGCCGGGGCGAGCTGGAGATCACCGACGCCGTCCAGTGGCTGCTGACGTCCGGCCAGGAGGTCAGGGCGAGCCTCTACCGCGGCTACTGGAGCGACGCGGGCCGCGTCGAGGACGTCCTGGAGTGCAACCGGCGGCTGCTGGCCCGGCTCTCCCGCGACATCGCCGGCCACGTGGACGCCGCCAGCCTGGTACGCGGCGACGTCGTGCTCGGCCCCGGCGCGCGGGTGGTCGCCTCCGTCGTCGAGGGACCGGCGATCATCGGCCCGGACACCCTGATCGTGGACAGCCACATCGGGCCGGGCACCTCCATCGGACGCGACTGCGTGGTGCGCTCCACCCGCCTGTCCGACTCCATCGTGCTCGACGGCGCCTCCATCGTGGCCGCCAGCGGCCTGCGCGGCTCGCTCATCGGGCGCTACACCACCGTCGCTCCCGGCCGCAGCGACCACCGTCTCGTGGTCGGCGACCACACGCGGATCGAGCTGACCACATGAACCCAGGGAACAAGGAGTGAGGACGTGACCGACGACGGCGCCCCGCGCGCGGGGCGGAAAGAGTGGCTCGGGCTGGTGGCGCTGTTCCTGCCCACGATGCTCGTGGCCCTGGACATCAGCGTGCTGTTCCTGGCCTTGCCGCACCTCAGCGCCGATCTGGGCGCGGACGCCACCCAGCAACTGTGGATCACCGACATCTACGGCTTCATGACCGCCGGGTTCCTGGTCACCATGGGCTCGCTCGGCGACCGGATCGGCCGCCGCCGGCTGCTGCTGGCCGGGGGCGCGGCCTTCGGCCTGCTGTCGCTCCTGGCCGCCTTCTCCACCAGCCCCGAGATGCTGATCGTGGCCCGCGCGCTGCTCGGCGTCGCCGGGGCCACGCTGCTGCCCTCGACGCTGTCGCTGATCGGCGTCATGTTCCGCGACCCCCGGCAGTTCGGCCTGGCCATGGCCGCCTGGGGCACGGCGTTCATGCTGGGCATCGCGCTCGGCCCGGTGGTCGGCGGCGCGCTGCTGGAGCGCTTCTGGTGGGGGTCGGTCTTCCTGATGGGCGTGCCGGTCATGCTCCTGCTGCTGGCCGCGGCCCCGCTGCTGCCGGAGTTCCGCGATCCCGCCGGCGGCCGGCTCGACCTGGTCAGCGTCGTGCTGTCGCTGGCGGCGATCCTGCCGCTGATCTACGGGCTCAAGGCGGTCGCCCGCGACGGCTGGGGCGCCGGTCCGGCCGTCGCGGTCGCCGCCGGGCTGCTCGTGGGGGCGGTGTTCGTGCACCGCCAGCGCGCGCTGGCCCACCCGCTGCTGGACGTGCGGCTGTTCCGGCACCGCGCGTTCACCGCCGCGGTGCTGATCGGGCTGCTGTGCGGGGCGCTGCAGACGGGGACCGGGATGGAGGTCGCGCTGTTCCTGCAGACGGTCGAGGGCATGTCGCCGCTGGAGGCGGGGCTGTGGCTGCTGGGCCCGGCCGTCGCGCTCATCGTCTCGATCAACCTCACCCCGCGGCTGGCCAGCCGGGTGCGGCCGGCGTACCTGCTGGGCGGCGGCATGGTGATCGCGGTCGTCGGGCAGCTCCTGCTCACCCAGGTCGTCGTGGGCGCGGTGACCGCGCTGATCGTCTTCCTGGGCGTGTGCTACTTCGGCGTCGGGCCGGTCGGCGGCATGATCAACCAGGTGGCGATGAGCACCAGCCCGCCGGAGCAGGCCGGTTCGGCCGCCTCGCTGGTGGCCACCGGCGGCGAGTTCGGCGTCGCGCTCGGCGTCGCGACCCTGGGCAGCCTCGGCACCGCCGTCTACCGGGGCACGTTCACCCCGCCCGCCGGCACCCCGGCGTTCGCCCAGGACGGCATCACCGGCGCGGTCACCGTGGCCGGGCAGCTGCCCGCCGACCAGGGCGCGGCGCTGCTCGGCGCGGCCCGCGAGGCGTTCACCGCCGGGCTGCACGCGGTCGCCTGGGCGAGCGCGGCCCTGTGCGCCGTGCTGGCCGTGCTCGCGCTGGTCCGGCTGCGCGGCGTGGCGCCCTTTGCCGGCGTGCACGACGGCCACCACCAGCCGGACCAGGAGCCCGCCCCGGTCGGCTGAGCGCACGCGGAGGGCGGGCCCGGTTCGCCGGGCCCGCCCTCCTCGTCCGTACGGTCAGTCCAGGCCGAACCGGGCGCGGGACAGCTCCCGGTTGGCCAGGGCCGCCAGGTAGATCGCGAACCCGGCGTGGCTGTGCGTGGTGGACATGTCCCGCCAGATCCGCTCCATGCGCTGACCGTCCCTGACCGCGCTGGAACCGGCCGTCGGGAACAGGCAGCCCTCCACGGCTCGCCAGGCCAGCCGGGCCACCTCGCGGCTGACGGTGGCCAGGCGCACGTCCCGCTCCCTGGTGAACGACGCCGGGCCCGCCGCGCAGGTCCGGCTCCACTGCTGGACGGCGTTCGTCAGGGCCGCCTCGGCGGCGGCGAGCAGGCCGGCGGCCTCGCCGTACCAGAACTGGTAGTCGGGGTCCTCGGCGCGGGTGGTGAACGGCGGGAAGATGGTCGTCCTGGTCCGCATCAGCTCCTCGTAGGCGTCCAGGGCGCCCTGGGCCATGCCGAGCACGACGGCCGCGCTGCCGAGCAGCATGACGCTGAGCGGGCCGCCGCCGTACTCGGGGTTGCCGTGCAGGTCCCGGCCCGGGGTGCCGCCGGTGACGACGGCCTGGCTGAGGTGGATCGGCAGCGTGAGGTGGCCGGGGACGCGGCCGCCCTCCATGGCGATGCTGTGCGAGCCGCTGCCCTTCAGGCCGAGCTGGCCGCCCCAGTCGTCCAGCCGGCGCCACTGGTCGCGCGGCGCGACGAACAACATCGGCTGCCCGTCCTCGACGACGTGGCCCATGAAGTGGGTGGCGTACGGGGCCCCCGAGCAGTAGCTCCAGGTGCCGTCGAGGAGCCACCCGCCCTCGCCGTCCGGACGGGCCGAGCCGCCGGGCGCGACCGTGGCCGGGCAGACGAAGTCCCCGCAGGCGAACAGCTCGCTCTGGGCCCGCTCGCCGAACAGCGTGGCCACCGCCAGCGTGTGCGCCGAGCCGAAGGAGTACATCCAGCCGGTGGACGGGCAGCCCCGCGCGAGCGTCATCGACACCCGCATGAAGGTCTCCACGCCGAACTCGTAGCCGCCGAAGCGGCGGGGGACCAGGATGCGGTAGAAGCCCGCCCTGGCGAACGCCTCGTGGGTGTCGGGGGCGTAGTAGGTGCGCCGCTCCGTCTCGGCCTGGCGCTCGACCAGGGCGGGCACCATGGCCTCGGCCCTGGCGACGATCTCGTCTGGGGTGAGCCCGGGCTCGGGCGGAGCCATGGGGGCGTGGGTGACGGCTGTCATGCTGCGCGAACCCTTCGTCTCGGGTTTTTCCTCAAGGCTCGCCCGGCCCCGGTGACCTTCGCATCTCCGTGCGTGCCCGGCAATCCCGCACGCCGGAAGATGCGCCCGTCAACCGGCGAATGGGACGTTCAGGAAGCAGTGTCTCGACTGACGTCCCGGGAGGACATGGTGTTGATGACAGGTGCTCCGGCGCGGGAAGACCTCGTCCGCCGCGCGACGGAGGCAGGCCCTGTCCTGCGCAGGAACGCGGCCTGGGCGGAGGAGAACCGCAGGCTGCACGAGGAGACGATCGAGGCGCTGGCCGAGGCCGGCGTCTTCAGGCTGCGGACGCCGCGCCGCTACGGCGGTTTCGAGGCGGACACGCGCACCCTGGTCGAGGTCGCCGCCGAGCTGGGCCGCGCCGACGGCGCCGCGGCGTGGACGGCCTCGGTCTACTGGATCCCGACCTGGATGGCCGCCCACTTCCCCGAGGCCGTCCAGGACGAGGTGTTCGCCACCCCCGACGTGCGCATCTGCGGCACGCTCAGCCCCACGGCGATGGCCGTGCGCGCCGAGGGCGGCATCGTGGTCAACGGCAAGTGGGGCTTCGTCAGCGGCGCCCACCACAGCCACTGGCAGGAGATCGTGGCCGTCGTCGTCGGCCCGGACAGCGAGCCCGAGCCGGTCATGGCGCTGGTGCCGATGAGCGACCTGACCGTCATCGACGACTGGCACACCTCCGGCCTGCGCGGCACCGGCAGCGTCAGCACCGTGGCCCAGGACCTGTTCGTCCCGGCCGCGCGGGTCATGCCGCTGGGCGCGATCCTCCAGGGACAGCACGCCGACGGCGCCAACGCCGGCTCCCCGATCTACCGCTCGCCGCTGCTGCCGGTGGCCGCCGCCTCCTCGGTCGGGACCGTGCTCGGCCTGGCCAAGGCCGCCCGCGAGGTCTTCTTCGAGCGGCTGCCCGACCGCAAGATCACCTACACCGGGTACGCCAGCCAGAGCGCCGCCCCGCTGACCCACCTCCAGGTCGCCGAGGCCACGTTCAAGATCGACCAGGCCGAGTTCCACGCCCACCGCCTGTCCGCCACCGTGGACGCCAAGGACGCCGACTCCGCCCAGTGGACGATCGAGGAGCGCGTACGCGCCCGCGCCGACATGGGCGCCGTCTGCCGCCTGGCCAAGGAGGCCGTCGACATCCTGGCCACCGCCAGCGGCGGCTCCTCCATCTACAGCGACGTGCCCATCCAGCGCATCACCCGCGACGTGCACGCCGTCAACCAGCACGCCCTCATGCACCCCAACACCAACGCCGAGCTGTACGGGCGGATTCTGTGCGGCCTCGAACCCGACACCCTCTACATCTGAAGGAGATCGCCATGACCACCGTGTCCGCCCCCGACCAGACCCTCGCCGTCGCCGCCCTGCCGCAGCAGATCATCGCCGCCTGGGCCGCCCACGACGCCGAGGCGTTCGCCGCCGTCTTCACCGAGGACGGCTCCATGATCCTGCCCGGCGTGTACCGGAAGGGCCAGGCCGAGATCCGCGCCTTCATGGCCCACGCCTTCGCCGGGCCGTACCAGGGCACCCAGGTCACCGGGCAGCCCATCGACCTGCGTTTCCTGGCGGAGGACGTCTGCCTGCTGACCACCGAGGGCGGCGTGCTGGCGGCCGGCGAGAGCGAGGTCGCCCCCGAGCGCGCGGTCCGCGCCTCCTGGCTGGCCGTCCGCCGCGACGGGCAGTGGAAGCTGGCCGCCTACCAGAACAGCCCGCGTGACTGAGATGGCCGCTCACGTCGCACAGCGCGCGGTGGTGCTCGGCGGAGGCATGGCGGGGCTGCTGGCCGCGCGCGTGCTCGCCGAGCACTGCGCCGAGGTCCTGCTGGTGGACCGGGACACGCTGACCGGCGCGGCGGGCCCGCGCCGGGGCGTGCCGCACGGCTGCCACGCCCACGCCCTGCTGGCCCGCGGCCAGCAGATCCTGGACGAGCTGTTCCCCGGCCTCACCCAGCAGATGATCGACGACGGGGTGCCCGCCGGAGACCTGGCCACCAGCCTGCGCTGGTACTTCAACGGCCGCCGGCTGCGCCCGGCCCCCACCGGCCTGATCAGCGTCTCGGCCACCAGGCCCGTCCTGGAGGAGCAGGTCAGGAACCGTGTCTCGGCCCTGCCCAACGTGCGCTTCCTGGAGCGCACCGACATCCTCGGGCCGACCGCGACGCCGGCCCGCGACCGGGTCACCGGCGTCCGCGTCCGCGGGACGGACGGCGTCGAGGAGCACCTGGCCTGCGACCTGCTGGTGGACGCGACGGGCCGCGGCTCGCGCACCCCCGCCTGGCTCCAGGAGCTCGGCTTCCCCCGGCCGGACGAGGACCGCGTCAAGATCGGCCTGGCCTACACCACCCGCCACTTCCGCCTGCGCCGCGACCCGTACGGCGAGGACCTGTCGATCAACCCCGTCGCCTCGCCGGCGAACCCGCGCGGCGCGTTCTTCCCCAAGCTGCCCGGCGACATGAGCATGCTCTCCCTCACCGGCATCCTGGGCGACCACCCGCCGGCCGACCTGGAGGGCTTCCTCGCCTTCGCCAAGTCCCTGCCCGTGCCCGACGTCTACGACGCCGTCCGCGACGCCGAACCGCTCGACGAGGGCGTCACCTTCACCTTCCCGGCCAGCGTGCGGCGCCGCTACGAGCGTCTGCCCGCCTTCCCCGACGGCCTGCTGGTGCTGGGCGACGGCGTGTGCAGCTTCAACCCCGTCTACGGCCAGGGCATGACCGTCGCCGCCATGGAGGCGATGATCCTGCGCGAGCACCTCCAGGCGGGCGCGGTGCCGCCGTGGCGGGCGTTCTTCAGGGACATCTCGCGGGTCATCGACGTCCCGTGGGACATCTCCGCCGGCGCCGACCTCGCCTTCCCCGGGGTGGAGGGGCGGCGTACCGCCAAGGTGCGCCTCGGCAACGCCTACATGGCGCGCCTGCACGCCGCGGCGGCCCGCGACGGCGCGGTCACGGCCGCGTTCATGCGGGTGGCCGGGCTCGTGGACCCGCCGCAGACGCTCATGCGGCCCGCGCTCATGCTGCGGGTCCTGTGCCAGAGCGGCGGCGGCCCCGCGCCGGCCGCCGCCCCCGAGCAGCGTCCGCAGGTGCCGCTGCTCAAGTCCTGACCCCGTCCGAACGACGAAAGGGACGCCGGCGGATCCCCGCCGGCGTCCTTTCGTCGGTACGGCTACCTCAGCGAGCGGGCGAACGCGCGTACGTCGCCCACCAGCAGCTCCGGCTGTTCCATGGCGGCGAAGTGGCCGCCCCGCTCGAACTCGGTCCAGTGGCTGATCGTCGGGATGTCCCGGTCGGCCAGCCGGCGCACCGGCACGAAGATGTCCCTGGGGAAGACCGCCACGCCGACGGGCACGGTGATGGGCGGCGGCCGGTGCCCCTCGGCGGCCATCTTCAGCCCCGCCGCGCCCTCGTAGTAGAAGCGCGCCGACGACCCGGCCGTCGCGGTCAGCCAGTAGATCGAGACGTTGGCCAGCATCCGGTCCCGGTCCACGGCGTCCTCGGGCGACTTGTCGGAGTCCGTCCAGTCGTGGAACTTCTCCACGATCCAGGCCAGCTGCCCCACGGGCGAGTCGGTGAGCGCGTACGCCAGCGTCTGCGGACGGGTGGACTGCAGCTTCATGTAGCCCGACAGCTCCTCGTCGAACCGCGCCAGCCCGGCCAGCCGCCCCTGCTCGGCGGGCGTCAGGCCGGCCAGCTCGGCCGGATCGCCCGAGGGGAAGGCCATCAGCATGTTGACGTGCGCGCCGATCACGTGCTCGGGGGCCAGCCTGGCCAGCTCCAGCGAGATCACCGCGCCCGCGTCGCCGCCCTGCGCCAGGTAGCGGTCGTAGCCCAGCCGGCGCATCAGCTCGGCCCAGGCCAGCGCCACCCGGTACGGATGCCAGCCCGCCTCCCTGGTGTGCCCCGAGAACCCGAACCCCGGGATCGACGGGATGACCAGGTGGAAGGCGTCGGCCGGGTCGCCGCCGTGCGCGCGCGGGTCGGTGAGCGGCCCGATCACGTCCAGGAACTCGGCGACCGAGCCCGGCCAGCCGTGCGTCAGCAGCAGCGGCACGGCCTGCGGCTCCGGCGAGCGCACGTGCAGGAAGTGCACGTCGGCGCCGTCGATCTCGGTGACGAACTGCGGGTGCCGGTTCAGCTCGGCCTCGGCCGCCCGCCAGTCGAAGCCGTGCCGCCAGTGGTCGGCCAGCTCCTTGAGGTAGCCCAGCGGCACGCCGCGCTCCCAGCCGGTGCCGGGCAGCTCGTCCGGCCAGCGGGTGGCGTCGATCCTGCGGTGCAGGTCGGCCAGGTCGGCCTCGGGGATGTCGATGCGGAATGGACGCATGGGTGGGTTCGCCCTTCTCTTGTCAGGGGTGGGTCGAGCGGGTCAGCCGGTGCCGGTGCGCCGCAGCTCCTCGAAGGAGGACAGGTCGGGCACCGTCCAGCCGTCCAGGTCGTACTCGCCGAGGCAGCGGTCGACGAAGGCCGCGTACTCGTCCAGCTGGCCGCCGGCCATCTGCGAGAACAGCAGCTCGACCCGGGTGTTCTCGTGGTTGCCGCCGTAGTTGCGCTCGTAGAGCTCGTGGCGGCCGCCGAACTCCGAGCCGATCGCGTCCCACAGCAGCTTCATCACCTTGACGCGGCCCTCGGCGTCGGTGCCGTCCGAGCCGCGCAGGTATTTGTCCAGGTACGGGCGGATGTCCGGGTTCTTGAAGTCGGCCGCGCCGGAGTTGACGTAGATGAGCCCGCTGGCCACGTCCTGAAGGACGATCTCCTTGATCCGCGGGTAGCCGATCTGCATGAACCAGCGGTAGGCCAGGCCGTACTGCGGGTTGGGCAGCAGCGCGCCGTTGCGCCACTCCACCGGGTTGCGGGCGGCGGCGTCCGACAGCGCCCAGAACAGGTTGCGCCAGGCCAGCACCTCGCCGATCCGGGTCTGCACGCCGCGGAAGTCCTTGGTGCCGGTGATCTCCAGCGCCCTGACCAGCAGCCCGGCGATGAACTCCAGCTTGACCGCCAGCCGGGTGCAGCCGTGGAAGGTGAACCGCTCAGTGAAGCCCGACTGGCCGGTGAACAGCTGCGCCTTGCCGAGGTCGCCGTAGATGAACACGTTCTCCCAGGGGATGAGCACCTTGTCCAGGACGAGGATGCTGTCGTTCTCGTCCAGCCGGGAGGAGAGCGGGTAGTCGAACGGGCCGCCGGTCAGCGCCGCGTTCATGCCGTAGGACGGGCGGCAGATCAGCTTCAGGCCCTGCGCGTCCATCGGCACGGTGGCCACCAGCGCGAACTCGCGCTTCTTGACCGGCAGGCCGTAGTGGGCGATGAAGTTGTAGTGCGTCAGCGCCGAGCCGGTCGCCACCACCTTCGCGCCGCTCACCACGAGCCCCGCGTCGGTCTCCCGCTCGACGTGCACGTAGACGTCGTTGACCTCGTCCGGCGGCCGGTTGCGGTCGACCGGCGGGTGCACGATCGCGTGGTTCCAGAACAGCACCTTCTCCTGCGACTCGCGGTACCAGCGGCGGGCGTTGCCGTCGAAGGGCGCGTAGAAGCCGGCGTTGGCGCCGAGCGTGCCGAGGAAGGAGGCCTTGTAGTCGGGGCTGCGGCCCATCCAGCCGTAGCTCATCCTGGCCCACGTCGCGATCGCCCGCTGGTCGGCGACCAGGTCCTCGACCGTGCGCGGGGTGGTGAAGAAGCGGTGCGTGTACCCCTCGCCGCCGCTGTCGGTGGGGCAGGTCAGCAGCTCACGGGTGCCGTCGGCATGGAGGGCGTCGTAGAGCCTGGCGGTCATCCGCACCGGGTTGTGGAACGCCGGATGCTCGGTGACGTCCTTGACGCGGTCACCGTAGAGGTAGATCTCACGATCGTCACGCAGGCTCTCGACGTACTCGCTGCCCGTGAGCGGGCGGGTCTTCGGCGCGGCATCGGGCATCGGACATCTCCCTGGGCAGGCAGCACGGTGCATCCTCAGCGTGGCACCCGCGCGCGCGGCGGCCATCTCGCGATGTGCGCTGTTCGGCCGGCGCGGGCGCGGGCGGCATTCTGGAAGGTGCCCGTGCGCGCGCCCCGATGTGACGATGACCGCGTGACGGAGCATCGCCTGTGGGCGCTGGCCCACCTCGGAACACCGATGGCGATCCGGGTGGCCGCGACGCTGAGGATCGCCGACCGGCTCGCCAAGGCGCCGGCCACCGGCGCCGAACTCGCCCCCGCCGTGGGCGCCGACCCCGGCGTGCTGGAGCGCCTCATGCGCTACCTGGCCGCCAGGGGAGTGCTCGGCCGCGACGACGACGGCAGGTACACGCTGACCGCCGTCGGCGAGGAGCTGCGCGACGACCATCCGGCCGGGATGCGCGCCATGCTGGACATCGAGAGCTGGGAAGGCCGGGCCGAGCTGGCCTTCGCCCACCTGCTGCACAGCGTGCGCACCGGCGAGGCCGCCTTCCCCCGCCAGTTCGGCCGCTCGTTCTGGGCGGACCTGGCCGCCGACCCGGCCCGCGCCGCCGCGTTCGACGCGCGCATGGCCGCCGAGGTCCCCGGCCGGGCCCCCGCCATCGTGGCCGGCTACGACTGGGGGAGCCTCGGCCGGATCGTCGACGTCGGCGGCGGCGACGGATCCCTGCTCATCGCCCTGCTCACCGCCTACCCCGGCCTGCGCGGCACGGTCGTCGACCAGCCCGCCACCGCGCGGGCCGCCGCCGCGGCGCTGGCGGCCGCCGGACTGTCCGGCCGCGGCGAGGCCGTGGCGGGCAGCTTCTTCGAGCCGCTGCCGCCGGGCGCCGACGGCTACCTGCTGTCGTGGATCCTGCACGACTGGAGCGACGACGACGCCGCCGTCATCCTGGGCCGCTGCGCCGAGGCGGCCGGGCCGGGCGGCTCGGTCTTCGTGGTGGAGGACTTCGGCCCCGACGGCGAGTCGCCGCGTACCGGGATGGACCTGCGCATGCTCGTCTACTACGGCGGCCGCGAGCGCGCCGTCGCCGACCTGCGGGCCCTGGCCGCGCGGTGCGGCCTGGAGGTCGCCTCCGTGCATCCGGCGGGCGCGCTGCGGATCGTCCGGCTGGTGGCACGCCCGTGACCCCCGCCGAGATCGTCGCCGCCCTGGTCGCCCCCGAGGGCCGCCGCGACCCCTACCCGCTGTACGAGCTGCTGCGCGCCCACGGCCCGGTCGTCCCGGTACGTCCCGGTCTCACGGTCGCCGTCGGGTACGCCGAGATCAACCGCGCGCTGCGCGACAACCGCCTCCGCGTCCAGGACGCCGCCGGGTACGACCACATCTATCCCGCCTGGCGCTCGCACTCCTCGCTGCGCGGCTACACCGACTCCATGCTGTACCGCAACCCGCCCGGCCACACCCAGACCCGGCGCCTGGTCAGCAGCGGCTTCACGCCCGCCCGGGTGGCCGGGATGCAGGAGTCGGTCGAGCGGATGGTCCACCGGCTGCTGGACCGGCTGGCCGACCTCGGCGCCGGCGGCACGCCCGTCGACTACATCGCCGAGTTCGCCTCCCGGCTGCCGATCGCCGTCATCAGCGCGCTCATCGGCGTGGCCGAGGAGGACCAGAAGTGGTTCCGCCAGGTCGCCTCGGACCTGACGATCGCCCTGGAGGGCATCACCAACGTCGCCAGGCTGTCCATCGCCGACAGGGCCATGGACGAGCTGGCCGGCTACTTCGGCGAGCTGATCGACGACCGCCGCCGCCATCCCGCCGACGACATGCTGACCGCGCTCGTCCGCGCCCACGACGACGGCACCCGGCTCAGCCACGACGAGCTGGTCGGCAACCTCATGCTGCTGCTGACCGCCGGGTTCGAGACGACGAGCTTCCTGCTCGGGCACGGGCTGCGGCTGGCGTTCGAGCACCCGGGCCTGGCCGCGCGGCTGCGCGCGGAGCCGGGGTTCGCCACCGCGTACGTGGAGGAGGTCCTGCGGTTCGAGGCGCCCGTCCAGGCGACCAGCCGGTGGGCCGAGACGGCGACCGACGTCTCCGGCGTCCCGGTGCCGGGCGGGACGAAGGTCGTCCTCATGCTCGCCGCCGGCAACCGGGACCCGCGCCGCTTCCCCGACCCGGCCCGCTTCGACCCGGACCGTCCGGACGTCCAGCCGCTCAGCTTCGGCGCCGGGCCGCACTTCTGCCTGGGGGCGCCGCTGTCGCGCATGGAGGCCCGCATCGCGCTGCCGCTGCTCCTGCGGCGTTTCCCGGCGCTGTCCGCGGCCGAGCCGCCGGACCATCGCGACCGCTGGGTGGGCCGCGGCCTCCACCGCTTCCTCATCACCACCTCCTGACCTCCAGACGCCCGCAGCACGCCGTGCGGGCGCCAGGCGGCGGTCACGCCCTGACGCGCCCCCGCCGGGCCACCACCCAGGAGGCCGCCACGAGAACCGTGAGCAGGCTCCAGTACAGGAAACCGCCCACACGGGTCACCAGCAGGTTCTCGGCCAGATGGACCAGGCCGGGAACCAGGTAGACGGCGGCGGCCAGCGCCCAGCGGCCGTCCCGGGCGGCCGGCGTGGCGGCCAGCACCAGCAGCAGGGCCACCACCTCGACGCCGGCCCGTACGACGCCCCAGACCGTGTCGTACGCCGGCGCCTGCGCGAGCTGCAGCGCCCAGCAGACCGGCGGGACGACCAGCCACCACGGCGACCGGACCGGCATCGTCGCGCCCCACCACCGGGCCTGCCCCGGCGCGCGGCCCGCCCCGGTCCGCCGGAAGGCGAGCACCGCCGACGCGGCCGCGACCACCCAGTAGGGCGCGACCGGCCCGAGGTCGCCGTACAGCGGGCCGACGTCGACCAGCGGGCCGTGCAACCATCCCAGGACCATGGGCCAGCTCGTCAGCAGCGCGGCGATCGCCGCGAGCGGGGCCGCGACCCGCGTCCAGCCCCGCACGAGCGCCACCACCAGGACGACCCCGAGCGCGGTCCACACCTTGAAGACGAGGTAGGGCAGCACGGGCAGCTGCGCGACGGTCACGACCGCCACGGCCAGCGCGCCGAGATGCAGGCCGTCGGCCCACCCCGGCACGCCGGCCGGCCGGTTGGCCCGGACGCGCACGGTGAACCCGCCCGCCAGCAGAGACAGCGTCTCCCGATAGGCGCGCAGAAGACGGCGGTACCGCTTTTCGAGAACGTGGGTCATACGCCCCTCACCCCGTCCGGCCGCAGGACAAGTGCGGCGGCGCGCCACGACCGGACCATCGCCGCCTCCGCGCTGCTCACTGAGAGCCTGCCGCAAATGTCGCACAGGTGGATCGATCCCTCAATGCCGGCCGGTTGGCGACGTGGCTCATAACGCTTCACGACGGTTCGTCCAAGTAGGGGTGTGGCATTCACAACTTTGCGAACAGGATTAGTGGCCGCCGTACTGGCCGGTTCCTTGGGGGCCGTCACGGCTCAGGAGCCGTCCCTTGCCGCGGCCCCGGCAGGAACCGGCTCGGTCGTGGCCGGTAGCGTGACGCTCCTGACCGGGGACAAGGTGACGGTCAGCGGCCGGGGCCACCGGGTGGAGAGCGCCCCCGGCCGGCGGGTCCGCTTCTCGGCGCAATTTCGCGACGGACACCTCTACGTGATCCCCTCCGACGCGTTCCCGCTGGTCAGCGAGGGCCTGCTCGACGACCGGCTCTTCGACGTGACCCGGCTTCTGGCGTGGAAGTACGGCGACGCCGACACGGACGAGATCCCGCTGATCAGCCAGACCCTGGGGGAGCAGCCGGCCCCGACGCTGAGCGGCACCCGCCTGACCCGCAAGCTCGACGACCTCGGCGTGGCGGCGGTGCGGGTGCCGAAGAGCACCGCCGCGCGGACGTGGCGGGACCTGGTGAGCGGGGCTCGTACGTCGGCCGCGGGGAAGGGCAAGATCTGGCTCGACGGACGCCGGTCCTTCTCGCTGGACCGCAGCACCGCGCAGATCGGCGCGCCCGAGGCGTGGAAGCAGGGGTTCACCGGCCAGGGCGTCACGGTGGCCGTGCTCGACAGCGGCTACGACGCCGGTCATCCCGATCTCAAGGGCGTCGTCACCCAGGAGCGCAACTTCTCCGACGAGCCGGACATGACCGACCGCGTCGGCCACGGCACGCATGTCTCCTCGATCGTCGCCGGAGCCGGGACGAAGTACCGGGGCGTCGCGCCGGGGGCCCGCATCGCCGTGGGGAAGGTGGGCGGCGTGGACGGCATCGCCGACTCGGCGTTGCTGGCGGGCATGGAGTGGGCCGCCACCGAGGTCCGCGCCAAGGTCGTCAACATGAGCCTCGGCACGGTGGACGAACCCGGCGACAATCCCGTCGAGCAGGCCGTGAACACCCTGTCGGAACGGACGGGCACGCTCTTCGTGGTGGCGGCCGGCAACGGCGGCGGCGAAGGGACCGTGTCCAGCCCGTCCACCGCGGACGCCGCGCTCTCCGTGGGCGCCGTCGACCGGTCGGACCAGGTGTCCAGGTTCTCCAACCAGGGCCCCAGAACGGGCGATCACGCGATCAAGCCCGAGATCACCGCCCCTGGCGTGGACATCGTCGCCGCCGCGGCCGAGGGCACCGCCGACGGGCCGTACGTGGCGCACAGCGGGACCTCCATGGCGGCGCCGCACGTGAGCGGCGCGGCGGCGATCCTCGCCCAGCGACACCCCGGCTGGACCGGGCAGCAGCTCAAGGCAGCGCTGGTCGACAGCGCCAAGCCCACCAGCGGGACCGGCCTCTACGAGCAGGGCGCCGGGCGGGTGGACGTGCCCCGCGCCCTGGCGCAGCAGGTGATCGCCTCTCCCGCCACCGTCTGGGCCGCCCTCCCGTGGCAGCACACCGGCGGCGACCAGGCCACCCGGACGATCACCTACACCAACGACGGGGACGCCCCCGTCACCCTGAACCTCACGACCGACACCGACGTGCTGAAGCTGCCGCAGGACAAGCTGGAGGTCCCGGCGCGCGGGCAGGCGTCCCTCACCCTCACTCTCGACGTCACCGGCAAGCCCGCGGGCGACTACCCCGGCGTGCTCACCGCCACCTCCGGCGACACGATCCTGCGTACCCCGGCGGGCGCGTACGTGGAACCGGAGTCCCACGACGTCACCGTCACCACTGTCGCCAGGTCGGGCGCTGCGCCCGGCGTGGCGTTCGGAATGGTCTACGACCAGGCGCGCGGCGCCCAGCGGATGCTCACCTTCCACGACGGGGTGGCGAAGACACGGCTCCCGAAGGGCGCCTGGAACCTCTACACCGAGATCTACGACTTCGACCCCGTAGTCCTGACGGTCGGGCACCGGCCCCTCGCGGTCGGTGCCGACGACCTGCGCGTCACGGTCGACGCACGCGAGGGCAGGCAGGTCCGGTTCGCCGTGGACGACCCCACCGCCGCGGCCGACCCGCAGTTCGGCCTCTACCTCGCCAACGGCCCATGGCAGTACGGCTGGTACTCCTCCGGTCCGGACCCCAATGAGGGCTACTACGTCATTCCGGTCCGGCAACCCGGGCTCACCTACGAGTCCTGGACCGTCTGGCACAAGAAGGACGCCGCGCCCAGCCCCTACCGTTACGACCTCGTCGACCGCCGCACCGGCGGCATCCCGGACGACCCCACCTATTCCGCGCGGACCAAGCACCTGGTCAAGGCGTCCGAGACGTTCCGCTCCACGGGCGCGGCCGGCACCGGCACCATGTGGACGGGACCGCTGGACCCGGCCGGCATCGGAGCGCTCACCCTGCCCACCAAGGACATCCCGCTGCCCTCCGCCATGACGCACTACCGCAGCCCCGGGCTCGCCTGGTCCTCGGAGTTCCAGACAGGCGGTTCCCGGCAGATCGGCACGAGCCCGGTGCGGGAGCGCGCCTTCTCCGAGGTCTGGAACGCGGCGGTCGCGGGCCCGTCGTTCGCCACGCCCGGCGGCAGCCGTACCGGAGACACGCTCCAGTTCTTCGCGGGCCGGCTCCACACCGACGGCGTCGCGGGGCTGACCGGCATGGACGCCACCGCCACCGGCACCTTGACCCTCTCCCGCGACGGCAGGCAGCTCGCCACGAGCGGCATCGCCGGGTGCGCGCCGGGCGGCAGCGACCAGTGCGCGCTGTCCGCCACGCTGCCGCAGGACGCCGGCACCTACACCCTCGCCGCGTCCTCGCGCCGGGACACGTCCGCGAACACCCTGTCCACGGGCGTCGACGCCGTCTGGACGTTCCGTTCGGCCCGTACGGCGCAGGCCACGCCCCTGCCGCTGATGGCGGTCAGGTACGCGCCCAAGGGCCTCGACACCGCGAACCGGGCCAGACCCGGGTCGCGAACCCCGCTGTCGATCTGGATCGAACGCAACCCCGGCGCCCGCGGCGCCGCGGTGCGCACGGTCGAGCTGGAGTTCTCCACCGACGACGGCGCCACCTGGCAGCCCGTCAGGACCCGGGCGGCCGACTCCGGCTGGACGGCGACCGTCGCCAACCCGGCCTCCCCGGGGTTCGTCTCCCTGCGCGCGACGGCCAAGGACACCGCCGGTGACGGCGTCACCCAGACGGTGACCCGCGCCTACGCGGTCGGCTGACCGTGCCCGGGCCGCGGGACGGGCGACGTCCCGCGGCCCGGTTCTCGCCCGGCGACGTCCCGCCCCGGCGCGCCCCGGAGGGGTCTCAGCCGGTCACGGTGAGGACGAGCTTGCCGCGGGCGCGGCCGGTCTCCAGGCGGGCGTGGGCCGCGCCGGCCTGCTCCAGCGGAAAGGTTCCGCTCACCGCCGGCCTGCCGTCGCGCCCACAACGCCCCGGATCCGACGACGGCTCGTCAGGGTTGCTTCAGTCCGTAGGCCTTGTGGATCGTCTGGTCCACGGTGTTGCCCTCCTGGTCGGTGGCCTGGGCGCGGAGGCCGACGGCGCCGTCGGTCCGGGACAGGGGCGGATGGGTGATGGTGCCGGTGAAGGTGTGGTCGCCGGAGGCCGACATGGGGACGGGCACCCAGTGGGCGCCGCCGTCGAAGGTGGCCGAGAGCCGGAGCGTGGTCAGCTTGGCGTCGGGCTGCCCGAAGGAGCCGTTGTAGCCGGTGACGGTGACGCGGCGGGCGACCCCGGCCGTGGCCTGGTTGTCCAGGTCGAGGTCCAGGTCGTAGCTGAGGTTGAGCCGGCGTACCGGCGCGCAGGGAGCCAGGACCTGGGTGACGAGCCAGCCCGCGCACAGGCCGTCGGTGAGGTCCTTCATCCCGGATTCGGGGCGCTTGGAGCGGAACGTCCAGGCCGTTTCGACGTCGGTCGCGAAGCGTTGTCCCGGCTGCGGGGTGTGGAAGGTGTCGGTGAGCCGGTATTCGGCCTCATCGGGCGGAAGGGTGAAGGTCGGCAGCTTGATCGCGACGGGGCCGAGCGCGCCGATCTTCTCCTCCAGGGGCACTTCCCGGCCGTCGCGGTAGAGGTGCAGCTCGTCCTTGCCGCCGGCCCACGCCTGGAAGTTGGCACTCCAGGTGAAGGGCTCCTGGTGGTTGGGCTCGGGGCCCATGACGGGCACCGCCGACGTGAACAGGTCGCCGGTACGGCACGCGAAACAGGTGGCCGTGCCGGAGTCGATCACGCGGTCCCCGTCGCGCGGGCCGCCGGGAACCCTGGGCTGCATGCCCCACCGCTCCGTCCGGCGCCCGGCCTTGGTGAAGACGTCGAGCGCGACCGTGGTGTAGCCGGTCCTGGACAGGTCGCCCTCGTCGTACCGCATCCGGACGTCACGCTGCCAGGCCACGTCGGGCGAGACCGGCCCGACGTACTCGGTCACGGTGGTCCGTGCCTGCCAGGCGCCGCCGAGACCCCACGCGGCGAACGGTTCGGAGCCGTTGATCAGCACGGGGGTCCAGCTCATGCGTACGACGCCGGGACGGTCCGAGTGGAAACGGTCGTCGATCTCCTGGAGGTTCTTCCTGGTCACCCGGTAGTCGAGGCCGGCGGGGATCCGGCCGCGCTCGGGGAAGAACAGCGAGTACATGTACGGCGTGGCCGGGCTGCCCTCGACCTTGATGTCCACCGGCTTGCGGGCCAGCGCCCTGCCCTGGTCGGCGGGCAGGCTCATGGTCGGGATCGGGTAGAAGGCCCAGCTTCCGGTCGGGTCGAGGAAGGCCCGTCCCGACGCGCCGTAGCCGAGCACGCCCACCGCGCCGGCGGCCGCCAGGGCCTGCACGCGGTCGAGCCCGTCGCCGGAGCAGGTCGTCTCCGGGCAGAGGTCGCCGAGGTCGAGCAGGGCGAGCTTGCCCCGTACGTCCAGGCCGGACAGGTCGGTGCCGTGGCCCACGTCCACCAGCGGGAGGGTCTGCCTGCCGGTCAGCTTGGGCAGGTCGGGGGTGACGCCCGCGTAGCGGGGGGCGAGCGTGCGTCCGCCGGCCTTCATCGTGACGAGCGGCGCGCCCTGCCAGAACTGGCCGGTGAGGTCGAGGGCGCCCTGCTTGACCGGTTCGGTGGGCAGCATCCAGTAGTGGTGCAGCCCGTACGCCGGGTAGGAGGAGAGGAAGTCGGCCACGACGCCGTTCGCGGTGGTGCGCCGCAGGGCGTAGTGGGACAGATAGGTCTCGGTCGTGCGGGGGGTGTCCAGGCGGACCTCGCGGGCCTTGCGCAGGTCGAGGGTGACCGTGGTGTCCCGGTCCACCTTGACCTCGGGGGCGGTCGGCAGCGACTGCTGCCACTCGCCGTCCTCACCCCGCCAGGCGGCGATGGTGTTGACGCTGAAGGTGCCCGGGTAGACGCTCGCCTCGCCCTCGGCCGTCTGGTAGAAGGAGTCCAGGTCGTCGCGGTCGTCGGTACGCAGGAACAGCCACGGGACGGAGACCGCGTCGGTCGCGCCGTCCGGCATGATCAGTTCGGTCCTGAGCTTGACCCGGCGCGGCTCGACGAACGCGCCCACGGCCGTGCGCACGACCACGTCGCCGCCGGTGGCCACCACCGAACCCGCGTACCAGGTGGCCGGTCCTGACGGGTCGAAGGCGACGGCCACGTCCGCGGCGCCGTGGGCGGGGACGGTCACCGTGTCGCGGTCCAGCGTGAGCGCCCGCTCGGGGGCGGTGCCGCGGTGCGCCGCGATGCTCGCGCGCAGGGTCAGCGTCACCGGCTGGTCGCCGTCGTTGGTGTAGGTGATCTTCTTGGTGGCCGGGCCGCTCTGCGGGGAGCTCAGGAAGCCGAAGTCGAGGTTGCCCGATCCGCGTACCTGCTGGGTGACCGCCCTGGCCACGTCGATGCGCCCGGCGCCCTGCTGGTAGGCGGTCAGGCCGTCGTCCTTGGCGGTGCCGACGAGCGCCGCCTTGAGCTGCGGGCCCGTCCAGCCGGGGTGTTGCCCGGCGAGGATGGCCGCCGCGCCCGACACGTGCGGGGTCGCCATCGAGGTGCCGGAGGCGGCGGTGTGGAGCTGGTCCACGGGCGAGCCCATCGACGTCCCTCGCGCGCGGGCCGCGACGATGCCGACGCCGGGCGCGACCACGTCGGGCTTGAGCCCGTAGTCGAACGGGGACGGGCCTCTGCTGGAGAAGGGCGCCAGTCTCTCCTCGCGGTCGACCGCGCCGACCGTCAGCGCCGCCGCCGCGGATCCCGGCGCGTTGACGGTACGGCTGCCGCCGTCGTTGCCGGCGGCCACCACGAACAGCGCGCCCGTCTCGGCGCTGAGCGTGTTCACCGCCTGGTTGACGGGGCCGTTCTGGTCCTCGTAGTCGCCGCCGATGCTGATCGAGACCACCTTGGCCTGCGCGGCGGCCCACTGCATGCCCGCGATGACCTGCGACGAGGTACCCGTGCCCGACGAGCTGAGCACCTTGCCCACCAGGAGCGTGGCCTCGGGGGCGACACCCGTGTACCGGCCGGAGCCGGCGATCGTGGAGGCGACGTGGGTGCCGTGGCCGTGGCCGTCGCGGGCGTCGGGGTCGTCGGTGAAGTTG
This sequence comes from Nonomuraea sp. NPDC001636, assembly GCF_040298265.1. Classification (NCBI taxonomy): domain Bacteria; kingdom Bacillati; phylum Actinomycetota; class Actinomycetes; order Streptosporangiales; family Streptosporangiaceae; genus Nonomuraea; species Nonomuraea sp. NPDC001636. The sequence goes on from NZ_JBEOZT010000020.1 coordinate 25,616, forward strand.
GCCGTCGCCCCGATCCGGCCGGCCAGGTCGGGGTGGTCGGGATCGACGCCGGTGTCGAGCACGGCGACCTTGACGCCCTTGCCCTTGTAACCGGCGGCCCAGGCCTGCGGCGCGCCGATCTGCGGCACGCTCTTGTCGAGCACGGCCTTCATCTTGCGGTCGAGCCAGATCGCCGTCGGCGCGGCCGGGCGCGCAGAAGAGGACGCAGAAGAGGACGCGGAAGGGGGCGCGGTGGGGGACGCGGCGGCCGCGGCCCAGAACTCGCGCGCCGCCTTCTTGTCCACCTTGACGGCGGCGCCTCCCACGCTGGCCAGGGCGACGGGCGAGGCGGTGGCCGGGAGCGCGTCGGCCCGTGCCGACAGCGTCGCGGCGGCCTGCTTGGCGGCGCCGTACTGGACGATGACCGGCAGGGTCGGGCGTTCGGCGTCGGTGTAGCCGTTGGCGGCCAGGTATGCCACGTCGAACAGGCCCTTGTCCACCTGGCCCGAGGCCACCGGGGCCATCGCGTCGGAGGGGAAGACGTAGAAGGAGTCGCCCTTGCGCAGGGTCACGAAGGACACCGGCGCTCCTCCGGCGCGCCTGGCCGGTTCCACGTCGGCGCGCGGGGTGCCGTCGGCGGCCTTGCCGTACGTCACCACGTCGCCGGTGATCAGGGTGAGCCGGGTGGCGGCGGGTAAGGCGCCCGGGGCGGGGGCCGGGGTGTCGGCGGACTCGGGTGAAGGGGAGGGCGTGGCCATCCCCATGGACAGGACCAACCCCAACGCGGTCAGCCCGGCGAGCGGGCGGCGAGCCATGGTTCTCCTCGGAGTAGTTCATGATCGAGCACACAAAACCTCCCATTCCGCGCCATATCCGGAAAGATGACCTTTCGTCCTCTTCACGCCGTTGGCGGGAAGAGGACACGATGGGCGCATGCTCGAATCCCTGGGCCTGTCGACGGCCGAAGAGGCGCTGTACCAGACGCTGATCGAGGTCTCGCCGATCACCGCCGCCGACCTTGAGCGGCTCGCCGGCCCGCAGGCCGCGCTCTGCGCGAGGCTCCAGGAACTCGGGCTGGTCACCCGGCTGCCGGAGGACCCGCCCAGGTACGCCGCGGTCGCCCCGAGCATGGGCCTCGACGCGCTGATCAGCGCCAGGGCCAGGGCGCTGACCGCCGCCCGGGGCCGCATCGCCGGGCTCAGCGCCGCCTTCCACCGGGCCGGCACCGAGCGCGACGCCGCCGGGCTGGTCGAGGTGGTGATCGGCAGGCAGGCGGTGAACGACCGCTTCGAGCAGCTCCAGCGGGAGACGCACCGCTCGATCCGGGTGTTCGACGCGCCGCCGTACGCCGGGGTGGTCGGGGCGAACGCGCGCGAGTTCGACCTGCTGGCAAGGGGCGTGAACTACCGCGTCCTGTACGACAGGAAGGCGATGGAGCTGCCCGGGGCGCTGACGGTGGTCACCGACTACATCACCGCCGGCGAGCAGGCCAGGGTCGGCGAGGTGCCGATGAAGCTCGTCCTGAACGACCGGCCGACGGCGATCGTGCCGCTGCGGCACGACCGGCACCTGGTCGAATCCGCGCTGGTGGTGCACGACCCGACGCTGCTGGAGGCGCTCGGCGCGCTGTTCGAGATGAACTGGCAGCGCGCCGTGCCGCTGGGCGTGCGGCAGGGGCAGGCCCGGCTGCCCGAGGAGCGGAGCCCCGCCGACGCGCACGAGGACCTGCTGCCGCTGCTCATCTCCGGGCTGACCGACGCGGCCATCGGGGCGCAGCTCGGCTGGAGCGCGCGCACGGTGCGCAGGCGGGTGCAGGCGATGATGGTCCAGCTCGACGCGCAGACCCGGTTCCAGGCCGGCTACCAGGCCGTCTTGCGCGGCTGGCTGCGGTGACGCTCGAAGCGCTCGGGCTGAGCCCGGCCGAGGAGGAGCTCTACGAGCTGCTCGTCGAGTGCGCGCCGGCCACCCTCGACCGGCTCGCCGCGGGCTTCGCCGGCTCCGGCCTGCCCGCGCTGCTGACCGGGCTGGAGAGCAGGGGCCTGGTCAACCGGCTGCCGGACGAACCGGCGCGGTACGTCGCCGTCGCCCCCGACATCGCGCTCGACGCGCTGCTCACCGTCGCCGAAGAGGGGCTCGCGCGAGCCAGGGAGCGCGCCGCCGACCTGGACGACGCCTTCCGGCAGCGCGCCTCCGGGCAGCAGCAGCCGCCGCTGGTCGTGGAGGTGATCACCGGCGCCGCCGCGGTCCGGCAACGCCTCCTCCAGCTCCAGCGCGCGGCCCGCCACCAGGTACGGACCTTCTCCCAGCCGCCGTACTTCGACCGGCACGCCAGCGTGGCCGCCCACCGCGAGCTGCTGGAGCGCGGCATCACCAGCCGGGTCATCTACGAGCGCGACTTCATCGACCGGCCGGGCGCGCTGCGGCTGATCGAGGGGATGATCGGCGCGGGCCAGCTGGCGCGGGTGCTGCCCGGCCTGCCGATGAAGCTCTACCTGGTCGACGACCGGTTCGCGCTGCTGGTGCTGCGCTACGAGTCGCCCGACTCCGCGGCGCTCCTGGTGCACCCATCCGGGCTGCTGGAGGCGCTGAGCAGGCTGTTCGAGGGGATCTGGGAGCGGGCGCTGCCGATGCGGCTGACCGGCTCGCGCGAGGCGCCGCAGGACGACGAACGGCTGATCGCCCTCCTGCTGACCGGCCTGACCGACGAGGCCATCGCCCGCCAGCTCGGCATCGGCTACCGCACCGCCCAGCGGCGCATCGCCGAGCTCATGGCCAGGCTCGGCGCCCACACCCGCTTCCAGGCCGGCGTGCAGGCCGCCCGCTCCCAGGCCCGGAGCACCCCGCCCGGACGGTGAGGGGCCGGTGGCGCGGCGGGGACGCGCGTCCGGTAGCCTGACTTTAGAGCTAAACTCGAAGGAGGAGTGAGCATGGCACGCACGATCGTGGTCAGCGGTGGCGGCACCGGCATCGGCAGGGCGGTGGCGGCCCGCTTCGCGGCCGACGGGGACCAGGTGGTGATCGTCGGCCGTCGCGCCGACGTGCTGGAGAAGACGGCCGCCGAGCTCGGCGCCCTCGCCCTGCCCGCCGACCTCAGCGACCCGGCCGACGTCGAACGGGTGCGCGGCGAGCTGGCCGAACGGTTCGGCGCGATCGACGTCCTGGTCAACAACGCGGGCGGCAACGTCGAGATGCGCGGCGGCATCGACGACCTGGCCGAGCGGTGGACGGCCAACTTCCGGGCCAACGTGCTGACCTCGGTGCTGCCCACCGAGGCGCTGCGCGACCTGCTCAATCCGGCCGGACGGGTGGTGTTCCTCAGCTCGATCGCCGCCTTGCGGGGCTCGGGCGGCACGTCGTACGGGCCGATGAAGGCAGCTCTGCACCCGTACGCCTACGACCTCGCCGCCGCCCTCGGGCCGCGCGGCATCACGGTGAACGTGGTCGCGCCGGGGTTCATCGAGGACACCGAGTTCTTCGGCGGCGCCCTGGACGACGACCGCCGCGCCACCCTCGTCGCCCAGACCTGCACCGGCCGCGCCGGGACGCCGGAGGACGTCGCCGAGACCGTCCACTGGCTCGCCTCACCCGGCGGCGGTCATGTCACCGCCCAGGTCGTCCAGGTCAACGGCGGCGCCGAACGTGGCCGCTGACCTGCCCCGCGACGGAGCCGACGCGATCCAGGACGCCTGGCGGCGTGAGCTGCCGGGCGTCCCGGTGGACTCGATCGGGGTGATCACCCGCATCTGGTGGGCCGCCAAGGTCTTCGGCGACGAGCGCCGCCGCCTGCTCGCCAGTCTCGGCGTGGACGTCGCGACGCTCGACCTGCTGTCCACCCTGCGCCGTTCCGGGCCGCCGTACCGGATGAGCCCCGGCGCGCTGGCCGAGGCGTGCATGGTGACGCGCGGCGCGATCACCCAGCGCGTGGAGCGGGCCGTCACGGCGGGCCTGGTCGAACGGACCACCGCCGGATCGGGCTACCACACCCGTGCGGTCACCCTCACCGAGGCCGGCCACGCCCTGCTCGACCGCGTCGTCGCCGGTCTGCTCACCGCGGAGGACCGCCTCGTCGGCCACCTGCCGCCCCAGCGCCGCGAGCAGCTCGCCGACCTCCTGCGCGAACTCCTCGCCGGGTTCGGCGGCCCCGAGCCGACCGGCCAGGTCGGCGACTGATTCCCGGCCGCGCCTGCTCCCGATCGCTGTGCGTCGCGATCGACGGCTAGGGACACGCCTTCCTGTACGGCAGCGCGTGTACGATCACTCGCCACTGGGCCGCGCTCAGCCCGCCCGCCTTCGCGCACACCGCCGCCGCCATCGCCTCCCCGCCCACGGCGTGCCGCCTGACGACGCCGTTGCCGTCCACGGTCAGCACCGCCGAACCGTCGGGGGTGAACGCCACGTCGAGCGGCTGCCCGATCTCCGGGTCCTGACCGCCGCCCTCGTCGAGCAGCGTGCCCAGGTCCGTGCCCGACATCACGTCGACGAGCCGCACCCTGCCGCCCACCTGGAGGCTGGCCAGCAGGTCCTCGCGCGGCGAGTAGGCGGCGGGCACGTCGAACCCGCGCGCGGTGGCGAGCCTGCGGCGCGTGGCCACGTCCCAGACCGTCATCCGTCGCCGCGCGTCGAGCACCACGACCGCCTTGCCGGAGCGGGTGAAATACGCGCGCACCCCCTCGGCGTTCCTGCCGCCGCCGCCGAACGCCGGCCCCAGCGCCTTGCCGCCCGCCGTCTCCAGCAGGTGCACGCGGTCGCCCGCCACCACCAGCGTCCGGCCGTCGGAGGAGAAGGCCGCGGACGTCGCCGCGCCCGCCTTGGCCGACCACACCCGCCGCCTGGTCCGCCGGTCCCACAGCTCGACCCCGCCCTCCTCGGTGACCACGGCCAGCCTGGCGCCGTCGGGGGAGAAGGCCGCCTGCGCGGCGGACGTGCGCAGCGTGCCCTGGACGGCGGCCGAGGCGGTGTCCACGATCCGCACCTCGGGCCCGTACGTGGCGACGAAACGGGCGTCCGGGCTGAACACCGCGTTCTCCGCCTCCCGCACCGCGCCGATCTTCCGCCCGCCGACGGCGGACAGCTCGCCGTCGCGGACCACGAGCCGCCCGTCGCCGCTCAGCGCCGCCATGGTCACCAGGTGATCGTCGTTCTCGATGCTCAGGTCCGCCACGTCCACCGAGAGGACCTGGTCGCCGAGCAGGTAGCGGAACGTGTTTCCGTCGAAGGCCCCCTGCACCCCCTCCTCGCCCCCACGTATCTGGACCGAGGTGAGCAGCTGCGTGTCCGACCTGCGCCAGAACTGGATGGACCGCGGTCCCACCGTCGCGATGAGGCCAGGGCCGAACACGGCCGCGCCGCCGTTCCAGGTGCCCTGGGTGCCGGCGCCGTCCTTGTCGCCGATGACGTCCTTCGCCCCGGTCCGCAGGTTGGTCAGCTCCAGCAGGCGACCGCGCCGCGCGGCCCGCCAGACCCCGTCCCGGCTGAACGTGCCCGCGGGGGCGGCCCCGAGCGCCTTGGCGGCGCCGGTGCGCAGGTCCCAGCGGGTACGCCGGTCAGCCTCCAGGAGCAGGACGGAGTCGTCCCGCTCGAACACCACGTCGACCCACTCGCTCGTGAAGTCCTTGGCGGCGGGGAAGGCGTAGTCGCTGATCGGCCTGCCGCCGGCGAGGTCCACCGCGGCGGCGCGGCCGGCCGTCACGGTCACCAGCACCTTGCCCGACGGGCTCAGTGTCACGCTGTCCAGCGGCTCGGCCGGCCGGGTGGCGAGCGTCCGCAGGAGGCGGCCGTTCCGCACGTCCCACACGCGGGTCGTGGCGGAGTCGGCGCTGATGAGCGTGCGGCCGTCGGCGCCGAGCGTCCGCACCGTGTCGCCCGCGGTCGACGGGTCGCCGAACATCGCCGTCTCGCGTTGTGCCAGCGAGGCCACCAGGGCCGCTCTGGTGGCCGGCGTGTGGTCCAGCCGCCAGGCCGCGAGGCTCGCCAGCATCGCCTGGTGGGGGTCGCTCCGGCGGGTCGTGGTCGCCGCCGCCGCCAGCCTGGCCGCCTCCGCTCTGGTCAGCTGCCCGGCGATCTGCTCGGCCCGGTCGTCGGCCACCGCGCTCTGCTGCACGGCCAGCCCGCCGGCCACCAGCGCGATCACCAGCAGCCCGCCCAGGCTCAGCGAGGTCAGCCGGGCCCGCCTGGCCCGCTGCCTGGCCAGGGTGGCCGCCGCGGCCAGGAAGTCGCGTTCGGTGGGCGACAGGGTGATGTCGCGGCGGGCGGTGGCCGCCCACTGCATCGCGTTCTCCAGGCTGCTGCCCTGGAACAGGTCGCCGTCCCGGGTCCCGCCGCCTCCCAGCGTCGCGCCGCGGTGAGGATCTGCCGGTGTACGGCCAGGCCGTCGAGGTTGGACTCGATCCACCGGCGGTACCGCGGCCAGGCATGGGGCAGGGCCGGCCGGGCCAGCCGTACGCCGCCGTCCTGGTCGGCCAGGAGGTAGCCGAACACGGCGAGGATCCGCCGCACGGCGGCCACCTCGCGCTGCGGCCGCCCCTCGACGAGCTCGGCCAGCTCGGCGTGCCGGGCCGACAGCTCGCCCGCCTCGTCCACGGTCACCAGCCGCAGGAACACCTCGGGGACCAGTTCGCGCTCGGCCGGGTCGAGCATCGTGTACGCCTGTTCGGCCAGCGTGCCGAGCGCGGGATCGTGCCCCTGCGCGCCGATCCCGGCGGCCCGGTGGCCGCCCTGGGCCAGCAGGCGGGCGGTGTCGAGGCCGCCGTCGCCGCTGACCAGCGCCAGCAGCAGTTCGCGGGCGGTCGGCCGCTGGGCCGGCTCCTTGGACAGCGCCGAGGCGACCAGCCGGCGCAGCGTCCTGGGCAGCGCGGACAGGTCGGGGGTGGCCGACAACACCTGGTGCATGATGCTTCCCAGGTTCTCGGCGTGGAACGGATCACGGCCGGTGGCGGCGAAGACGATGACGGCTCCCCAGGCGAACACGTCCGCCGAGGCGTCCGCCCGCTGGCCGATGAACACCTCGGGGGCCATGTAGGTGGGCGTGCCGCTCACCACGCCGGTCGCGGTGAGCGACATATCGGCGGTCCTGGCGATGCCGAAGTCGATCACGCGGGGACCGTCCGGGCCCAGCAGCACGTTGTCGGGCTTGAGGTCGCGGTGGATCACCCCGGCGTCGTGGATGGCGGTCAGCGCCGTCGCGATGGCGGTGGCCAGGCGGTGCAGGTCGTCGCCCGCGAAGATCCGGCCCGCCGTGCGCAGGCTCGGGCCCTCCACGTACTCGCTGACGATGTAGGGGCGCGGGCCCTCCAGCCTGGCCTCGATGATCGGCGCGGTGCAGAACGAGGCCACCCGCTGGGCGGCCGCCGCCTCCCGGCCGAGCTGGGCCGCCTGATCGCCGTGCAGCACCTTGATCGCCACGCGGCGTCCGTCCTCGGCGTAGGCCTCGTACACCACGCCCTGGCCGCCGGCGCCGAGCCGCCCGGCCAGCCAGTAGCGGCCGAGCCGCTGAGGGTCTCCTTCGATCAACACGCTGGGTTTGATGCGCTCATCACGGACGAAGTTCCGCCCGAAATGCCGTGAAAAGAGTGCCGAACCCTTCTTGATCCCGACGCATCCAACCCTGGCATGAACAAGATTCAGAACTTTGCCGCCCTGGCCGTGCTTCCCGTTGCCGCAACTCTCGTGGCCCTCCCCGCGCAGGCGGCGGAACGTCCCACCTGTCCCGCCCCCTCCAAGGCGGACGTGCGGCGCTCGTCGGCCGAGAAGGTCGACAAGCCCGCGCGAGGCGCGGCGGCGCTGAAGGGGGTCCGCGTCAACCACATCCCGAAGGGCTTCACCTTCGGGCAGGTCCTCGTCAACAAGCACGACGGCATGGTCGAGTACAGCTACCAGTGGTCGGACGACCGCGACGACATGAGCCGCCGGCACCGGTCGCTGTGGGTCAGGGTGGTGTGCTGGCCGAAGGCGACCTCGCTGGCGCAGCTCAAGAACGCGCCGTTCCACATCGGGACCTTCTCCGGTGACACGACCACCACGAAGATCGGCGATCGCGAGGTGCTTCGCCAGGGGGGTGACGGCGCGCTGGGGGCCGGTGTGTACTCGGGCTGGGTCGAGCGCCCGGGAGTCGTCGTCACCGTGATGGCGACCCCGCCTCTCGTGCCCGGGCTGACGAAGATCATCAAGGGCATCCAGCTCTGATCCCGACTCCGTACCGGCCCTGGGCCCGGCGGCAGCAGATCGCACACCGATCAGGTTTCCGCGCCGCGCCCGTCTGTACACACGTGACATCGACTCACGGAAGGCCGGCACGATGCGAAAACTGATCTTCGGCATGAACGCGCCCCTGGACGGCTACATCGCCGCGCCCGGCGACGACATCGGCTGGAGTGCGGGGGAGGGGCCGGGCTGATCGACGAGTACGCGATCGTCACCCATCCGGTCCTGGTGGGCGGCGGCACGCCGTTCTTCACCGCGCTGGACAGCTGGGTGCAGCTGAACCTGGTCGAGACGCGCACCTTTCCCGGCGGCGTGGTGCTGACCCGGTACGAGACGCGGCGATGAGCACAGGGCCGACGCGCCGCAGACGAGGACGACGGTGACGCCGGCCCTGTCCGATCACAGCGTCGCCGGCAGGCCCAGCCATGGTTTGTCGGTGGCGTCGAACCCGGTGAGCTCGGCGATCCTCCCGTCGGCGACGTGCAGGACCGCGATGTTGAACAGACGGTGCTCCGGGTCGTCGGCGGTGCGCAGGTACAGCGCGGCGGCAGGCATGAGGTTGACCGTCGTGGCGACGCAGCGCCAGTCGTCGTAGCCGCGCTGGAAGAGCCCGTGGGAGACCCAGCCGTCCACCGCGTCCTCGGCCGTGACGACCAGGGTGCCGGGGTCGGGCAGCATCGTGAAGCGCAGGTCGTCGCGCAGCAGGGCCGTCAGCGCGTCGAGGTCGTTGCGTTCATGGGCGTCCATGTACGACTTCACCACGCCGCGCTCGTCACGCGTCAGCTCGTGCGTGGCGGGGCTCCGCCAGTCGAGGCGGCGGCCGGGCAGCTGCTCGCGCATCGTCACGCGGGCCCGCTGCAGCGCGCTGGTCACCGATGCGACGGTCAGCTCCAGGGCGTCGGCGGCCTTCGACGCCGGCCAGCCGAGGACGTCGCGCAGGATGAACACCGCTCGCTGCCGCGGCGGCAGGTGCTGGACGGCGACGATGAACGCCAGCTCGATCGTCTCCCGCGCCACCACCGATTCCTGCGGGTCCTCCGGGAGCATCCGGTCCGGGTAGGGCTGCAGGTGGCGCACGTCCGAGCTCCCGTCCGGCAGCTCGGCCGGCACGGGTGTGCGGTCGTTGCGCTTGTCCAGGAAGTCCAGGCAGGCGTTCGTCGCGATCCGGTACAGCCAGGTCCGCAGCGCGGCGTGGCCCTTGAACGACTCCCGCTTGTGCCACGCCCGCAGGAACGTCTCCTGCGTCAGGTCCTGGGCGTCGTCGTAGTTCGCGAGCATCCGGTAGCAGTGCACCTGGAGCTCGCGCCGGTAGGGCTCCGTGATGAGCGCGAACCGTGCCGCGTCGTGCGAGCGGGCCACCGCGATGAACGTGGCTTCGTCGTCGCCTGCCAGTCTGGCGTCGGTCATGGTCGTCAATCCTTCCGCGGGTGGCGAGGGGCTGCCAGTACCGACGACGTGGCGGAGGATTTCTGAGCGGTGCACCCGCACCGGGCCGCTCGTCAGGAAGGCCCGCTCGCCTTGACGTAGCCGGGTCCGAGGACGTCCGGAAGCGCCAGGGCCTCGGTGTCAGTGCGGAAGGCGCCAGTGGCAGTTGCCCTCGATGCACAGTTCGGTGGTCGTCTCGCGGGGGTCCGGCGCCTTGATCGACACCTTGCCGCCCCACCGGCTGTAGCGGGTGTCGACGTGCAGGGTCCTGCCCACCAGCTCGTCGAGGCCGGCGGCGAACGTGAACGTGCTCTGCACCCTGCTGACCAGGCCCGCGGAGGTCAGCGTGACGGTGTAGGCGAGCCTCCCGTCCGGATCCCACTCTGCGTGGGTCGAGTGCCCCGCCCAGCGGGAAACCGGTGCAAGCTTCTTGAAGGCGATCGTGCCGGTGACGGTGTCCCCGCTCCGTCGTCCGTTCTTCAGCAGGGCGGCCAGGGTCGCGGGCTCGGCCGGGTTGACGAGTTGCTCGTCATAGCCGAGCAATTCGGTGTGCCAGAGGTGCAGCCGGTGATTGTCCTTCCACCAGGTCTTGCCCTTCTTCAGCCACTTTCCGATGAAGCCGCCGGACTGATAACTGGTGCCGCCGATGTCGTGGTTGAAGCCGATGACACGTTCGCGCCCGTGCTCGCCTCCGGTAGTGGTGACGTCCAGGGCCTTGACACGGCCCTCGGCGTCGAATTCGAAGACCCCCTTGCGCCGGCGTTCCGCGCGTTCGTCAGCGCCGCCTGAAAGGGTGGTCGTCTCGGTGAAGCTCATGCCGTGCCCGGCCCCCAGAACGGCCTTCAGCGCCTGCACGGGATCCTTGCTCACTGCCTGCGCGGGAGCGGCGCCCGCCAGCAGAGCAGCACAGGCCACCAAAGTCGTGATCATCCGCCTCATGATGGTGATCCTGCCGCGATCGGATCACGTCCGGAACACGGACCAGCTCGATTGAGCAGTAATTTGTCCAATTTGTCCAAGCTTCGATCTTGTGGGCGGACGCGGGCTACAGTGACGACGGCCAGCAGTCAATGGCAGTAAAGGCTGGCCGAAACCCGAGGAGCAGATGAATGAGAAGAACGTGGCCGATGGCGTTGGTGGCGCTCGCCGCTGTCGTCATGGGCGGCGCGACGCCGGCGAGTGGCGACGCCGGCGATCCGGCGACCAGGGCAACGACGGCAACGTCGGCAACGGCGGCAACCCAGACAACAACGGCGACGGCGAAGGCCGCGGTCTGCGGGAGTTCGTCGCTGAACGGCCCCACCACACCGCCCGCCGGCGCGGAGGTGGTGCCCGCGGGCGACAACAGCGGCGTGAACTTACGCAAGGCGAACACCACGTACTACTTCGAGACCGGCAGGCACACGCTGGAACAATCCCAGTACGCCCAGATCCTGCCCGGTGAGAACGCGACGTTCATCGGCGCGCCCGGCGCGGTGCTGGACGGGAACGGCGTGAACCAGTACGCGTTCGGCGACACGGCGACCGGCGTCACCATCCGGTACCTGACCGTCACCGGGTTCGTCGCGCCGCAGGAGGAGGCCGTGGTCAACCACAGCGCCGCCGACGACTGGGTCGTGGAGCACAACACGTTCCGCGACAACTCCGGCGCGGCGCTGATGGCCGGGGCCAGGAACCAGATCCGCGGCAACTGCATCAAGGACAACGGCCAGCTCGGCCTGAACGCGTCCCAGCACGGCGACCACATCACCGGCCTGGTGGTGGCCGACAACGAGGTCACCGGCAACAACACCGACGACTGGGAGCACCAGGGCCAGGGGTGCGGATGCACCGGCGGCCTGAAGTTCTGGGCGGTGAACGGCGCCGACGTGACCGGCAACTGGGTGCACCACAACCACGGCCCGGGGATCTGGGCGGACACCAACAACAACGACTTCCTCATCGAGAACAACCTCATCGAGGACAACGAGTCGATCGGGATCTTCTACGAGATCAGCTACAACGCCGTGATCCGGAACAACACCCTCCGTCGTAACACCTGGAAGGCGGGTGCCGAGCGGGCGGCGAAGGGCGACTCGTTCCCCGATGGGGCGATCTACCTGTCCGAGGCGGACGGCGAGCCGCGCATCCCGGCGCGGACCGGCAAGATCGAGGTCACCGGCAACCTGCTGGAGAACAACTGGGGCGGCATCACCGCGTGGGCGAACGCCGACCGGTTCTGCGGCAGCGCGGCCTCGACCACCAGCGACTGCACGCTGATCGTCGGGCCGGCCAACCCCTCGAAGTGCGCGCCGCCCGCCATCAAGGACGAGCCGCTCTACACCGACTGCCGCTGGTGGACGAAGAACCTCGACATCCACCACAACACGTTCTCCTTCGACCCCGGCGCCGTCGGCGGCGGCTGCTCGACGCAGTACTGCGGGCAGATGAGCCTGCTGTCCAACTGGGGAACGGCGCACCCGGACTGGTCCCCGTACCTGGGCGAGAAGATCGAGAAGTCGATCGTCTTCGAGTCGAACAACTCCTGGCACGACAACACCTACACGGGACCGTGGCAGTTCAGGATCTACGACATGGGCAGACGCGTCACGGCCGCGGAGTGGGTCGGTCCCCAGTACGGCCAGGACGCCGGCAGCACGTTCGACGGAAAGGCGCCCGAGGTGCCGCCGATCACCGAGCAGACCTTCGAGGACGTCTCGACGGCGCCCTACTCCGCGTGGTACGGATCCGGCCTGGCGCACCAGACCGGCGACGCGCACGGCGGCACGGGCTCGCTGCAGCTGACCAGCACCGAGGGATCGGGCAGCGCGGTGGCGCTCGACAAGTACCCCGGATACAGCGGGGTGATCGCCGGTAAGAGCTACCGCGTGTCGCTGTGGTACCGGGAGGCCGTGGCCACGATGCCCACCGTCACCTGGAACGTGCGCTGGCGCGACGAGGACGGCACGGTGCTGCGTACCGACCCCGTCCCCCTGGCCCGGGAGACGGCCTGGACCGAGGCGGCCGGCACGTTCACCGCGCCGGCGGGCGCGACCCGCGTCGACTGGACCTTCGTCTGGAGCGCCCCCACCGGGTCCGCGTTCCGGATCGACGACGTGGCGATGCGGGCGGCGCAGACGCAGTAGGCATGAAGAACACCGAGGCCCCTCTGACCGGGGGGCCTCGTCCCGACGCCGTCGTTCCGGCACCGAGACGCAGACGGAGGAGATCACCATGCCTGATCAACCCAGGCTCATGCGGACGGGACGGGCGATGGCGATCGCCACCTTCGTCTCAAGGGCCACCGGCTTCGTCCGCACGCTGGCGCTGGTCGCCGCGCTCGGGCTGGGAACCCGGCTGCTGGACGCCTACACCGCGGCGAACGTCACCCCCAACACCGTCTACGAGCTCGTCTTCGGCGGCGCGCTGGCCGGCGTGCTCGTTCCGCTGCTGGTCCGCACGGCCGCCGACCGCGACATCGACGACGACCTGTTCGCCCAGCGGCTGCTGTCGCTGGTGGTCTACGGCCTCGGCACCGTGGTGATCGTGACGATCGCCGCCGCGCCGTTCGTCGTGGACCTCCACGTTCCGGGGTTCAGCCCCGACCAGCGGCAGCTGGCGGTCGTGTTCACCCGGTACTTCATGCCCCAGATCCTGTTCTACGGAGTGAGCGCGACCTTGGCCGCGATCCTCAACGCACGCGGCCGCTTCGTCTCGCCCATGTGGGCGCCGGTGGGCAACAACCTCGTCGTCATCGCCATCGCCTCGGTCTTCCTGCTGCTCGGCGGCACCGGAAGGCTGGAGTCGCTGACCGGCGTCCAGGTGCTGCTGCTGTCGATCGGCACCAGCGCGGGGGTCGCCGCCCAGATGACGGTTCTCGTGGTGGTCAGCCGGCGAACCGGGTTCCGGCTGCGGCTGCGCGCCGACCCGCGGGGCATCGGCGTCCGGCGCATCGTCGCCCTGGCCGGATGGACCATCGCGTCCGTGGCCGCGGCCCAGGCCGTCTTCCTCGTGATCACCCGGATCGCCTCGCAGGCCGGGCCGGGCGCCGTCGCCGTCCACTCCAACGCCTACACCCTGTTCCAGCTGCCCTACGCGGTCATCGCGGTCACCGTCATCACCGCGGTCCTGCCCAGGATGAGCCGGGCGGCGGCCGACCGTGACCTCGCCCGGATCACCGCCGACCTGTCCCGCAGCCTGCGGCTCACCGGCGTGGTCCTGGTTCCCGTCGCCGCGGCTCTCGTCGTGCTCGGCCCGCAGCTGACGACCGTGCTGTTCGCCCACGGCAACGCCTCGGCCGCCGCCGCCCGGCTCACCGGCTCGGTGCTCGCCGTCCACGGGCTCGCCCTCGTCCCGTTCGCCGGCTACCAGATCATGGTGCGGGTCTTCTACGCCCTCGGCGACACGCGCACCCTGGCTCTGCTCAGCATCGGCGTCTCCGCCGTCACCGTCGCCGCCTGCCCGGCCGCCGCCCGGCTCGCGCCCGGACCGGACGTGGTCGTCGCCCTGGCCGCCTGCTCCGCCGTCGCCTACACCGCGGGGCTGCTCCTCACGGCCCAGATGCTGCGCCGCCGGATCGGCAGAGTCGACGGACACCGCCTTCTCGGCACCCACACCCGGATGCTCGCCGCGGCGATCGTCGCGGGCCTGGCCGCGGCCGTCGTCAACCGCGTCCTCGGCGCCAGGCTCGGGACGGACTGGACCGGCTCGCTCGTCACCCTCTGCGCCGCGGCCGTGCTCGGCGCCGCCCTCTACGTCCTGGCCGCGCGGGCCTTGCGCATCACCGAGTTCAGCGCCCTCACCGCAGCACTGCGGGGGCCGGTCAGGTCTTGACGGCGAGCCCGCCGTACATCGAGACCATGGAGTCCTCCACGAGCAGCGCCCGGTCGTCGGGCCGCCACCGGTGCACCGGCACCACACCCGGCTCGACGAGCTCGAACCCGGTGAAGAACTCCTCGATCTGCGCCCTGGTACGGGCCTTGGACATGATGCCGCGCCGGTTGTACTGGGCGACGGCCTCGCTCACCAGCCGGCTCGGCGCGCTGTCGAGCGTGATGGTGGACAGGGCCAGGAAGCTGCCCGGCGGCAGCGGCTTCATCAGGTGCTCGATGATCGAGCGCACGTCGGAGTCGTCGGGGATGAAGTGCACCACGGCGATCAGGCACAGCGCGACGGGACGGGCGAAGTCGAGGGTGTCGCGCACCTCGGCCGAGCCGATGATGGCGTCGGGGTCGTTCAGGTCGGCCTGGATGTAGCGGGTCCTGCCCTCCGGGCTGCTGGTGAGCAGGGCGCGGGCGTGGACGAGGACGAGCGGGTCGTTGTCCACGTAGACGATCCGGGCGGCGGGGTGGGCCTGCTGGGCGACCTCGTGCAGGTTGGGCGAGGTGGGCAGCCCGGTGCCGATGTCGATGAACTGGTCGACGCCGCGCTCGGCCGCCAGGTGGCGGGTCACCCTGACCATGAAGTCGCGGTTGGCGCGTACGGACGTCGGCATGTAGGGGGCGATCTTGATGACCTCCTCGGCCGCCGTGCGGTCGGCCGCGAAGTTGTCCTTGCCCCCCAGGAGGTAGTCGTAGACCCGCGCCGAGTGCGGCACGTTCGTCCTGAGATCGACCCCCGTCCGCCGGTCGCCGGCCACCCCCGCACCTCCGTGTTGATCAACTGCCATGTGCCCCACGTTAGCGGGATTCAGGCGGTGGAATCCGGCGAATCCCACCTGGAACAACAACATCCTGGGCTCAGCGGGAAGAGGGCTTGCTCTTCTTGCGGGTGCGGCGATCGGGGACGGGGGAGCGGCCCGCGGAATGGTCGGCGAACGCCTCGGCCGCCTTGGCGGGATCGCCGTCGCGCAGCAGCGAGACCAGGCGGCCGTGCTCGTCGGCCATCGCGTGCCAGTCGCCGTCGAAGAGCGGGTCGGCGATGGCGCGCAGCGCACGCAGGCTCGGTTCGAGGACCTCCCACATCCGGGTCAGGAACGGGTTGCCCGCGATCTGGCTGACCCTGGTGTGGAAGGCGATGTCGATGTCGCGGAACTTGCCGACGTCGTTCATCGCCACGGCCTGGTGCATCTGCTCGACCAGGTCCTCCAGCTCGCGGAGCTGGTCGTCGGTGACCTGCCCGGCGGCGAGCTGGGCGGCGAGGCGTTCGAGCGGCTCGCGCACCTGGCGGGCGTACTCGGCGTGCTCGGTGGAGATCTCGACGACGAAGTTGCCCCGGCGGGGCACGTGCACCAGCAGCCCCTCGCGGGCCAGCTGCTTGACGGCCTCGCGAACCGGCGCTTGACTCACGCCCAGACGGCGTGCGATCTCCGACTCCACCACGCGCTCGTTCGGCGCGAGGTCACCCTCGACGATGGCCTGGCGGAGCAGCTCGTACACCCGATCGGAGATCAAGGTGGGACGGACCGAGTCTTTGCTCGTGGCCAGTCTGGAGGCGAAGTCACTGTTGGCTTGCCGTGTCGATGCCATGAAGTCCTCATCATGCGATCTCGCGCGTCCCCGATCCCCGCTGTCATGATACGCGATCATCGGTTAGCAGGTATCGATTGCAGCCGGTCGGCCAGCCAGGCGAGCTTGACGGCCTCGTGCGCCGGGCCGCCGCCCTCGTGGTCGTTGAACGGGTAGACGCTGATCCGCTTGCGCGCCTCGGGCAGGTCGTGCAGCGCGCCGTAGTGGTTGAAGGCCGCGTACACCGTCGAGGGCGGGCAGATGCGGTCCATGAGGCCGACGGAGAAGAGCGTCGGCGCGTTGGCCCGGCGGGCGAGGGTCGCGGCGTCGAAGTACGACAGGGTGCGCGTCGCCGTCTCGGCGTGCTCCCGGTGCAGTTTCACGAACCGGGTGAACTCCACGTACGGCGGCTGGTCGGTGAAGGTCGTCGCCCGCCCGAAGTGGCACAGGAACGGCACGTCCGGCATGACGGCCACGAGGTCCGGGACGAGCCCGGCCACGGCCAGGGCGATCCCGCCGCCCTGGCTGGTCCCGGTCACCGCGATCCTGGACGCGTCCACCTCCGGATGCGTGCGCACCGCCGCGACGGCCCGCACGGCGTCGGTGTACAGGCGGCGGTAGTAGTACCGCTCGGGGTCGAGCACGCCGCGGGTCAGGAAGCCGGGGGCCGCGACGTCGCCGGTCGCGGGATCGGGGTCGGGCGTCTCGGCGCCCTGGCCGCGGGTGTCCATGACGAAGTGCGCGTAACCGGCGCACGCCCAGAGCCGCTTCTCGTGGGCCACGCCCCGGCCGCTGCCGTAGCCGAGGTACTCCACGACGGCGGGCAGGGGGCCGGTCCTGGTCACCGGCAGGTGCAGCCAGCCCTTGACGGGGTGGCCGCCGTAGCCCGCGAACGTGACGTCGAAGGTGTCGATCGTGGCCAGACCGTTCGGCGCCGGCTCGGCCGTCATGGCGAGGTCGATGCCGCTGGTCCCGGCGAGCGTCTTCGCCCAGAACGCATCGAAGTCCGCCGGTTCCGGCAGGGGCGGCAGGTACCGTTCGAGCTGGTCCTGGGGGAGGTCGAAATGGGCCATCGATTAACCAATCATCGCTTATCGATCAACTGTCGCATCGAAGCAGGGGCTCCGGAGCGTTGTCAACCGGGGGTGCCAGGCGGTACACGCGTTCGGCGGTGGTACGCAGCACCGGTTCGCGCTCCGCGGCCGTCAGCCCGGCGAGCCCGAGCGTCGCCAGCCGCAACGACTCGGCGCGGGACCCCCGGGGCAGGCAGATCGGCCAGTCGGACCCGACGACGCACCGGCCAGGACCGAACGCCTCGACCACGTGGGCGACCAGTGCGGCCACCCGTTCCGGCGGCACGCCGTGCTGCTGGGTGAGCAGGCCGGAGATCTTCATGATCACGTTCGGGGTGCGGGCCGCCCGCCGCACGTGCTCGCGCCACTCGGCCGGGTCGGCCGTCAGCAGGTTCGGGGGGTTGCCGAGGTGGTCGACGACCACGGTCAGCTCCGGGTGCCGCGCGGCGACCTCGGCCGCGACGCCGACGGCGGCGGCGTGCAGGTTGAGTTCGAGCGCCACCCCGAGCTCGGCCAGCACGGGGACGAGCGCGCGGGCCGAGGCGGGCGTGGCCGCCCAGGAGGGGCCGCCGAGCCGCATCCCGTTGGGGCGGGCCTCGTCCATCAGGTCCCGGAACCGGGACGGCTCGACCCCGGCGTGGACGTTGAGGTTGCCGACGTGCCCGGCGATCAGGCCGGGGTGACGCAGGCGCAGGTCGCGCAGCCGCCAGGTCTCGCCGCGGTCGCCCCTGGACGCCTCG
This sequence comes from Nonomuraea sp. NPDC001636, assembly GCF_040298265.1. NCBI lineage: Bacteria > Bacillati > Actinomycetota > Actinomycetes > Streptosporangiales > Streptosporangiaceae > Nonomuraea > Nonomuraea sp. NPDC001636. The sequence goes on from NZ_JBEOZT010000020.1 coordinate 43,457, forward strand.
ACCAGGATCGTCCCGGTCAGGCCGAGGCCGTCGCCCGCCGCGGCCAGGTCGCCGGCCGTGAACGACCGGTGGTGGGGCGACTCCGGCGTGATCCACGGATAGCCGCCGTCGAGGTCCCAGAGGTGGGCGTGGCAGTCGATCACCTGTGCTCCGTATGTTCGGCCAGTATTGACACGTTGATCCGCGCTCATGATGATTCTAATCATCGGCTATCGATCAGCGATTACAGGTGTTCTCATGCGCATGGCAGCAAGACGTCCCGGCGGTGCGGCGGAGCGGGGTGGCAGGCGGTGACGGCCTTCGACGCCTCGCGCGTGCCGGAGGTGCGGGCCTCCCGCGGACTGACGACCCCGCCGCGGTGGGCCGTGCTGGAGCGGGAGCTGTTCGCCGTCCAGGACAAGGCGTGGCGGATCTTCTCCGACCGCTACACCGAGGACGACGGCCGGCTGGTCTTCCGCGACAGGCTGGGGGAGGGGCTCGACGGCCGCGACGGGGTCGACGACTTCTACGAGGCGTTCTTCAACTGGCCGACGTTGTACCTGCTCGGCGGCAGCGCGGACGTCCTGGCGGCGGCGCGACGGCACTGGCGGGGCGTCACCGCCCAGCTGACCGGGATGGGCATGCTGGTCGACGAGTTCGAGCGCGGCTACGACTGGTTCCACCAAGGCGAGGGCATGCTGCTGTTCTACGGGCTCTGCCTCGCGTCGCCCGGCGACGGCGAGCTCAGGGAGCTGGCCGGGCGCTTCGCCGACCTCTACCTGCCCGGCGGCCCCAACTACGACCCCGAGCACCGGATCATCCGCGCGCCGCACAACGGCGCCGCCGGTCCGCGCTGGGGCTTCAGCGACCACGACGTGTACTTCCCGTGGAGCCTGGCCCTGCGCCCCTACGGGCTGCCCCTCGACTGGATCGACGAGGCCGTGCCCTTCGACGACCTGGCCGCCGATCCGGCGCGGGCCCGCGCGTACGGCCGGGTGATGTGGGAGCGCATGGGCCGCGGCGACACGATCGTCAACCTCTGCGCGACCAGCCTCGTCACCAACGCCTACCTGCTCGGCGGCGAGTCCCGCCACGCCGACTGGGTGGTGGAGTACGTCGACGCCTGGCGGCGGCGCTTGGACGGCCGCGACGTCGTCCCCGACAACGCCGGCCTGCACGGCGTGGTCGGCGAGCACCTGGACGGCCGCTGGTACGGCGGCCACTACGGCTGGTCCTGGCCCCACGGCCTGCCACCCGTCGGGACGGCGGCGATCGTCGGCGCGGCCAACGCGACGCTGCTGACGGGCGACGCCTCCTACCTGGACCTGGCCAGGAACCCGCTGGACGTCGTGCTCGGCCGGGCCGAACGGCGCCGCCCCGCCGACGTCCCCACCATCACCAAGCGCTGGCGGCCCCACCTGCGCGGGCTGGAGCACGAGCCGACCCTCATGGCCCCCATGCGCCGCGACGACTCCGGGTGGTTCGACCACAACATCATGCCGACCCAGCTGCCCGTGGCGTTGTGGCAGTTCAGCCGGGCCGCCGCCGACCGGGAGCGCGTCGACCGGCTGCGCGAGGAGGCGAGCTGGGACTGGACGGCGGTGCACACCCAGCGCACCAAGGAGGAGTCCGGGCACGAGGAGCCCTGGTACGAGTACCTCGCCGGCCGCAACCCCGGCTTCCCCGAGCGGATGCTGCGCAGCGCCATCGACACCTGCGCCCAGCGGCTGGAGTCCATCGCGGCCGACCCGGTGGACCCCGCCGTCGGCCCCGACGCGTTCGGCATCCACGACTGGCAGGACCGCAACCCGGTCGTCACGGAGGCGTTGCTGCAGCTGACCACCGGATCGCCGCAGGTGCTCTACAACGGCGCCCTGGCGCAGATGCACCTGCGGTACTTCGACGCCGAGGAGCGCCGTCCGGGCCTGCCCGCCGACGTCGCCGCGCTGGTCACGAGCATCGACGCCGAGCACACCGTGGTCGAGCTGGCCAACCTCGGCCAGGCGCCGCGCTCGCTGGTCGTGCAGGCGGGCACGTTCGCCGAGCACGTCATCCACGAGGTCCGCGCCGACGACGAGCCGCCCACGCCGGTCGAGGGGCCGCATGTCCACGTGCGGCTGCCGGGCTCGACGCACGTACGGCTCACCCTGACGATGACGCTGCGCGGCGGGACGCCCACGTACGAGACTCCGCCGATGGAGGTGCGGCGATGAGGGCCGAGCTGCCGCGGCTGGGCCTCGGCACCGCCCCCATCGGCAACCTGTTCCAGGACGTCTCCGAGCAGGACGCGGCCGCCACGGTGGCCGCCGCCGTGCAGGAGGGCGTCACTTACTTCGACACCGCACCCCGCTACGGCCACGGGGTCGCCGAGGACCGGCTCGGCCGCGCGCTCGCGACCGGTGGCGGGGGCGCCGAGCCGGTGATCTCGACCAAGGCGGGCTGGCTGCTGCGCCCCGGGCAGACGGTGGTCACCGACTGGACGGAGCGCGGCATCCGTCAGTCGCTGGAGTCCAGCCTGGAACGGCTCCGGCGGCCCTCCGTCGACATCCTGTACCTGCACGACCCCGACGACTTCCCCGAGGACGTGCGCCGTACCGCCTACCCGGCCGTGCGCAGGCTGCGGGAGGAGGGGCTGGCCGGGGCCGTCGGCTTCGGCATGAACCACAGCGAACCGCTGGCGGCGTACGTGGCCGAGTTCGACGTGGACGTCGTTCTCATCGCCGGGCGTTTCTCGCTGCTCGACCACGACGCGCTGACGACCCTGCTGCCGCTGTGCCTGAAGACCGGCACGGCGGTGGTCGTGGGCGGCGTCTTCAACACCGGGCTGCTCGCCGACCCGCGGCCGGAGGCCATGTTCGACTACCGGCCGGTTCCCGACGGCGTGCTCGCGCGGGCCGAGCGCTGCCGCGCCGTCTGCGCGGAGTTCGGGGTGCCGCTCGCCGCGGCGGCCGTCCAGTTCCCCTTCCTCCATCCCGCCGTGCGGTCGGTCGTGGTGGGCTGCCGGTCGGCGGCCGAGGTGAAGGCCAACGCGGCCGCCTGGCGTACGGAGATCCCGCCGGAGTTGTGGCGCCGGCTCGCCGAGGAGGGCTTCGTCCCGCACGAGCTGCTGGACGGATAGAGGAAGACCCCGGCGGGGCGGGTTCGCCGCCCCGCCCCCCGTTGCTCAGTCGTTCTCGCGAGCGGCCAGGTACTCGGCGAGGCCGGCTCCGGTCAGCGGGTAGTAGTCCGACAGCCGGCCGCCCTCGTCCAGGCGGCGGCGGGCGAACTCCTCGCGGTCCTGGTGCAGGAGGGCGTCCTCGGCCACCGCCAGGGCGCTCCGCTGCGGGACGACGACCGCGCCGTCCTCGTCGGCGACGATCAGGTCGCCGGGCGTCACCAGCGTGCCGCCCACCCCGACCGGGACGTTGAAGGCCGAGGGGAACAGCTCGGCCTGCGAGGCGTAGTGCGGCGTCACCCCCGTGCACCAGATCGGCACGCCGAGCGCGCGCACCCGCTCGGCGTCGCGCACCCGCCCGTCCACGACGATGCCGGCGCCGCCGCGCAGCTTGAAGTAGCGGACGAGCATGTCGCCGAGGCAGCCGGTGAAGTGGCTGGCCTGCGCCGAGACGACCAGCACGTCGCCGGGCCGGATGGACTCCAGCACCGCCCACAGCGCGGTCTTGCGCTCGGCGTCCTCCTGTCCGGTGCCGGAGAAGACGTCCTCGCGCTGGGGCAGGAACTGCAGGGTCACGGCGCCGCCGGTGACCCGTACGCCCGGCTCCCGGTGCAGGGGGACGGGGCCGTCGATGAAGGTGCGGGTTATGCCCATCTGGTGGAGCTTGGCGCACGCGGTGGCGGCGCTCACGTCCGCGAGGGCGTCCACCAGGCCCGCGCCGGGCCGGACGAAGGGCGAGGAGTGCGCCGGTCCCAGCATCGTCTCGTAGACGCCTGTCTCCGGTGCCCCGGCATGCCCGTTCGTGCTCATTTCTGCCTCATCCCAACACATCGACAATTATCGCCTATCGATGGTAGATGTAACTGCCGACCGATGAGGGCTGTCAACCGTGAGAGGAGACCGGGATGCCGGCGGGGCCGACGGAGTGGTTCGAGGAAGCGCGGTTCGGGATGTTCGTCCACTTCGGGCTCTACAGCCTCGCTGCCCGGCACGAGTGGGTGCGCAGCCGGGAGAAGATGCCGGACGCGGACTACGACCGCTACCTGGAACAGTTCGACCCCGACCTGTTCGACGCGGCCGAGCTGGCCAGGAACGCCCGTGCCGCCGGGATGCGCTACGCGGTGCTGACCGCCAAGCACCACGACGGGTTCTGCCTGTTCGACTCGCGGCTCACCGGCTACACCAGCGTCCGCGCGGCCGGCCGGGACCTGGTCGCCGAGTTCGCCGCGGCCATGCGGGCCGAGGGCCTGCGCGTGGGGCTCTACTACTCGCTGCTCGACTGGCGTCACCCCGACTTCACCATCGACCAGTACCACCCGCTGCGCGACAGCGCGCCGCCGGACGCGAACGCCACGCGCGACATGGCCCGCTACCGGGCGTACATGAACGGGCAGCTACGCGAGCTGCTGACCGGGTATGGCCCGATCGACCTGCTCTTCTTCGACTTCACCTACCCGGCGAAGGGGCCCGCCGACTGGGGCGCGGAGGAGCTGATGGCGACCGCGCGCGCCCTGAACCCGCAGATCGTGGTGAACGACCGCCTCGGCATCCCCGGCGACTACGTGACGCCCGAGCAGTACCAGCCCGACCGGCCGCTCACCCGCGACGGCGTCCAGGTCAGGTGGGAGGCGTGCCACACGCTCAACGGCTCCTGGGGCTACGACCGCGACAACCACGACTACAAGGACCCGGCGCTGCTGATCCGGATGCTCGTCCAGTCCGTCGCGTGCGCCGGCAACCTGCTGCTCAACGTCGGGCCCACCGGCCGGGGCGCGCTCGACCCGCGGGCCCGGCAGACGCTGGCCGCGATCGGGGAGTGGATGTCGCCGCACGCCAGGGCCGTGCACGGCGCGGGGCCGAGCGCGTTCACCCCGCCGCCCAACGCCCTCTACACCCAGCGGGCCGGCCGCCTCTACCTGCACCTGCTGTCCTGGCCGCTCAAGCACGTCCACCTGCCCGGCCTGGCCGGACGCGTACGCTACGCCCAGTTCCTCCACGACGGCTCCGAGGTGCGCTTCCACCAGGCGGACGGAGACCTGCACGAGCACAACAACCTCGCCCTGCCGGGTCAGCCGCCGGGCACGCTCACGCTGACCCTGCCCATCGCCGCGCCGGACGTGCCGCTGCCGGTCGTCGAGCTCGTGCTGCGCGACGGCGATGGTTCCTGACGTCACCGCGCGGCCGGTGTGGGACGCGGTGCCCGCCGAGGCCCGCGACGCCGTCCTGGCCGCCGCGGCCGAGGAGCTGGCCCGGCCGGCCCCGCGCCTGTCCCCGGACGACTGGGCCCGGACGTTCCGCGACGGGGCGCGGGCCGTCCACGAGGACAAGGCGCGGCGGTTGCGCGAGCGCGTGGACGTCCTCGCCCTCGCCGCCGTCCTCACCGGCGAGGTGGCCCCCGCGACCGCGCCCCCCGGAGCGTGCCCGCACCTGGACGCCGTCGTGGACGGGCTGATGGCGCTCGCCGAGACGAGCACGTGGTGCTGGGCGCCGCACGATCGCGGGGCCGCGGCACGGGGCGAGGTCGTGCCCGATCCCGACGACCCCTTCCTCGACCTGGGCGCGGCCGAGATCGCGACGCTGTTCGCCTGGGCCGACCACGCGCTCGGCCCGCATCTGGACATCCGGGCGCCGGGGCTGCGCCGCAGGTTGCGCCGCGAGGCCGACCGGCGGGTGCTCACCCCGTTCGAGCGGGTGCGCGACTGGCACTGGATCGGCCGCGACGGCCGGGCGAACAACTGGAACCCCTGGATCCACGGCGCCGTCCTGGCGGCCGCGCTGCTGCTCTGCGACGACGTCCGGCGGCGCGAGCGCCTGGTGCGCCTGGTCGCCGAGGGGCTGGACCACTACGTCGCCGGGCTCCCCGACGACGGCGGGATCGACGAGGGCATCGCGTACTGGTGGCAGGGGGCGTGCCGGCTGCTGGAGGCGCTGGACCTGCTGGACGACCCCGGCCCGCCGGTGCTGCCCGCCCTGCTCGCCTACCCGCCGCGCATGCACCTCGGCGCGGACTGGTACGTCAACACCGGCGACGCTCCGGCCCGGCTCTCCGGCGAGCGGCCGTGGCAGGTGCTCTTCCGCTGGGGCGAGCGCCTGGGGCGACCGGAGACCGTGGCGTACGCGGTGGCCGCCGCACGCGCGTCGGGCGGCGTCGTCCAGCCCAGGGCCGGGCTCGGGCGCGCCATGACCGCGCTGGCCGACCGGCGGTGGCGCCGGGCGGTCGCGGCCGCCGGGCCGCCGGACGGCTCGCCCTGGCTGGCCCGCGAGTGCTGGCTGCCGCGCATCCAGGTCATGGTCGCGCGCCAGCGGGCCGGGAGCGCGGACGGGCTGACCGTGGCGGCGAAGGCCGGCCACAACGGCGAGCACCACAACCACCTCGACGTCGGCTCCTACTGGGTGGCGCTCGACGGCCGTCCGATCGTCGTGGACGTCGGCCAGCCGACCTACACCGCCGCGACGTTCGGCCCGCGCCGCTACGAGGAGTGGCCGTTCCAGAGCGCCTGGCACAACGTGCCCGAACCGGGGCACGGGCAGCTCCCAGGCCCGGAGCACGGCGCGCGGGACGTCGCCGTCCGGTTCGGCGAGGGCCAGGCCGTCCTGCGGGCGGACCTGAGCGCCGCCTATCCGGCGGGCCTGCTCACCCGCTGGGAGCGCGTCGTACGGCTGGTGCGCGACGGCCCGGAGCCGTACGTCAGCGTCGAGGACGAATGGGCCGCGGGCCCGCGGACCGTGCTGTTCCGGCACGTTCTCGCCGGCGAGGTCGAGTGCGGGCCGGGCCGGGCGGTCGTCACGGCGGACGGGGGAGCGCCGCTCGAACTGCGCTGGGACGCCGCCGTCGCGGTCGCGTCCGTCGAGCACCGGGACATCGACGACCCGCGCCTCGCGCGCAGCTGGGGCTCCCGGCTGACCCGGCTGACGCTGGCCGTCACCGGCCCCGGGAGCGGCGGCCGGTTCGCCGTGAGCTTTCGCCGGCCCGCACGAAATGACTCTTGAACAAGTTAGATATGCCACATAACATCACCTATCGATAGGCGATGGACGTTGACGGTGGTCGAGGTCGCCGCGTCGATCGTGTCGAGCCGCCACGCCGGCCCGCGCAGCCCGACCCCCTCACTCAGGTGGCCCCCGGGCGGGCGGCTCCCGAGGACGGCCAGTCCACCCCCGACCTTCCACCGGTCATGACTATGCAATTGGAGCGTGCAGCGGATATGGGAACACAGTTGCGCCGGGCGTGCGCGGTCGCGGTGGCCGCCACCACCGTGGTGGCCGCGGCCACCGCCTGCGGCGGCGAGGACCCGGCGCAGGCCGGCGCCACGACTCTGCGGATCATCGTCAACATCAGCCCGAACCTGACCGAGCAGTACTGGAAGGGACTGTTCGCGAAGTACGAGCAGAGCCACCCAGGGGTGAAGGTCAACCTGGAGCTCACCGGGACCGTCTCGGCGACCGCCAAGCTCACCCAGGACCTCGCCGCCGGCGACCCGCCGGACATCGCCCAGCAGATCACCCCGACCAAGGAGAACGCCGCCCTGTTCGCCGACCTCACCGGCGAGGCGTGGACCGGCCAGACCCCGCTGGCCGACCAGTACGCCGTGGACGGCAAGCGCTACCTGGTCGGCGTCGGCCAGCAGATCCAGTCGCTCGTCTTCTACAACAAGGCCGCCTTCGCCAAGGCCGGTATCGACGCCACCGCCGTCAAGACGCTCGACCAGTTCCAGGACGCCATGGCCAAGCTGAAGAGCGCCGGCTACACGCCGCTGCAGAGCGCCGGCCAGTGGGTGCCGGGAGCGCAGTTCTCCCTGATCGCCGACTCCGGCGTCCTCACCGCCGACCCCGACTGGACGGTCAAGCGCAAGCAGAACCAGGTCGCCTTCGCCACCGGCGACTACCTGAAGTACCTCCAGCGCTTCCGGAGCTGGATCGACCAGGGCTACCTCGACAAGAGCGCGCTCGGCCTGACCTACGCCGACGGGCAGACGGCCTTCCTCGACGGCAAGTCCGCGATGTACGTCATGGGCTCCTTCTTCGTCCCGGCCGCCGACGCGGCCAAGAAGAGCGACGAGATCGGCGTCTTCTCCATGCCGACCGACGGCTCCCACCCCACCGGCCAGTACGGCAACATCGCCAGCCCGTACGTGGTCGTCAACGCCTCCAAGCACAAGGCCGCCGCCATCGACTTCGTGAAGTGGCTGGTCACCGACCCGGCCGCGATCGAGAGCCAGCTCGCCGCCGACGGCAACCTGCGCAAGGGCTTCACCTACAAGATGTCCAGCCTCGGCACGCAGGTCCAGAAGATTCTTGAGGAGGCGCCGTCCGTCCTGGTCAAGTCGGGCGAGCGCCAGCCGGTCGAGGGCTATCCGGCCGAGCTCAACACGCAGGTGCAGAAGCTGTACACGGGCGCCACGGCCGAGCAGGTCGCCGCCGGTTTGGACAAGTGGTGGAACTCGCAGAGCTGACCCGGCGGCCGGAGCGGCAGGCGTCCGAGCCGCGGCGCCCGCGCCGCGAGTGGCTGCCGGCCAGGCACCGGGCCAGGGCGGTGACCATCGGGCTCGTCGCGCCGTCCGTGCTGGTCTACACGGTGATGACCGTCGTCCCGGTGGGCGTGGCGGTCTACCTCAGCCTGACGGACTGGAACGGCTTCTCCGACGCGGTGTTCGTCGGCTTCGAGAACTACCTGCACCTGTTCGACGACCCGAGCTCGACCGGCGCCTGGTACGTGACCGCCCTCGTCGCCGTCACCGGCACCCTGCTCATGATCGGCGGCGGCCTGGCGTACGCGCTGCTGCTCAAGGAGCGCTCGCGGACGAACTCGTTCTTCCGCACGCTCGCCTACTACCCGCACGTGATCAGCGCGCTGATCCTCGGCTTCCTCTGGGCCGCGATCCTCGGCACGAACGGCGCCGTCAACAGCACGCTGCAGCACTTCGGCATCGGGCCCGTCGGCTTCCTGTTCGAGGAGAACCTCGCCCTGGTCTCGCTCATCGCGGTGATCGTGTGGGCCGGCTTCGGGTTCAACGTCGTGCTGTTCGTCGCCGCGCTCCAGACGGTCCCCGCCGAACTGCTGGAGGCCGCGGCGATCGACGGCGCGACCCGGCGCCAGGCCAACCTGCGCGTGGTGATCCCGATGATCTCCCCGGTGGTGACCGTGGCCACCGTGCTGAACCTCATCGGCCTGATCAAGACCTACGACCTGGTCGTGAGCCTCACCAACGGCGGGCCCGCGGGCGCCACGCAGACGTACTCGTTCCTCATCCTGGCCAGGTCCTTCGAGGGGACGAAGGTCGGTTACGCCAACGCGCAGGCCGTCTTCCTCATGGTCGTGTGCGCCGGCCTCGCCCTGCTGGTGACCGCCGCGCGCAACCGGCAAGACCGCGCCACCACGAGTTAGGGGACGGTGATGATCGAACAAAGCCGAGCCGCCCGCGGCGGGCGCCGCTCGTTCGTGCGCCCGGTCATGCTGGCGCTGCTCCTGGTGGCCATGACCGTGCCGGTCTACCTGCTCGTGGTCAACAGCTTCAAGTCCCAGGACGACATCCTCGGCAACCCCTTCTCCCTCCCGTTCGGCGACCTCACCTTCGAGTACCTCGCCAACGCCGTCGACAGCCCCCAGTACAACGTGATCCGCAGCTACGGCTTCACGCTGTTCCTCGTCGTCGTCGTGGACGTCCTGTGCATCCTGCTGGCCGGGCCGGCGGCGTACGCGATCGCGCGCAGCCTCGGCCGCCGCTCCCAGCTGCTGCTGCTGTACTTCCTCGCGGGCACGTTCATCCCGGGCGCCGCGCTGGTGATCCCGGTGATCTACGTGCTGCGCTCGGTCGGCCTGGCCAACACCGTGGCGGGCCTCGTGGCCCACGACGTGGCCTCGACCCTGCCGGTGAGCATCTTCCTGTTCGTCGGCTTCATCCGTACCATCCCGGCCTCCATCGACCAGGCGGCGATGATCGACGGCGCGGGCCGGCTGCGCACGTTCTGGACGATCATCTTCCCGCTGATGCGGCCCGCCGTGGTCACCGTGCTGATCCTCAACTCGATCGGGATCTGGAACGACTTCGTCAGCCCGCAGATCCTGCTCAGCCCCGGCTCCGGCCGGTACACGGTGACGACCGCCATCTACGCCGGGATCAGCCAGTACTCGACCGACCTGACGAGGGTGTTCCCCAACCTGCTGCTGGCGGTGGCACCGGTCGTCATCTTCTTCGTCTACATGCAGCGCCACATCATCAGCGGCCTCACGGTCGGCGCGGTCAAGGGCTGAACGGCCCGTCACGGAAAGAGGGACCATGACCTTGTTACGCAATCGGCGGCCGTTCACGGCCGTGGCGGTGGCGACGGTGCTCTTGGCTGTCACGGCCGTCCCGGCGGCGGCCGAGCAGGGCACGAGCGCAGGTGGCACCACCTACCACGTCGCGCCGTGGGGCAGGGACTCGGCCGACGGCCGGTCGGCCGCGACGGCCTACCGCCACATCCAGCGGTGCGCCGACGTCATGACGCCCGGCGACACCTGCCTGATCCAGTCGGGCACCTACGAGGAGACCGTCGTGCCCGCCAGGCCGGGCGCCCCCGGACTGCCCATCACCTACCGGGCGGCCCCCGGCGCGCGCGTGACGGTGAGCGGCGCCAAGCGGATCAGGGGCTGGTCCCCGGTCACCGCCCAGGACGTGGCCCGCATCGCTCAGTCGGACCCGTACGCGCCGGACTCGCCCTTCGCCCAGGCCGTGCGCGACGGTCACGTCCACAGCGCCCGCGCCGACCTCGGACCCGACGTCACGACCGTGCAGACCTTCACCGACAAGCGGATGAACGTCGAGGCCCAGTGGCCCTACCCCGGCCTGGACCTGCTCGAACCCGCGGTGCGGTACGCCGGCCCGGGCAGCGCGGAGGCCACCGTCGCCGACGACGCGCTGACCCGCCCGGCCGGCTACTGGAACGGCGCCCGCGTGACGACGAACTACTGGTACATCACGGCGACCTCCACGATCAAGAGCTCCGACGTGGGCTCGGTCGTGCTCGACGTGGCGCCGCCGTGCGTCCACAAGGTGATCCCGAAGGACACCCGGTACGCGCTCGCCGGCAAGATCGGCGAGCTCGCCCACCCCGGCACCTGGTTCTACGACCCGGCCGGCAAACGGCTCTACCTGTACAGCGAGGACGACCCCAACCGGCACGTGATCGAGGCCAAGGCCCGCACGCTGGCCTTCGACCTGCGAAACGCCGGCCACACGACGATCGCCGGCGTCGGCCTGTTCGCCGCCACCATCGAGACCGGCCCCGGCAGCAGCCACGTCGTGATCGACGGGATCACCGGCACGTACCTGTCGCACTACACCGACATCACGCGCGGCGCCACCGACTGCGGCTCCACCGTCACCCGGGGCGTCGCCGACACCGGCATCGTGCTCAACGGCACGGACAACAAGGTCGTCAACAGCGACCTGTCACTCAGCGCCGGCAACGGCATCGCGCTGCGCGGCATGCGGAACACCGCGACGAACAACGTCATCCACGACGTGGACTACCTGGGCACCTACGCGGCCGGCGTCGCCGTGCAGGGCAACAGCCAGACGGTCACCCACAACACCATCTACCGGGTCGGCCGCAGCGGCGTGAACCTGCAGTGGGACAACGCCGCCGGCGGCACGCCGGGGCCGGACCGCATCGCCTACAACGACATCTCCCGATACGCCCGGCTGAGCCTGGACGTGGCCGCGGTCTACACCTGCTGCGGCTCCGACATGCTGGGGACCTCGATCGACCACAACGTGCTGCACGATCCGGCGCCGCGGTGGGGCGCCACCAAGTTCGGGGTCACCGGCGTCTACGCCGACAACGGGCAGAGCAACATCACCATCGCCGCCAACGTGGGCTGGGGCAACCCCGAGGGGACCGTCATGCTCAACGGCCTCGGCGGCGGCTCGCACAACAACGGCGTCTACAACAACACCGGCGGCATGACGATGTTCTACGTCAAGGAGCCCGGCAACTCGACCGGCACCAAGGTCTACAACAACATCGGCCCGATCCGCGGCCTCGACGGCGCCGCCAACGGCGGGATGGTGCTGTCCAACAACCTGCCGGCCGACGTCGACCCGCTGTTCGTCGACCCGGCCGGGCGCGACTACCGGCTGTCGGAGGCGTCCCCGGCGCGCAACCAGGCGATCCCGCTGCCCGGCGTCAACGACGGCTCGACGGACCCGCTCCCGAGCCTCGGCGCCTACCAGTACGGCGCCCCCAAGTGGGTGGCCGGAGCGACCCGGTAGGACAGAAGCGGCCCGGCGTCCGTGGCCGCCACCACGGGCGCCGGATCCGGCGCGCGGAGCGCCTTCCGGGAGGTCGTCAGAGGGCGCGGTACATGATGTGCAGTCCGACGTAGCCCTTCGCCGGGCTCCGGAAGCCCTCCGGCACGGTGCAGAGCACCTCGAACCCGAGTTTCCGGTACAGCCGCACCGCCGTCTCGTTGGTCTCCACGACCGCGTTGAACTGCATCGACCGGAAACCCGAGGTGCGGGCCCACTCGATCGTGTACTCGCACAGCGCGCGGCCCACACCGCGTCCGGAATGCGCTGGATCGACCATGTAGCTGGCGCTCGCGACGTGCGCGCCGTTGCCCATCTGGTTGTTGTTCATCTTCGCGGTGCCGAGGATCGTCCCGTCGTCGTCGACCGCGACGACCGTGCGGTTCGGGGCGGGCAGCAACCACCAGCCGCGCCCCTCCTCCTGGCCGAGATCGAGCGGATAGGTGAAGGTCTCACCGGCGGCGACGATCTCGCGGAAGAACGGCCAGATGGCCGACCAGTCGTCCACGGTGGCTTCCCTGATCAGCATCCGCTCAATATACCGGCGACGCCGAGGCACCAGGGGGCCTCCGGAGCGCTCTGATGCTGCCACCCTTGTGCCATGGTTCGCACATCACTGATCGCATGTTGCTTAGCCATCTCGCTCACCGGCTGCGCAGGTGAGCCGGTGCCGGTGGAGTCGTCCGGGTCCGCTCGGCCGGAACCCGCCGCCGCCCCGCAGACTCCGCTGCAGCAGAGCACCGTTCCCGGCACGCAACGGTATTACGCCACCGAACTACGACCCGGCGACTGCGTCGAACCCTTTCCCCAGACGTACCTGGTGACCGTCGTCCCCTGCCACGTGCCGCACTCGGCCGAGTTCTCCACCACATACGTCCTCCCGGACGGGCCGTACCCGGATGCGGACCTGACGCGGCTCGCGCAGAACGGATGCCTTCCCAGAATGCGCATCAAGAAGTCGAAAAGGGATGACATCGGGATGGCGTGGGTCGGGCCGGGCCCGGAGGACTGGCCTCGAACCAGGACCGTCTACTGCCTGGCCGTACGCATGGACGGCAAGAAGGCGACAGGCCGGGTGGTCGAGTGACCACCGCTCCAGGCGGTCATGACGGCGACCGCCGTCAGGTGGACTTGATGAAGGCGTGCAGGTCGTCGTTGAACCGGTCGCGGTGGGTGACGAACAGGCCGTGCCCGCCGGTCGGGTACTCCAGGTAGGTCGCCCCGGGAACCAGCTCGGCGGTGCGCCGCCCGGTGACGGCCACCGGCACGGAGGCGTCGGCGGCCCCGTGCACGACCAGCGCGGGCACGGCGATCTCGGCCAGCGAGGCCCGGTGGTCGAAGGTCATGGCGGCCCGCTGGTACTGGCGGATCGCCCACGGCGAGACCTCAAGGCACTGCCGCAGCGTGAAGTCCACCTGTGCGGGGGAGATCTCGTTGCCCAGGTGCGTGGCGAAGAACGCCTGCGCCCGCTGGGCCAGCCACTTGGGACGGTCGGCGTCCAGGGCCGCCATCGAGGCCTCCAGCACGGCGCCCGGCACCCCCTCGGGGTTGTCGTCGGTCCGCAGCAGGAACGGCAGCATCGCCGAGACGAACGCCACCCGCGCGACGCGCTCGTCGCCGTGACGGGCCAGGTACCGGGCGACCTCGGCGCCGCCCATGGAGTGACCGACCAAGGTGATGTCGCGCAGGTCGAGCAGCTCGATCAGCTCGGCCAGGTCGTCGGCGCCGGTGTCCAGGTCGTAGCCCGTCGAGGGACGGTCGGAGCGCCCGTGGGCCCGCCGGTCGAGGGCGACGCAACGGTGGCCGCGCTCCACGAAGTACGGGATCTGGTACTCCCACATGTCCGCCGACAACATCACGCTGGCGACGAAGACGATGGGCTTGCCCTGACCGTAGTCCTCGTAGGCGAGGCGGGTGCCGTCCGTGGTCTCGAAGAACATCTCATGACTCCTCATGTCGTGCGATGTCCTGAGCTTTTCAGTCAGAGGTAAGGGCAACAATTACGTCCCAGGTAGGCGTGCGCGGCCCCCACATCGGCATGTTGACGCTGCCGGCGCCGCATGTTGTGATCCACCCAGGCGTATTTCGTACTTAATCAGTATGAAATGAGGTGGTCATGAGGCTCCTCCGGAGTGCGGCCGCGGTCGTCATGCTCCTGGCGGGCGTGGCGGGCATCCAGGCCGTGCGGAGCGGACCGGCGCAGGCGGCTCTGCCGACCGCCGCCGTCGCGCTCGGCGACAGCTTCATCAGCGGCGAGGGCGCGGGCAACTACCAGCCCGTCGTCGACGCCTCCGGTGCGGCACAGGGCTTCCCCGGCTGGTCGGCGGCCAACAGCAACGCCTACTTCTGTCACCGGTCGGCGAACGCCTCGGTGTTCGCGGCGTCGCTCCCCGGCATCCAGCAACGATTCAACCTCGCGTGCTCGGGCGCCCAGCCCGCCGACATCGCCGCGCCCTCCAGCGCCCGGGCCGAGGGCCGCACCGTCGCCTCGCAACTCGACCAGCTGCGCGCGGTCGCCCGGACGCACGACATCGACGTCGTCCTCGTCGGCCTCGGCTCCAACAACACCCAGTTCACCTTCGGCGACGTGGCCACCCTGTGCGCCAACCGCTTCATCGCCGACGCCTGGACGGGCTGGTGGGAGTTCTGGGCCTACCTGAAGGGCGAGGTGCCGCAGCGGCCCTGCACCGCCTCCGACCTGGCCACCGACACCGAGGTCGCCGCCGCCACCGCCGAGACCACCGCGGCCCTGCGCCAGATCCTGGACACCCTCGACCAGATCGACGCCGACGGCGTCCACCAGGTGATCCTGCAGACCTACACCAACCCGCTGCCGCCCGACGTCGCCCCGCAGTACTACGACGAGGACGGCCGCACCGACACCCGCGACAAGTTCCGCGCCCTCGGCGCCGAGCGCTACGCCGCCGGGTGCCCGATCCACCGCGCGAGCCTCGCCCCCGGGCACGTGTTCTCCCAGAACCTCGGCCAACTGGTCAAGAACGCCTTCACCACGCTGGCAGCCGAACGCCCGGCGGCCGACCTGCGCGTGCTGGACGTCCAGAAGGCCTTCGACGGGGCCAGGCTCTGCGAGAACCCCGGCAGCCCGGCCGGTGCGCTCGCGACGCCGGTCCGGGTACAGGACGGGCCGTCCGGCACGTTCATCACCAGCCTGTCCGGCTGGGACAAGATCGGGATCCAGCGGGCGGCGAACACCTGCGTCACCTACTTCCAGACCTGTCAGGAGTCGTGGCACCCCAACGCCGCCGGCCACACGGTCCTCGGCCAGTGCCTGACCGGCGCGCTCGCCGCGGCGCCCCGCGCGATCGTCACGTGCGCCCGCAACCCGGACGGCACGCTCACCCTCTCCTGACGTCGCCGCGAGGCCGGCGACCGGCGGGGACGCGCCGCGACCGAGGCGGCGGCTCAGGAGCCGCCGCCTTCCAGCAGGCCGTGTTCTCGTACGAGGTCCAGGAAACCGGCCGTCAACGGGCCGGACCGCCCGTCCTTCCACACCACGGCGATCTGCCATTCGGCCGCCGGATGGCGGATCGGCGTGATCGTGACAGCGGACGGCGCGATACGGCGGGCGCTGGCCGGCACGAAGGCGACCCCCGCGCCGGCCGCCACCAGCGCGAGGACGGTCTGCAGGTCCTGCGCCTCCTGGACGACGGCAGGACGGATCGCGACGGCGGTGCACAGGTGGCTGATCTGCCGTGCCAGTCCGGGCCCTCGTTCCTGCGCCAACTGGAGGAAGCCGTGACGGGCCGCCCATCTCGCGAGATCTCCGACGTCGTGCGGAGGCCGGTCGTCATGGCCGGCCCAGGCGAGGGCGAGGCGGTCGCCGGCCAGGGGCAGCCGTCCCCATCCGCCTTCGAGAGGCAGCCGGACGAAACCGACGTCCAGGTCGCCCGCGTCGATCCGGTCAAGCTGGGCCTGTGACGACATGTCATCCAAAGTGACGTGCGCGTCGGGGTGGCGCCGCCGGAAAGCGGCGACGATCCGAGGGGCCAGGTCGATGCTCGACAGCCCGAAGCCGACCGCCAGCCGCCCGATCTCGCCGGTGGCCATTCTCGCCATCCGCCGGGTGAGCGCGTCCGCGCGCCGCAGCAGAGCCTGCGCGTCCGGGAGCAGGACGGCGCCCAGGCCGGTCAGCGCGGCGCCGTGCCGGCCGCGGTCGAACAGCCGCCCTCCCACCTGCGCCTCCAGCGACTGGATCTGTTTCGTGAGCGTCGGCTGGGTGACGTTCAGCGTTCGCGCGGCGCGGCCGTAGTGACCGTGCTCGGCGACCGTGAGGAAGGCGCGGAGCAGAACCAGATCCATTCCATGACCCTATCGAACAGCGAAAAAGATTCATTGGACGAATGGGTCGCGCATGCGATCTCCTGGTGAGCCACCCCAAGGATCCGGAGGTTCGCGATGGCGGACAACGACGAGACGGCCGAGACCCCCACGCCGGCATTGCGGTGCGCGACCGTGCAGTTCGAGCATCGTCCCGACGACAAGACCTACAACCTGGCCCAGGTCGAGCACCACGTGGGCGTGGCGAGCGCGGACGGCGTGCAGGTCATCGCCTTCCCGGAGATGTGCCTGCTGGGCTACTGGCATCTCCGCCGCCAGCCCCCCGAGCGGCTGCGGGTGCTCGCCGAGCCGGTGGACGGCCCGTCCGTCACCGCCGTCCGCGCGCTGGCGGCCGAGCACGGCCTCGCCGTCGGAGTCGGCTTCCTGGAGAGCGACGCGGACGGGCGGCTGTTCAACAGCTATGCCCTCTGCCTCCCGGACGGATCCGTCCACCGTCACCGCAAGCTGCACGCCTTCGAGCACCCGGCGATCAGCAGCGGCGACGCCTACACCGTCTTCGACACCCCCTGGGGCGTGCGCATGGGCATCCTCATCTGCTGGGACAACAACCTGGTCGAGAACGTCCGCGCCACCGCGCTGATGGGCGCCTCGATCCTGGTGGCGCCCCACCAGACCGGCGGCACCGCCTCGCGCAGCCCCCACGGGATGCGCCCGATCCCCGTGCAGCTCTGGCGGAACCGGCACAGCGCCCCGGAGGCGATCGAGGCCGAGCTGCGCGGCCCCAGCGGACGCCAGTGGCTGATGCGCTGGCTGCCTGCCCGTGCTCATGACAACGGGCTGTTCGTCCTGTTCAGTAACGGCATCGGCGAGGACGACGACGAGATCCGCACCGGCAACGCCATGATCATCGACCCCTACGGCCGCATCCTAGGCGAGACCTGGGCGGCCGGTGACGACATGGTGACCGCCGACCTCGACCTCACCCTGCTGCCGCTCTCGACCGGCCGCCGATGGCTCCAGGGACGACGCCCGGAACTCTACGACATCCTCACCCACCAGTTCGGCGACGAACGCGACCCGCGCGCCGCCCGCTTCGCCACCGACCCGGTGCCGCTCCTCCGCACCCCCGGCGGCGGGGCCGGCGACGCCGGGGCATGAGGCCCGGCGCCGCCGTGGCGCCCCAGGTCAGCCGCGCGCCGAGCCGCCCGTGGCCGGTGCGCCCAGGTGCGCGCCCGTCCAGCCGGTGAGGTCCTCCAGGGAGACGCTGTGCCGCGATCCGTCCTGGAGGATCGTCGTGACGCCCTTGACGCCACCCCGGCCTGACGAGGCCCTCTCGCGCTCCTCGTCCGTCGGTGCGTCCGGCCACCAGGCCGCGAAGTAGCCGCCGGTGACGGTCGCGGTCACCGTGCCCTTCGCCTCCGTGGACAGCTCCACACCGGCCACGCCGGCGCCGACCCTGCCGGTCACGATGCGCACGCTCTCCTCGCCGGAGCTCACGACCGCGCCGAGGGCGGCCCGCGCCGACCCCGGGGGGACCGGCGGAAGCGGCCGTGCGCCGGGCCCGGGCGTGGAGCCGCCCGCGGCGGCGATGCCGCCGTCGCGGAACAGGCAGCTGATCTCGGCCAGACGGCTGCTGCCGTCGTTGACGTAGACGAGCGTCCATGGCCCCCGGCCCTCGGTCACCACGGGCCGGAAGCCGAGTTCGCGCCCGGTCGTGCGCCGGGCGGCGTCCTGGGCGTGGTCCAGGCACTTCTCCTGGGCCTCGGCGGCCCGGTCACCGGTCACCGTGTGCGGCGTCGCGGTCCACGCCGCGATCGCCGAGCCGCCGCCGAACACGCCGGGCAGCAGCACCGCCGCCGCGACGCCGGCGGCCACCCCGCCGGCCACGGCGACGAGACGCCTGGTCGTGAACGGGCGCGGTCGGCCGGTCGCGGACGCCGCCGCCGGGTCGGTGGCGACCACCCGGGCCAGCAGGGCCCGGGCTCCGGGCTCGGCGGCGGGGTCCAGGCCGGCGGGGGTGACGGCCGGGTCGAGGCCGCGCAGGACGTGTTCGAGGCTGTCGTTCATGGCATGCTCCGGGTGTCTGCGGTGGCGGTCGCCACGGGCTGGGCGGTCGGGGCGGGGGCCGCGTCGGCATGGTGGCGCAGGGCGCGCCGGGCCCGGGTGAGCCGGAGCCGGAACGCGACGGGCGAGATGCCGAGCACCCGGGCGGCCTGCGCGGCCGTGAGGCCGTCCCAGACGGCCAGGGCCAGCGCCTCCTGGTGGCGCGGGCTGAGCCGCCGCCACGCCTGGACGAGGTCGAGCCGGCGGGCCACCAGCTCGGGGTCCAGCCCGGCCGCCGCGGCACCGGTCAGCCGGCTGTCGGCGATCCGGACGGCCAGCGCCTGCCGCCGCTGGTCGGCCCGCAGCCCGTTGCGGAGGGTGCGGTGCGCCACGCCGAACAGCCAGGCCCGCGCCTCGTCCGCCGCGGGCGGCACGTCGTCCAGGCGCCTCCAGGCGACGAGGAACACGTCGGCGACCACGTCCTCGGCGTGCGAGGGGTGGACGCGACGCTCGACGAACCGCAGCAACGCGGCATACGTCTGCTCGTAGAGCCGGGCGAAGCGCTGAGCGCGCTCCGGCGGCCCGGTGTCGGTGACGTTCATGCCTGGGTCATGTCCGGCAGCCCCACAGATGTGTCGCAACTTTGTCGGTCGTGCCCGCCATACTCGCCGCTGTCGATCAAGAGGACGACGGGATGCGGCGTGGAGGTATCGGCATGAGCGTGGAGCGCACGCTGACGTTCGTCGGCGGAAGTTCGGCCAAGTTCTGGGAGGTGCGCCAGGACGGCGCGGAGCTGCACATCCGGTACGGACGCCTGGGCGCGGCCGGTCAGACGCAGGTCAAGTCGTTCGACTCGGCCGCCGCCGCCACTGCCGCCGCCGACAAGCTGGTGGCGGAGAAGTTGCGCAAGGGTTACACGGAGGACCGAACGGCCGCCTCGCCGCAGGCGGCTTCGCCCACGGCCGCCGGCGGCGTCGAGGACGAGGACCGGCTGGCGTTGCCGCCCGCCTGGTTGCGCGCTCTCCACCCCCGGCGGGGCGGAGCGAAGGCCCCGGTGCAGCAGCCGGACACGAGCGCGCCGCAGAAGCTGGCGGCCGAGCTGGGCAACCGCGCGCAGATTCTCGCCGACATGGTGGCGAAGTGCCCGGATCCGGAGCTCGCGTCCGCGGGCGCGGCGTACCTGGCGGGGGAGCCCGCCGGCACACCGCTGGGCGCGGCTGTGGTCGCCAAGGCGATGGCCGCTTCCCTGCCATGGGCCGAGCGCGAGCTGTTGTCCCTGTTCCCCGAGACCTGGCTGGCCGAACGGGGTCCGGTGTTCGCGGCGGTGGCCGTGACCGAGCTGGCCTCGCTGGACTACCTCCACCATGGTGACACCTCGACGGTCCGCCGGCTGGCCGACGGCGAGGCCCCCGACCCGTGGTACGGCTGGGCCTCCGGCGAGCAGATCGACGCCCGGGTGCGCGCCGTGCTGGCCGCCGCTTCCGACGACGAGTACGCCGAGGTCGTCGCGGCGCTGTCGGTGAGCCGCGCCGGCGGGCTCCACCACCGCGTGGCCACCTCCTACCTGGCGCCCACCGAGACCGGGTGGGTCGCGGCCGACTGCGCCGAGGTGAGCCAGGTCCTCCCGGTTCTCGCCTTCCGCCTGATCGCCGCCATCAGCACGCCGGAGCAGGCCGAGCTGATCGCGAACCATGTGCGTGGCTGCTACATAGGGGATTCCTTCACCCTGCCGGCCACGGTCGTCGACGGCATGGGCGAGGCTGCCGTGCCGCTGCTGGCCGTCTGGGTGGACCACGCCTACGGCGCGGACAGCCGCAAGCGGCTGCTGCACGTGCTCGCCGACCTGCCGTACGACACGGCCATGCGGGCGATCCTCGACCGCGTCGAGCAGAAGTACACCCAGCCGGCCTTCCTGCGCGCGGCCTCCCGCTTCCCCCGCCGCGCGATGCGGATGCTGGCCGAGTCCGGCGGCAAGGCCGTCGACCTGCTGCTGCGCACCCATGTGGCGGCCCGTCCCGACCTGGTGGACGAGGTGCGCGCGAGCCTCGGCGACGGCGCCGCCGCCGAGCGTCTCGACAGGATCGCGACCGCCGGTACCGTCGCCGCCGCTGCGCCGGAGGCGCTGCCCGAGGTGGTGGTCAGCCCGCCCTGGACGCGCCCGCGCAAGGCGCGCAAGGTGCTCGTGGTCGACGGCCTGGCGTGCACCGACGAACCGGCTCTCCTGTGGGCGCCGGGCGAGCGGGACAACTGGCGTTCCTCCCGGACGGAAGGTTCCTGGGGTCGGTCCTGGCGCCGGAGCTGGAAGGACATCGCCCGCGAGATCGCCGAGGGCCGGGGCGCCCACTGGTCGGACGAGATCGCCCTGTTCGTCGCCGGGCCCGAGGAACTGGCCGCGCCGCTGATCGGGAAGTGGCGCCCTGGCGACCTGTGGGGGGCGGGCGACTGGATGCCGACGGTGGTGGCCAGGTTCGGCACGTCGGCGCTGCCCATGGTGGTCGACAGCGCCCGGCGCGGTCCCAGCTCGGTCGCCGCGTCGCTGCTGCCGTTCGCGGCGCCGGAGGTCGCCGTGCTGATGGCCGACTGGCTGGCCCGGCTGAAGTCGGTCCGCGCCACCGCGCTGGGCTGGCTGAACCGTCACCCCGCGGCGGCCGCCAGGGCGCTGGTCCCGGCGGCTCTCGGCAAGCCCGGCGTGGCCCGGCTCCGGGCCGAGCAGGCGCTGGCGGCGCTGGTCGCGGGCGGTCACCGCGACACCGTGGCGGAGGCCGCCGCAGGGTACGGGCCCGCCGCCGAGGCCGCCATCGCCGACCTGCTCGTGGCCGACCCGCTCGACGCGCTGCCGGCCCGGATGCCGGTGCTGCCCGAGTGGACGGAGGTCGCGATCACGACCCCGATCCACCTGCGCGGCGACGCGGGCGCGCTGCCCCCCGAGGCGGTCCGCCACGTGATGACGATGCTGGCGATCTCCAAGCCCGGCGACCCGTACGCCGGTCTCGCCGTGGTCAAGGAGGCCTGCGACGGCCGCAGCCTCGCCGACTTCGCCTGGGCGTTGTTCCAGTGCTGGCAGGCAGCCGGCTACCCGTCCAAGGAGAGCTGGGTGATGGACGCGCAAGGGTTGCTCGGCGACGACGAGACCGTACGGCTGCTGACCCCGCTGATCAGGGCCTGGCCGGGCGAGGGCGGGCACGCGCGCGCGGTCACCGGCCTGGACCTGCTGGCCTCCATCGGCTCCGAGGTGGCGCTGATGCACCTGCACGGCATCGCCGAGAAGGTCAAGTTCGGCGGGCTGAAGAACCGGGCCAAGCAGAAGATGGCCGAGGTCGCCGCCGAGCTCGGCCTGAAGCCGCAGGAGCTGGCCGACCGGCTGGTGCCCGACTTCGGCCTGTCCGCCGACGGCAGCCTGACCCTCGACTACGGCCGCAGGCGGTTCGTGGTGGGCTTCGACGAGCAGCTCAAGCCGTACGTGGCCGACGCCTCGGGCAAGCGGCTGAAGAACCTGCCCAAGCCGGGCGCCAACGACGATCAGGAGCTCGCGACCGCCGCCTACCGGCGCTTCGCCGGGCTGAAGAAGGACGTGCGCTCCGTGGCCGGGGACGCCATCCACCGCCTGGAGCAGGCCATGGTGGACCGGCGTCGCTGGAGCGCCGGCGACTTCGGCCGGCTGTTCGTCGGCCACCCGCTGCTGCGGCACATCGTACGGCGGCTGGTATGGGGCCTGTACGACCCGTCGGGCCGGCTCACGGGCACCCTGCGCGTGGCCGAGGACCGCAGCTTCGCCGACGTCGAGGACGACACGCTGACGCTGCCCGAAGACGCCCTCGTTGGCGTGGCGCACCCGCTGGAGCTGGGGGAGGACCTGGCCGCCTGGGGTGAGGTGTTCGCCGACTACGAGATCCTGCAGCCGTTCCCGCAGCTGGGCAGGGAGACGTACGAGCTGGATCCGGCGCTGGTGGCCGAGATCGAGGCCGCCAGGATCCCCACCGGCGCGGTGATCGGCCTGGAGCGGCGCGGCTGGCGGCGCGGCACGCCTCAGGACGCCGGCTGGCAGGGCTGGATCGAGCGGGACGTGCCCGGCGGCAGGACCATCACGATCGGCCTCGATCCGGGCATCGCGATCGGCCACCCCGACCTCGCCGACGAGCAGACCATCACGGCACTGGGGCTCGACGGCCTCGATCCGATCACCACCTCCGAGATCCTCCGAGACCTCAGGGACATCACCCGATGAACGGACACGCCCAGCGGCCCCCGGCCGAGATCCGCCACGCCGGCGAGCTGGCCAGGCTGCGGGAGCACGACACCGACGACCGGCCGCCCGGCTGGGCGCTCAGCCTCCGGGCCGCCCGCCGGTTCGTCCTCGGGGACGAGAAGCTGGGCATCAGCCGCAAGTTCGTGGGCGATCCCTCGCTGATCGACCGGTCCCTGGTGACGCTCGCGACCAACCGCGGGCTGATGCTGGTGGGCGAGCCGGGCACGGCGAAGTCGCTGCTGTCCGAGCTGCTCGCCGCGGCCGTCAGCGGCACCTCGACGCTCACCATCCAGGGCGGCGCGGCCACCACCGAGGACCAGATCAAATACTCCTGGAACTACGCGCTGCTGGTCGCCGAAGGCCCCTCCACCCGGTCGCTGGTGCCCGCGCCGCTGCTGCGCGGCATGGCCGAGGGCAAGGTGGTGCGCTTCGAGGAGATCACCCGGTGCCCGCTGGAGGTGCAGGACTGCCTGCTGTCACCGCTGTCGGACCGGGTGCTCGCCGTACCGGAGCTGAGCGGTCCCGAGTCGATGGTGTTCGCCCAGGAGGGGTTCACGATCCTGGCCACGGCCAACACCCGCGACCGCGGCGTCAACGAGATGAGCGCCGCGCTCAGACGCCGCTTCAACTTCGAGACCGTCTTCCCGATCGCCGACTTCGACACCGAGCTGGCGCTGGTGGAGGCGGAGGCGGGGGCATTGCTCA
The DNA here is from genome assembly GCF_040298265.1 of Nonomuraea sp. NPDC001636. Taxonomy (NCBI): domain Bacteria; kingdom Bacillati; phylum Actinomycetota; class Actinomycetes; order Streptosporangiales; family Streptosporangiaceae; genus Nonomuraea; species Nonomuraea sp. NPDC001636. The sequence continues at coordinate 67,173 of NZ_JBEOZT010000020.1, forward strand.
GACGCTCGGGCGTCACCGCGCCGCCGCGCCGCGACGTGCTGGAGGTCCTGGTCACCACCTTCCGCGACCTGCGCCAGGGGCACACCGCGCGCGGCGACGCCACCGACCGGCTGTCGGGGGTGATGAGCACCGCGGAGGCCGTCTCGGTGGCCCATGCCGTCGGGGTGCGCGGCTGGTTCCTGCGCCGCGAGCCGGGCACCGCCGCCGACCTGGTCTCCTGCCTCGCCGGCACGGCCGCCAAGGACAACCCGGAGGACCTGGCCAAGCTCCGCAGGTACCTGGAGCGCAGGCGGCACGGCGACCAGTGGCAGGCCCTGTACGAGGCCCGCCACCTGCTGCCGGGCTGACCGATGGCGGTCGTCTTCCTCGGCGTGCGGCACCACAGTCCCGCCTGCGCCCGGCTGGTCGCCGACACCATCCGTTCCGTACGTCCCGCGTACGTGCTGGTCGAGGGCCCGGCGGAGATGAACGACAGGATGGACGAGCTCCTGCTCGGCCACGAGCTGCCGATCGCCGTCCACACCGGCTACCGCGACCATGAGCGGCGCCACGGTTCATGGACACCGCTGTGCGACTACTCCCCGGAGTGGGCGGCGCTGACCGCGGGCCGCGCGGCCGGCGCCGAGCTGCGCTTCATCGACCTGCCCGCCTGGCATCCCGCGCTGGCGGACGTCAGCAACCGGTACGCCGACGCCGAGGCCCGCTACGCCGAGGCGACCCGGCGGCTCTGCCGCGCCTTCGCCGTGGACAACATGGACGCGTTGTGGGATCACCTGTTCGAGATCGAACCGGCCGACGGGCTGGCCGAACGGCTGGCCACCTACTTCGACCTCGTACGCGGCGACACCGGGGCCGATCCCGGCGACACGGCCCGCGAGGCGTACATGGCGCAGTGGATCCGGGCGGCCGCCGGTGACGCGGGCGAGCGGCCGGTGGTCGTGGTCACCGGCGGCTTCCACCGTCCCGCGCTGATCCGGCTGGCCGAGCGGGGCGAGCGGAGCTGGCCGGAGGTGCCGCAACCGCCCGAGGGAGCGGCGGTCGGCTGCTACCTGGTGCCGTACTCGTTCCGCAGGCTGGACGCCTTCGACGGCTACCAGTCGGGCATGCCGTCGCCCGGCTACTACCAGGACCTGTGGGAGCACGGCCCCGACGGAGCCGCCCGCAGACTCATCGAGGCGGTGACGGCCCGGCTGCGCGCCCGGCGCCAGCAGGTCTCCACCGCCGATCTGATCGCCGCGCGCGCCACCGCCGACGGGATCGCGCTGATGCGCGGCCACCCGCATCCGGCCCGCGTCGACGTGCTCGACGGCCTGGCCACCGCGCTGGTCGGCGAGGCGATCGAGACCCCGCTGCCCTGGGCGTCCCGCGGTCCCCTCCAGGCCGGCCACCACCCGGCCGTCGTGGAGATGATCGCGGCGCTCAGCGGTGACCGGACAGGCCGCCTGCACCCCTCGACCCCGCTGCCGCCGCTGGTCCACGCGGTGCTCGCCGAGCTGGGCGGCCCCGGCGACGAACGGCTCGACCTCGGCGGGCCAGCCGGCCGGGCGCGCAGCCGCTTCCTGCACAGGCTGCGCGTCCTGGGCATCCCGGGCGTGGTCCGCACCTCGGGACCCCGCCCCGCGGGCGGCGCCGAGCTGGTCGAACAGTGGACCCTGACCGAGACCGACCACCGCCTGCCCGCCCTGATCGAGGCAGGCGGGTACGGCGTGGACCCGCAGGAGGCGGCGGCCTCCGTGCTCGCCGAGCGGATCAGGGGCGCCGACCTGGACCAGCTGGCCGACGTGCTGTTCGACGCCGCGCTGTGCGGCATTGGCGAGCTGGCGGGGCAGGTGCTCGACGACCTCGCGCGGGCGATCGCCGCGGCGGCCGACCTGGGCTCGCTGGGCCGCACCCTCACCGTCGCCCTGGCGATGTGGCGCCACGACGACCTGTTCGCCACCAGCGGCAGCACCACCTTGGGCACCGTGGTCCGGGCCGCCACCCTGCGGGTGTTGTGGCTGGCCGAGGGCGTGCGCGGCGGGCCCGTACCCGCCGATCCGCAGCGCATCGGCGCCATGGACGCCGTCCGCGACGCGCTCAGGCACGCCGGGCCGCCGCTGGGCCTGGACCTGGACGCGGCGCTGGGCGTCGCCGACCGCGTCGCCGCCTGCCAGGACGCGCCGCCCGACCTGCGCGGAGCCGCGCTCGGGCTGGGCTGGTCACTGCGCGGCACCGCCGCCGCGGACCCCACCCGGGCGGTACGCGGCGCGTTCGTCCCCGCGTCGGCCGGCGACTGGCTGGCCGGGCTGTTCGCGCTCGCCCGCGAGGAGGTCCTGCACACCGGCGGCATGCTGGAGCTGCTCGACGAGCTGGTCGCGGCGATGAGCAGCCACGACTTCCTGGTGGCCCTGCCGGCGCTGCGCCAGGCGTTCGGCTACTTCCCACCCCGCGAGCGGCACCTCATCGCCACCCGCCTGGTCGAACTGCGCTCCGGCGCGGGCGCGTCCGCGTGGGACCTGATGCGGCTGGAGGCGGCGCCGGAACTGGTGGCCGCAGGCATGGCACTGGACGAACGAGTCGATGCGGCACTGCGCCGGGAAGGACTGATCACGCCATGACCGACCCCACCCTCGTACGATGGCGCCTGCTGCTCGGCGAGGCCGGCGGCGCCTGCCTCGGCGGCGGGCAGCTCGACGAGGAGGCCGCCGGCCGCGACGCCGCCATGGACTGGCTGTACGGCCGCGACGAGGACCTGCGCAGGCGCGGCGTACGGCGGGAGGCCGGGAGCGGCCCGTCGAACCTGACCACCTTCGGCTGGCTCGACGACATCACCCGCCTGTTCCCCAAGGAGACCGTCGAACGCCTGCAACGCGACGCAGTCGAACGCTACGAGATCCACGACCTCGTCACCGACCCCGACGTGCTCGCGCGCATCGAGCCCAACCCCGCGCTGCTCAAGGCGGTCCTGCACACCAAACACCTGATGAACCCGCAGGTGTTGCGGCTGGCCAGACGCATCGTGGAGCAGGTCGTCCGGCAGCTCATGGAGAAGCTGGCCACCGAGGTGCGCAGCGCCTTCTCGGGCACGAAAGCGCGGCGGCCGGGCCGGCTGCGGCAGGCCCGCAACTTCGACATGGTCCGGACCCTGCGCGCCAACCTCGGCCGCTACCAGCCCGACACCGGCAAGGTCGTGATCGAGACCCCGCTGTTCTTCTCCCGCACCCGCCGCCACCTCGAACAGTGGCAGGTGATCCTGCTCGTCGACCAGTCCGGCTCGATGACCGACTCGGTGATCCACTCGGCGGTCACCGCGGCCTGCCTGTGGGGGCTGCCCGGCGTACGCACCCACCTGGTCGCCTTCGACACCGACGTGGTGGACCTGACCTCCGACGTGGACGATCCCGTGGAACTGCTCATGAAGGTCCAGCTCGGCGGCGGCACCGACATCGCCCGCGCGGCCGCGTACGGCGCCGGGCTCGTGGACCAGCCGCGGCGGGCCGTCGTCGTGCTGATCTCCGACTTCTACGAGGGCGGCGATCGTCACCGGCTGGTACGCATCGTGCGCAGCCTGGTCGAGCAGGGCAGCAAGGTCCTCGGCCTGGCCGCCCTCGACGAGCAGGCCAACCCCGACTACGACCGGGAGCTCGCGCAACGCCTGGCCGACGCCGGGGCGCACGTGGGCGCGATGACCCCCGGCGAGCTGGCGTCCTTCGTCGCGGAGCATGTGGGCCGATGAGAACGGATCTGCTCGGGCTCACCACCGACTCCCTGGCCGCGCTCACCAACCGCGGCCTGGTCAAGCGGGCGGGCAAGGAAGCCGCGCCGGACCTGCGTACCGACGCCGACGGGACCGTGCACGGCGACTTCGCGGGCGGACCGACCGCGAGCCTGCCACCCGGCGGGCTCGACGCGGCCCGCTGCACGTGCGGCGCCACCGGGGTCTGCCGGCATGTCGTCGGGGTGGTGCTGGCGTACCAGCACCAGCACGCCGCGACCGTCGAGACCGTAGAACATCCGCAGGCCGAGGGGCCTGTTCCGGAGCCCCCCGCCTGGTCGCCGGGGCAGGTGAGCGACGACGAGCTGACCGCCAGGATCGGCGCCCGCCTGATGGCCGCCGCCCGCCGTACCGAAAGAGTCGGATACACCGCCCGCGTGCGCCGCGCCACCGCCGCCGATCCCGCGCCGCAGGTCGAGCTCCCCACCGCGACCGTGCGTTTCCTGATCCCCGGCGACCTCGGCTTCGCGCACACCGACGCCGCCGCGGGCAGCCGCGACGACGTCATCGCCCTCGCCGTGTGGGCGTTCCGGGTGGCCGACGAGCTGCATCCCGGGACGCCGGAGGCACGGGTCGACGTCGGCGGCGCAGCCGGCACCGGCACCGGATCCGGGCTGGAGCGGGCCCTGGGGCTGGCCGGCACGGTCCTGCGCGACGGCGCGGCGCACCTCGGCCAGGGACTGGCGGCCACCATCGCCGACGTGCAGCGCCACCTCGACGCCGCCGGATCCCGCTGGCCGCTGCTGGCCGTCGGCGACCTCGCCGAGCAGCTGGCCGCCTACCGCGACCGCGGCGCCCACTACCGTCCCGAGCTGCTCGCGAGCCACCTCGCCGAGCTCCACGCCCGGCACCGGGCCGTGACCCGCCCCGACGCCACCCTCCGCAGCAGCGTGCTCGGCACCGCCGAGGCCGCCGAGACCCCGTTGCGCCGGGCCCGGCTGGAGAGCCTGGGCTGCCGGATCCGCAGCCTCGGCGACCGGCGGATCGCCGAGGTCTACCTTGCCCACGGCGACAGCGCGATGGTCCTGGTACTCCGCCGCGAATGGGACGGCGAACGGGACGGCGGCGACGACTGCGACGGCGCCGCCCTGGCACGGCGACGCGTCGCCGGCTCCACGCTGGCCGCCCTGGCCACCGGCAACCTCGTCACGGAATCCGCCGTCCGCAGCGCCAGCCGTACCGTGCGGCTGGCCACCGGGCGGATCGCCAGAACGACGGTCAGCCCGTCGCGGGGCGACTGGGGTGAGCTCTCGCCGTCCCTGGTGGTGACGGACCTCGCCGCGCTCGGCCGCGAGCTCGACGCCCTCACGCTCCGCCCCATTCGCCCGCGCGTCGAAGCGGAGCGGGTGCGCGTCGTCGCCGTCTCCCAGGTGGTGGCCATGACCTACGCCGCCGGTGACCAGCGCCTCGACGCCCTCATCGCCGACCAGGCTGGAAACATCGCCACCGTCACCGCCACCCACACCGGCGCCGCCCCCGGCCGCCTCGACTCGCTGGCCGCCGTGCTCACCGGGGAGGAAGGCGAGCTGCGTTTCGTCAGCGGAGTGGCCGGACGTACCGCGGGCGGTGTCGTCATCGACCCCATCGGCCTGGCCGCCGGTGGCCGGGTCGTCGTGCCCGACCTGCAACCCGCCGGAGGCGGCGGGCGGCTCGCGGCCGCCGAGGACGTCCGGCCCGACCCGCTGACCGCCGTGCTGATCGACGCCCGCGGGCTGCTCGCGGAAGCGGCCCACCACGGCCTGTCCCACCTGCCGCCGACCTACGACGCCCGCCTCGGCGCCGCCGCGCGGCGGCTGACCGCGCTCGGGCTCCACCGCATCGCGCAGGCCGTCACGGCGTTCGCGGCGGCGCGGTCCCAGGATTCGGGCGAGGCGGCCGAGCGGACCTGGGTCGACGCCTACCTGCGCCTGGAGGTGGCCCTGGAACTGGCCTGACCCGATCCGCGGCGGCGCTGTGGACGCCGCGCACATGGTGCTGATTTGACTTCTGTCGAAACAGGGGCACATGATGGCTCCTGTTTAGATGAACTTCTATTCAAGGTGTGCTCTGCCCCCTCTCGTCACCTGGAGAAACAGTCATGAGCGACAGTTGCTGCGGCCCTGCCACGATCGCGATCGAGCAGCTCACGGCCCCTCGGCAGGCCACCTCCGGGTGGCGCGACGACCTGCCCGTGGTCGTGATCGGCGCGGGCCCCGTGGGCCTGGCCGCCGCCGCGCACCTGACCGAGCGCGGCCTCGACTTCCTGGTGCTGGAGGCCGGCGATCAGGTCGCCGCGTCGATGGCGCAGTGGGGGCACGTACGGGTGTTCAGCCCCTGGAAGTACGACATCGACGCCGCCGCCCGTCGCCTGCTGGAGGCCGACGGCTGGACCGCCCCCGACCCCGACCGGCTGCCGACCGGCGCCGAGATCGTCGCCGGCTACCTCGCCCCGCTGGCCGAGCTGCTCGGCGACCGGGTACGCACGAACGCACGAGTGACCGCCATCAGCCGCCTCGGCCACGACCGGGTACGCACGGCGGGCCGCGAGCAGGCCCCCTTCCTGATCCGCCTGGCCGACGGCGGCGAGCTACAGGCAGGCGCGATCATCGACGCCTCCGGCACCTGGACCACCCCGAACGTCCTGGGCGCCGCCGGCCTGCCCGCCCACGGCGAGGACGAGGTGCCCGTCGACCACGCCCTGCCCGACGTCCTCGGCGCCGACCGTCACCGCTACGAGGGCCGGCGCGTCCTGGTCGTCGGCGCCGGCCACTCGGCCGCCACCACACTGCTCGCCCTGGCCCAGCTGGACGACACCCCGATCGCCTGGGCCATCCGCGCGGGCAGCGCCGGGCGCGCCTACGGCGGCGGCGACGCCGACGCCCTCCCGGCCCGCGGCGCGCTCGGCACCCGGCTGCGCGCCCACGTCACCTCCGGTCGCATCACGTTGCTGACCGGCTTCTTCACCCACCAGGTACGCGCCACCGGCGACGGCGTCGAAGTGACCAGCCGCACCCCGTCCGGCAGCGAGCAGTCGATCACCGTGGACCGGATCGTCAGCGCGACCGGCTACCGCCCCGACCACTCCATCGCCACGGAACTGCGTCTCGACCTGGACCCGGTGCTCGGCTCCACCCGTGCCCTGGCCCCGCTCATCGACCCCAACCGGCACTCCTGCGGCACCGTCCCGCCACACGGCGTGGACGAGCTGGCCCACCCCGAGCCCGGCTACTACGCCATCGGCGTCAAGAGCTACGGCCGCGCCCCCACCTTCCTGCTCGCCACCGGGTACGAGCAGGCCCGCTCCGTCGTCGCCGCGCTGGCCGGCGACTGGCAGGCCGCCCGCGACGTGCGGCTCGACCTGCCCGAGACCGGGGTGTGCTCGTCCAGCCTGGCCGAGGACCAGGAGCGGCGGGCCGGCCTGGCCACGGGCATCAGCGGCGGCCTGCTGTCGGCCCCTCTGCCGCTCGCCGCCGCAAGCGCCGCCGTCAGCGCCCCGGCCGGTGGCGGTGCCGAGTCCGGCGGCGGCTGCTGCGGCTGAGGGGGACGCCGCGCCACGGCCATGGCGTGGGCCGTCTCCGCGTTCGCGCCGGTCGCCTGCCGCCGCCTATGATTTAGACCGGCATCGAATCAAGGAGTCACGCCATGGCCGCCCCCGCCACCGCCCAGTGCTGTGCGCCGATCGCCCGCGAGCCGCTCGGCGAGGCCGACGCCGCCGAACTGGCCACCCTGCTCAAGGCCGTCGCCGACCCGGTACGGCTGCGCCTGCTGTCGCTGATCGGCTCCCACCCCGGCGGCGAGGCGTGCGTGTGCGACCTGACCGGCGTCTTCGACCTGACCGCCCCCACCATCTCCCACCACCTGAAGGTGCTGCGCACCGCCGGGCTGATCGACGGCGAACGCCGCGGCACCTGGGTCTACTACCGGATCATCCCCGAGGTGGTGAACAAGCTGGGCGCGCTGTTCACGCCGCTCACCGCCCCGGCCGAGGCGCAGAACGGCCCGGTGGACGTGGAACTCCTCACCGTGTGACCGCCGTGGCACGCCTGCGTTCGGTCAAGCGTCCCAGCCCCTGGCGGACAATGTCTGACTTGCGCATCTGAGCAACTTTGATGCAGTCTGAAGCTGACAAAACGCCTGCTCAGTAAGGACGACACCATGGCCGACCTCGGTTGGGCGGAGATCCTGATCATCGCCCTCGTCTTCATGTTCCTGTTCGGGGCCAAGCGGCTGCCCGACACGGCCCGCGCGGTCGGCCGTTCGTTGCGCATCTTCAAGGCCGAGACCACCAGGACGGACGAGCCGGCCCCCTCGCTGGAGGAGCAGGCCCGGCGTCTGGAGGAGCAGGCGGCCAGGTTGCGGGCCGGCGCGCAACAGGACGGCCGGTAACAGGTGCGACGCTCGGGAGCCGCCGCGCCGCGCGCCTAGACTTGGCACCTGTCCGAAAAAGGAGTGAAGGTGGCCGGCGCAAAGACCCCTGATCCGCCCGCCGAAGTGCTGGCCGAGGCTGCGGCCGCCTTCGCGCTGCTGGCCTCGCCGCCCAGGCTGCACATCGTGTGGGCGCTGGCGCAGGGCGAGTGCGACGTGTCCGGGCTGGCCGAGCGGGTGGGGGGCGCGCTGCCGGCGATCAGCCAGCACCTGGCCAAGCTGAAGCTGGCCGGCCTGGTCCGCTCCCGCCGGGAGGGCCGCAGGGTCGTCTACCTGATCGACGACGAGGACGTCGTGGCCACCGTGCGCGGGCTCGTCGGACGGCTCTCGCAACGGGCCGGCGCCTCCGGAGGACGCGTCCATGGTCTGGGCGCCTGACGCGCCGACCACGGCCGATGCCGGTCCGGCCCCGCTGAGCCAGCTCCAGACCCTGCGCCTGCTGGACACCGGGCCACGCGGCCTGACGGAGGAACAGGCCGAGGCCCGCCTGCTGGAACACGGCGAGAACACGATCCCCGCCCAGCGACCGGTGTCCTGGCCGCGCCGCCTGGCCCGCAGCCTGCGGGACCCGTTCACCATGACGCTGCTCGCGCTGGGTCTCGTCGCCGCCGCGATCACCTCCTGGGGCACGGCGGGCGTCATCGTCCTGCTGGTCGTGGCGAGTTGCCTGCTGCGCTCCAACGGGGAGTTCCGGGCCGACCGCTCGACCGCGGCCCTGCGCGAGCTCGTGGCCACCACGGCCACCGTGCGACGGCGCGCCCACGAGGGAGGCGAGCCGCGGGAGCGGGAGATCCCCGTCGACCAGCTCGTCCCCGGTGACGTGATCAAGCTGGGGCCCGGCGACCTGGTCCCCGCCGACGTGCGGCTGCTGCGGGCCGCCGGCCTGACCGTCCATCAGGCGCCGCTGACGGGGGAGTCGGCGCCCGTGCCCAAGCGGGCGCGCGACCTGCCCGACGGCGACGACCACCTGTGCTGGCAGGGCAGCAGCGTGGCCTCCGGCAGCGCGCTCGCGGTGGTGACGGCCACCGGCGGCGGCACCCTGTTCGCCGGCGCCCACCACGCCCCGGCGCGCGGGCGTTCGGCCTTCGACCGGTCGGTGAACGGCATCTCCTGGATCCTGGTCCGGCTCATGCTGGTCGTCCCGCCCGTGGCGCTGGTGGCCAACGCCGTCCTGCGCGACAGGGGACTGGAGGCGCTGCCGTTCGCGGTGGCGGTGGCCGTGGGACTGACGCCCGAGATGCTGCCGGTCGTGGTGACCACCGCGCTGGCCCGGGGAGCGGCGCTGCTGGCCCGCCAGGGCGTGATCGTCAAGCGGCTGCCCGCGCTGCACGACGTGGGGGCGATCGACGTCCTGTGCATGGACAAGACCGGCACCCTGACCCGCGACCGGCCCGTGCTCAGCGGGTCCGTCGGCCCTGACGGCAAGCCGGATCCCGAGGTGCTGCGCTGGGCGGCGGTCAACAGCTTCTGGACACTGCACCTGACCGACCCGCCGATCCCCGACCCGCTCGACGAGGCGATCCTGGAGTGCGCGCCCGACCTGGGCGACACCGAGGGGCTGGAGGCCACCCCCTTCGATCCCGCCGAGCGCCTGTCCCGCGCGGTGGTCCGCGACGGCGGCGCGGACGTCGTCGTGGTCAAGGGCGCCGTGGAGGCGGTGCTCGACCGGTGCGCGATGGGCCCGGGTGACCGGCTGCGGGCCGGCGAGGTCGCCCGCGCCCTGGCCGAGGCCGGTGCGCGGGTGCTCGCGGTCGCCGTGACCGACCGCTCCGCCGGCGGTCACGGCGCGGCCGGCGGGCTGACGCTCGCCGGCTTCCTCACCCTCGTCGACGAGCCGTCGCCGGACGCGGCCGCCGCGCTGGCGCTGCTGGCCCGCAGGGGCATCGCCCTGAAGGTGCTGACCGGCGACCATCCGGCCACCGCCGCCCGTACGTGCCGTGAGCTGGGCCTCGACGTGGGGGCGGTGATCGAGGCGGCCGACCTCACCGCCGCCTCCGCCGAACGGGCCACGGTGATCGCCCGTTGCACCCCGGACGACAAGGCCCGCGTCGTCCGCGCGCTGCGCGAGGCCGGGCACACGGTCGGCTTCCTCGGCGACGGCGTCAACGACTCGCCCGCCATGCGCGCCGCCGACGTCGGCATCTGCCCGCGCGCCGCCGTGGACGTCACCCGCGAGGCCGCCGACGTCGTGCTGGCCGGCAAGGACCTGTCGGCGATCGACCAGGCGATCGTCGCCGGACGGCGCAGCACCGGCAACATCGTCACCTATCTGCGCATCGCGCTGTCGTCCAACCTCGGGAACGTGATCGCGATGCTGGCGGCCGGGCTGGCGCTGCCGTTCCTGCCGATGTTGCCGGTCCAGGTGCTCCTGCAGAACGTCTGCTTCGACGTCGCCCAGCTCGCCTTCGCCTTCGACCGGGCCGCGCCGGCCGTGCTGCGGGGGCCGTTCGGGCTGCGCCCGCGGGGCATCCTCGGGTTCATCGCCCGTTTCGGGGCGCTGAACGCCGTCGCCGACCTGGCCACCTTCACCGTCCTGACCCAGGTCGTCGGCGCGGATGACGAGCGCTCCTTCCACACGGGCTGGTTCATCGAGAACCTGCTCACCCAGGCCGTCATCATGCTGCTCCTGCGGCCCGTCGCCCCGGTCTCGCCGCCGTTGTGGCTGGCCACGGGCTCGCTCGCGGCGATCGGGTTACTGCTGCCGCTCTCGCCGCTGGCCGGTCCCGTCGGCCTGACCGCCCTGCCCGTCACGAGCTGTCTGTGGCTGGTGCTCGTGGCCGTTCTGTACGGCGGGACGCTGGCCGTCCTCAACCGCCACAGAAGGTTGTAGAGTTGCGCAATGTAGCAACTGTCATGGCCGTCGAACCGCTGGGGCGAACACATGCGCGCAGGGGAGCACCAACGAGTCGCCGCACTCGTCATGTGGGCGCTGGTGTGCATGCTCGACCTCTGCCTGTGGGCCTGGGTCGACTGAGCCGTGTTCCGTCAGGCGGGCTCGTCGCCTCCTTCGATCGCCACGGACGTCCCGTCAGTTCGCGTCGGCGCGGCCGTCGGTCGTGACCGCCTCGCGCGACGGCAGCAGCTGGTCGAGTTTGGCGTTCACCGCCGCCAGCTGCTGCTTCACCTCCGCCAGCTCGGCCTGGGTCCGCGCTTCGGCCGGGGACGGCTCGGCGTCGTTCATGGCGTTGACCACCACCGCGATGAACAGGTTCAGCGCGACGAAGGTGGACATCAGGATGTAGGCGATGAAGAAGATCCACGCCCACGGCTTGTGCTCCATGACCGCCTGGGCGACGTTGCCCCAGTCGTCACCGGTCATGATCTGGAACAGGGTGAACAGCGAGCGGGGCAGTTCGTCGAACCGTTCGGGCATGATCTCGCCGAACAGCTTGGTCGCGATCACCCCGGCGATGTAGATCATCAGGACGAGCAGGCCGATGATGGAGGCCATCCCGGGCACCGCCGACAACAACGCGCTGACCACGCGGCGCATGCTGGGCACCGCCGAGACCAGGCGCAGCGCCCTCAGGATGCGCAGCGCGCGCAGCACCGAGGCCGGGCCGGACGCCGGGACGAGCGCGATCGCCACGATGACCGTGTCGAACCAGTTCCACGGGTCGGCGAAGAACGCGCGGCGGTAGGCGAACAGCCGGGCGGCGATCTCCACGGTGAAGACGGCCAGCGCGATCCGGTCGACGGCGTGCAGGAACCCACCGGCCCGGTCCATCAGGTAGGCGCTGGTCTCGCAGCCGATCGTGGCCGCGTTGAGCACGATGACGCCGATGACGGCCCGCTGGGTGAGCCGGTGTTCGAGCACGGCCCGCACGCGTTCTTGCCCGGACGACACTGGATCGCTCCTCACAGTGAAGATCACAAATCGCTGATCATGGTAGAGGCGACGAGAGGCTCCCATTGCAACCGAACCCGGCTGAGACGCGGATCACATCCGGCACTTACGCTCACCCATATGCGTTGACCTGGGAGAAGACGCCCCGGTCAGGACTGGCCTGTCCGGGGTCGGTAACGTCCGGACCAGGAAGCCGCAGCCGACGCGCTGCGGCGCAGCACACGAAACGGGAAGGATCGGTGGTGGTGTCCGTGTCAGCGGACCCGAGCAGTAGCCCCAGCCTCAGGTACGGCCTTCGTCTGCGGGGTGCACAGCCGCGATGAGTGTCGCACTCGGCCTGGTGGCCATCGTCCTGCTCACCCTCGCCACCGGCTACTTCGTCGCCCAGGAGTTCGCCTACGTCAGCGCCGACCGGCTCGCCCTGTCCCAGCAGGCCGCCGCCGGTGACAAGAAGGCGGCCAAGGCGGTCAAGGTGATGGAACGGCTGTCGTTCATGTTGTCCGGCGCGCAGCTCGGCATCACCGTCACCGCGCTGATCGTGGGTTTCATCGCCAGGCCCGCGCTGGCTGAGCTGATCGCCCCCGCGCTGGAGGCGATCGGCGTGCCGCAGGCGGCGATCGGCGGCATCGCGCTCGGGATCGGGTTCGCGCTGGCCACCGTGATCCAGATGGTGCTGGGCGAGCTCGCGCCCAAGAACCTGGCGCTGGCCCGTCCGGAGCCGCTGGCCCGCGCCCTGGCCGGCTCCACCCTGGTCTATCTGGCCGTCGCCGGACCGGTGATCAAGCTGTTCGACACCGCCGCCAACAGGCTGCTGCGCGCCGTCGGCATCGAGCCGGTCGAGGAACTGCACCACGGCGCCACCCTGGAGGAGCTGGGCCACATCATCGGCGAGTCCGAGGCCCACGGCCACCTGCCCGGCAGCCACGCCGACGTGCTCGAACGGGCCCTGGCCTTCTCCGACCACACCGCCGAGGAAGTGATGGTGCCGCGCGTGGAGGTGGTCGCCGTGACCGGCGCGGCCACCGTGCCCGATCTGGACGAGATCGTCGCCGCCCACGGCCACACCCACTACCCGGTGCTCGGCGCCACCCTCGACGAGGTGATCGGCCTGGTCAGCCTGGGCGACCTGGCCGCCGTCCCGGTCGAGAAGGCCGCCACCACGCGCGTCGCCGACCTCGCCCACGACGTGCTGATCGTGCCCTTCTCGATCAGCCTGCCGGACCTGGTGGCCCAGATGCACGCCCGCGGCCAGGAAGTGGCCTGCGTGGTGGACGAGCACGGCGGCCTGGCCGGACTGGTCACCTGGGAGGACGTCGCCGAGGAACTGGTCGGCGAGATCGCCGACGAGAACGACGCCGACACCCCCCGGGCAGTGCGCCAGGGCGACGGCTGGGAACTGGACGCCGCCCTGCGCATCGACGAGATCGCTCTGGAGACGGACCTGAACCTGCCCGACGAGGACGAGTACGACACCCTGGCCGGGCTCATCCTGCACCGGCTGGGCCGCTTCGCCGTCCCCGGCGACGTCATCACCGCCGACCTGCCCGCCACGCTCGACCCCCACGCCCCCACGCACGCCCGCATCGAGGTGCTGACGCTGGACCGGCACGTGCCCGACCGCGTCCGCCTGACCCCCTACCGTGACGAATCGCAGGAGCAGGCATGAACCTGTCCGTCGGGCTGCTGCTCACCCTGCTGTTGCTGATCGGCAACGGCTTCTTCGTGGCCGCCGAGTTCGCCCTGGTCGCCGCCAAGCGGCACCGTCTGGAGAAGGCCGCCGCGCAGGGGAGCAAGGCCGCCTCCGCCGCCCTGTCGGGGATCAAGGAGCTGTCGCTCATGCTGGCCGGCGCGCAGCTCGGCATCACGCTGTGCTCGCTCGGGCTCGGCGTGGTGTCCGAACCGCTGATCGCCGGCACCCTCGTCCCGCTCTTCGACGCCGTCGGCCTGCCCGAGGCCGCCGCGCACGCCGTGGCGTTCGTCATCGCGCTGGCGGTCGTGACGTTCCTGCACATGGTGCTCGGCGAGATGGCGCCCAAGTCCTGGGCCATCGCCCACCCCGAGCGCTCGGCCACCCTGCTCGCGCTGCCGTTCCGCGGCTTCACCCTGCTGGTCCGTCCGCTGATCAGCGCGCTGAACGCGGTCACCAACGGCCTGCTGCGGCTGTTCGGCGTCCGTCCGGACGAGGCCGGCGCCAAGGCGCGTACCCCCGACCAGCTCCGGCACCTGGTGGAGGAGTCACGCCGGCTCGGCCTGATCGAGCCGGACGACCACGTGGTGCTCAGCCAGGCCCTGCAGGCGCCGCAGTCCGGCATCACCGCGCTGATCACCCCGGCCGAGCAGATCATCGGCGTGCCCGCCACCGCCGCCGCCCAGGACATCATCGACGCCTGCAACCGGTCCGGGCTAACCCGGCTGATCGTGTGGTCCGACGCCGGGCCCAGCGGGGTCGTGCACCTGCGTGACGCCTACCTGGCCCGCCGGCGCGGCACCGCCACCACCGCCGCCCAGCTCGCCTACCGCGTGCCGGACCTGCCTCAGGAGACCTCGGTCGCCGACGCGGTCGCGCGGCTGCGCGCCGCGCACAGCCAGATCGCCCTGATCCGCGACAACGCGGGCGCGGTCATCGGCCTCGTCACCCTGGACGACCTGCTCACCACTCTGCTGGTGCCCGCCTGACCACCGTTCAGCGCAGTTCGTCCGGTGCGGTGGCCCGGCCGGGCGGCAACTCGGCGACGCCCTGTCCGGCCGGGGCGTCGAGCCGCCGGTCCTCGTAGCGCTTGCCCACCTTGCGCATCGCCAGGTGGCTGAGCCGTCCGGCGTCGTGCACGCCCGCCTGCTCGGCGTCCAGTGGTTCGCGGGTCGGCGGGGGATGCACTTGAGGTTTCCATGTTCAGGGCACTCATATTCGGCATATCGGGAAATTCCTCTTTGTTTATGAATGCGCCCGCCTCTTCTCGTCGGCCTTTCTTTGCCATTGCCTTACCTGTCGGTGTGTGCTCAAATTATGATTCGATTTACCCATTCCGGCCGGGATGCTAGGCGGCAGAATTGCGACATGGATGACATGTCGCTTTCGGCGGCTGCAGGATCGACATTTCGCACCATCGACGGAGGAAGATCGCCATGTTCAAGAAACTGCTGCGTTTCCTTCCCGCTGGCCTCGCGGCCGGCTCGCTGCTGGCCACCGTGGCCCTGCCCGCTCCGGCGTCGGCGTCAGCCTCCCGAGCCGGAACGCGGCAAAATGTCGTCACCGTCCTCGGCTACAACAGCACCGACTGGAAATACCTCCAGGTGCCGTCCGGGGCCAACGCCCCGCGTTTCTACGAGCCGGACTTCGATGACAGCGACTGGTCGAGCGGGCAAGAAGGATTCGGCACCACCAACGGCACCTGCGCCTGGAACAATTCCACCAACGTCAAGACGTCCTGGGCGGTGAACACCGACATCCTGGTACGCCACTGGGTGCACATCCCGCGCAACGCCCGGCTGGTCCGCATCCAGGGAACGATCGACAACGATGCGCGGGTCTACTTCAACGGCCACCTCGTGCAGACCGTCAGGAGCGGCGGCTGCGCCGCGGGCGCGATCAACGTCGTCATCCCCGCCAGGCACCTGGAGCGCTGCAACCTCCTGGCCATCCGCGGCCACGACTACGGCCTCGCCACCTACCTGAACGTCGAGGTCAGCTACGTGAGGCTGGCCCCCTCCGCCTGAACGAGCACCGCCGCGAGCCCCCGCCCCCCTTGAACTGCGAGAGGGGCGGGGGCTCGCTCCGCGCAAACCCTCCCGCCAAGAGGCGGCCCCGACCGGCCAGGCTTTCCGTGATTGCCTCGCAGCGCTCGGCGTGAGCTTCGCCGCAACAAGGCGATCCCTTCGCCGTGTCCCGCCGAACCCCGCACCGGAGGCACGCGTGACCCCCACACCCGTGGTTCTCGACAGCAGCGGACGCCGTATCCATGAGCAGGCCGACTCCCTACGCGCCGCCGGACCGGCCGTGCCCGTCCGGTTGCCCGGCGACCTCACCGCCTGGTCGGTGACCGGCGGGGACGTCGTCAAGCACCTGCTGACGAATCCCCACGTCTCCAAGGACACGCGCAAGTCCTGGCCCGGCTACCGCCCCGCTGACCTCCGGCCGCAAAGGTGGCGCCGATGAACGATGAGCTCCGTGCCGAGCTGCTGGACCGCATGAGGCGCGACCAGGAGGTCCGCCTGAGCCTGCCCAAGAGCGGTCCCGTGCCCGATGACCTGATGGAGCGATGGACGACCGTGGACACCGACAACACCGCCTACCTCAAGCAGGTGATCGACGAGCACGGCTGGCCGGGGCGCGACCTCGTCGGAGAGGAAGGAGCGTCTCGTGGACCGCGTTCGGGTCGGGGAGGGGCGGCCGCAGGTGTTCGGCACGCAGTACCACGCCCCTGACGGCGTTCTCCAGCCGCAGCCCATAGAAGATCGTGATCGGCTCGATGAGCGCCGAGCCGAGGTCGGGCTGGGACCGCACGCCGACTACGACAGCTCCATGCGTCAGCAGTACGGGTGAGACCGGCCTCAAGGGCGAATCGGTCGCCGGTGAAGGTCCGGGCCGGCAGCGCCGCGCGGTCAGATGGCCGGGTCACTGGCATCGACCGCTGGCGGGGCCGGCGGTGCTCGTGGTCGTGCGGAGACGGCGTACGTCTCGAACACCGAACGCGGCCGCCGCACCGGCGACGACGACCGTCGCGCACCCGGCGAGCACGGCTCGCAACCCGACGGCGTCGGCGAGCGGGCCGGCGAACGCCGAGAACAGCGGGACCAGGACGCTGCCGACGACCGACGACGTGGCGAGGACCCGGCTGAGCTGCTCCTGCGGGATCTCGCGCTGCTGCAGGCTGGTGTACGAGATGAGCTGGAGCGTGCCGGCGACTCCGGTGAGCGCGCCTGCGGCGGCGATCCACCACGTGGGCGCCGCGGCTGCCATGCTGGCCAGGAGCAGCGCCTCGGGAAGCGCCGTGGCGCACAGCAGCAGGCCCACGCGTACGGGTGCCAGCGTCAGCGCGGTCACCGAGCCGATGGCCAGCCCGACGCCGAGGGCGGAGCCGACGACGCCCCAGCCGACCGCGCCGCCCTCCAGGTGGCGTGCCGCGTACAGCGGCCCGAGGACCGTGAACCCGGCTCCCCAGCATGCCGACGTCAGCGCCTGCAGGCCGGTCAGCGTCCACAACCAGCGGCGACCGGCGAACGCGGACAGACCCTCGATCAGCTCCCCGGCGAACCCACGCCGCTCGGGACGGACGGCTGCGGCCGGCACCCGCACCATGAGGAACACCGCGCCGGACAGCAGGTAGGTGACCCCGTCCCAGCCCAGTACCCAGCCCGGCGAGACGGAGGCGATCACCAGCCCGGCGACCGTGGGCCCGACGATCGCGACGAGGTTGCCGGCGATCTGCAGCAGGGCGTTGGCCGGGACGAGGGCGCCGGGTTCGACGATGCCGGCGATCAGGCCCTTCGCCGCGGGGGCGAAGAACGCGGCGGCCGCGGCGGTCAGCACCGCCAGGCCGCCCAGGGACCAGACGGTCGCCGAGCCGCTCAGGAACAGCGCGGCGGAGACGCACTGGCTGAGGCCGCAGACGAGCTGGCACGTCACGATGATCCATACCCGGGGCAGCCGGTCGGCCAGCACCCCGGCGCCCGGGGTGACGGTCAGGAAGACGAGCATGCTGACGGTCGCCACCACGCCGATGGCGGTGCCTCCGCCGTCCCTGTCGATGAGGGCGAAGGCCAGCCCGGCGGGGGCCGTGGTGGTGCCGAGGACCGAAGCGGTTCGTCCCACGGCGTAGCGGCGGAAGTTCCGGTTCCGGCGCAGCAGCTCCACGGCGGCGCCGAGGCGCTCCCGCATCACCGCCGCGGGCCCCGTCCGGCCCGGACGTGCCGCTGGCGGGCGACCGTGGCGCTCGGGGCGGAGATCCCCGGCGACGCCAAGGCGATCGGCTCGCCCGGCCGAGGAGGACCGCTTCCTGATCCGGCAGCTTCGTGCATGGCCCCTTCTCCGAACCTCTCACGCGCTTGCTCGGGTCCAGCGTCCCACCTGGCCGATGTCCCGTCCCGTCGGCGTGGCAGGCGCGCGCCGACCGGTCGCACCTGTACGGTGCGAAGCCTCCTCTCGGTCATCGGGAAGGTGCGGGAGCGACCTGTGGCGATCACTGACGCGGACATAGCGAGCGCCGTCCGGGACCACCTCTCGCGGTTCCCGGACGAGTCCGCGCTGCTGTCCGAGCCGCTGCGCCTGCTGGCCGAGGGCCGGGATTTCGCCTCGCGGCGGAATTTCCCGATGCACGTGACCGCCGGCGCGCTGCTGGTCCGCGACGGCGCCGAGGTCCTGCTCGTCGGGCACCGCGCCTACGGCATCCTGTTGCAGCCCGGCGGCCATCTGGAGCCGGCCGACGCCTCACTGATCGACGCGGCGGTGCGCGAGCTGGCGGAGGAGACCGGAATCGACCCCGCGCAGGTCGTGCCGGCGTCGCAGGCCCCCGTCTACATCGAGTACGCCCGCGTTCCGGCACGGCCGCAGAAGGGCGAGCCGGCGCACCACCACCTCGACATCGGGTTCGCGTTCGTGACGCACGCGGACCTGGGGCCGATCCAGGAGTCGGAGGTGACGGACGCGGGCTGGTACCCGCTCGGCGAGGCCGAGCGCCTCGTCGGCCCGCGCATCGCGCGAGCCGTGCCGGCCCGCGAGTAGAACCCGTCGGCCGCGGCGCGCCCGTCGAGGCCCCGCCGCCGTTGCCCTTGGGACGGACGGAACGGCGAAGCCTCGAACGGGCGCCCAGCCGGAGCAGGCACTGGCCAGATGCGGCGTCCCTCAGTCGAAGGACGGTCTGACGCCCCGCCCCCGGCTCCGCTTGAGCTCGAAGAAGTCCTCCGTTTCGGCGACCAGGGCCAGGCCGTCCCAGAGCCTGCCGGCTGCCTCGCCGCGCGGCGCCTGCCTGATCACCGGGCCGAACAGGGCCATCCCGCCGACGCGGAGAACGGGGGTTCCGACATCGAGCCCCACCTCGTTGAAGGCCTCGTCGTGGGAGTCCCTGATGAGCGGATCCAACGCGTCGCTGTCGGCGGCCGCCGCCAACGCGGCGGGCAGGCCCACCTCTGCGAGGGCTTCGGTGATGACCGTCGGGTCATCGCGACGCTTCTGGTTGTGGAACCGGGTGCCGATCGCGGTGTACAACGGGCCGAGAACCCCGCGGCCGGCGTGCTCGGCGGCGGCCGCGCAGACCCGCACCGGCCCCCAGGCCTTCTCCATCTGGTTCCGGTAGTCCTCGCTCATCCCCTCGCCCTTGCGCTGGACGAGGTTCAGGTGGGCCAGCGACATGACCCGCCAGTCGGCCTGCACCGGCCGTACCTTCTCGACCTCCAGCAGCCAGCGCGAGGTGACCCACGCCCAGGGGCACAGCGGATCGAACCAGAACGGGACCTCGACGAGCTCCGCGTCTTTCGTGATCGTCATGATGCCTTCCTTCCTCTCGGACCGATCTCGCACCCGCGACGCGAGCTGCCGGCCCGTCTGCCCCGGGAACTGCGCTAACGCCGCTTCTTCGAGCGCTGGGGAGGGTGGCGTGCGCCGCTCTTCGCTCGTTTGTGTTCGTACGCCTGATCGAGGGTCCAGACGTAGTACCACTTCCCCTCACGGAGTGTCCGGACGCTGTTCTGGCTGATCGCCTGGACCACGCTCCATATTCCACCGGTGGCGCCCAGGACTCCGAGCGCGGCGGTCAGAGCCGGACCGTACACGGCGGTGAGGGTCGCTCCCGTCGTTCCGAGGACGGCGCCGGTGGCGGCAAGGGCTCTGGTCCGTTGAATCCTGGCCATTTCGGCCTGGCATTCTTGAATCTGCTCCCGGATCTCCAGGCCGATCCGGGTCAGGGCCAGTTCGGACTGGACGGCGTCCTGGGCTTCGTCGAGCTGGAGGAATTTCCCGCGCAGGTAAGTGCGGAAACGGTCGTAGGACCCGAACTCCTCGACAGTGATCCTGCTGAAGTCCCGAAGTCCGACGCCGTCGATGTAGGGCAGCTTGATCTCCAGGATCGGTCGGACGAGCCGGCTTTTGACGGGCTCCTCGCCTGACGCCTCGATCGCGCGCCGCCCATTGAGGAGAAAGTCGACTGCCCGAGCGTCATGGATCGCCCTGCTCCTTTGGACGGGGCGTCCCTTCTTCACCTGCTGCGTGCGGAGGCAGTAGTTGGGCAGGTACCAGGTCAGCCCGGCTTGCAGCAGAGGTCGGGCCTGAAGGATCCAGGTGCCGAGTTGCGCCAGATCGAGCGTTCTGATGCCGAAGTGGTCCTCCCGCCAGTCTTCACGAGGCTCACGGACGGCTGCCATGTGCAGCATCGACGCCGGTAGGTCGGCGGGCGTGCCGGGCGGGAGCTGCGGTTTGCTCCCTGAGCGTCTCGCCGGGTCGTCCCAGTGGATTCCGGTCAGTCCGATCTCGTGATACGTCCCACCCATGCCGTCAGAAAGAAGGAGGGTGTCGGAAATGAGCGAGACACGCTTGGTGATGGCGGTGAGGTCGGTTCCTCTGAGGCCGAGGCTCACGTCGAACTCGTGTCGGGTGAGTGAGCTCATGTCCCGTAAGGTGTCCGCGTCCCGGTCCCAGAAGTAGGCCGCGTATTTCTTGGCTACTTGTTCTGGTTGCTCATCTTGGTGCAGGCTGCGGAAGAACTTCTGCATATGTCCAGCAATGACATGATTCTGGGACGGGTGCCGCCGCCAAAGCCGCATTCGTCCATCATATTCTTTCGATCTCCGTACCGCCTGGCAGAAAGCGGCGGGACGCGTCAGCCGACGTCCATGCCCGGAGGGCAGTCGACGGGCTCGGAGGTGCCGTCGGCGGGTTCGATCTGGCAGCTGTTCTCGGTGCCGCCGGACGGGGTGAAATGTCCGGAGAAGGCGGCGAAGACGGCCAGGCCGACGGCGGCGGCGATGAGCCCGATGACGATGCCGGCGTAACCGCCCCCGACACCGGCGTCGCCGGCGGGCGCGGCCTTCGTCGGGTCCTCCGGGTCGTAGAGGACGTCGGTCTCCCTGCCGATGCCCAGCTGCGACTCGACCAAGGACTCGGCGGTCACCTCCCGCCCTTCCGCGGTCGTGAAGGTCAGCACCGGACGCCGGCTCGCCTTGAGATGCTCGCCGCGTCCGGTGAACGTGGTGGCCACGTCGGTGACCACGCCCGGCACTCGTCGCGCCCCGCGCACGAACCGTCTGCCGTGCACGATCCCCCTGACCGAGACCAGCACGATCACGGCGCCGAACGCCACGAACAGTAAGGGCAGGTACTCGAAGACTTGCTCCACTGCGGCCCCCTCGAAATCGGCAACACCCAGACAACGATCGAAAGCGGTGCATGGTTCGCGGCACCGCGGGAGAGTGCAGGGCCAACCGGAAGCGGAAGCCGGCGCTCCTGGCGTGGGGCCGGATCGGCCTTGTTCTCCGGCTGCCACGGGCCGGCGGGAGCAGGCGTCACGGCATGCGACAGCTAGGCGGGGGCGTGCGGGGCCTTGTCGTCGGTCGGAGTGTCGTCTCCGGCGGTGGCGGCCTCTCCGGTGAAGTGGCGCAGCTCCGGGCTGAGCGCGGCCACCGCGGCGGTCAGGACGAGCAGTCCGCCCAGCACGACGAGTGCCACCGCGCCGCCCAGCGTCGCGGCCAGCGCCCCGCCGAGGACGGGCCCGAGGGGTTTGAGCGCCATCGCGCTCGTGCTCAGGACCGCGCCCATCCGGCCGAGCATCGTTTCCGGCACCATCCGTGCGACCACGACGTTCATCACCACGTTCAGTGAGGGCGTGGACAAGGTGATGAACACCAACGGGACCATCGGCCACCACGCCCCCCAGGGCAGTGCCGTGGCCGCCAGCGCGGTCCCGAAGACCGTCACGACGGTCAGCAGGAGCCTTCCGGGAGGCAGGAGCCTGCTGATGCGGCCCGACAGCAGCGCACCGGTCAGCCCGCCGATGCCGAGACCGGCCAGGACCGTGCCGGTGATGCGCGCGTCCCCGCCGCGTTCGCCGACGAGCACGATCAGCGGGATGAGGAACGCTCCGCCGAGCAGGTTGAGGACCATCACCGCTGCGGTGACCTCCCGCAGGCCGTGCCGCCGCCACAGCCAGATGACGGCCTCGGCCGCTTCCCGGCGCATGCTGCGCCGGACCGGCCGCTGCTCCTCGCCATGATCTCCGGCAGAGGGCCGCGGCTCGTCCGCCGGGCGGCGGGGCACCTTGGCAAGCGCGTAGAAGAGCGTGGCGGCGACGAAGGTGATGGTGTCGACGACGAAGGGCACCGCCCGTCCCAGGCTGTACAGCAGGCCGCCGAGCGGAGGACCGATCAGTCCGGCCGCGTGGGTGCGGGCCTCCTCCTGCGCGTACGCACTGTGCAGTTGGCCTGAGGGGACGATGCCGCGGACCGCCGTGTCCTGGACGGGGCCGATGAACGCGACGCACAGCCCGTCCAGCACCGCCAGCGTGACGAACTGCCAGACCTGCACCTGACCGGTGATGATCA
This sequence comes from Nonomuraea sp. NPDC001636, assembly GCF_040298265.1. Lineage (NCBI taxonomy): Bacteria > Bacillati > Actinomycetota > Actinomycetes > Streptosporangiales > Streptosporangiaceae > Nonomuraea > Nonomuraea sp. NPDC001636. Next base: position 89,702 of record NZ_JBEOZT010000020.1, read on the forward strand.
GCGCCGTCAGCAGCGCGGAGACGACCGCCTGCAGGCTCTGGGCCGTGATGAGCGTACGGCGGCGGTCCCACCGGTCCACCCAGACGCCGGCCGGCATCTGCACCGCCAGGAAGGCGACGGTACGAGCTCCGGCGACGACGCCCGCCAGCCCCGGTGAGCCGGTGAGCGCCAGCACCAGCAGCGGCATGGCGAGCGTGGTGAGCTCCGACCCCAGCTGGGAGACCGCGCTGCCGACCCACAACAGTTGAAAACGCGCGTTCTTCCGCAGCGGGACGATGTCGGTCACGAGGCGGAGAAGATACCCGTCAGGGAGGACGCTGTCCAACCCGGCGGGCAGCGAGGACGTCGCGGCGACCGGGGTGGGGAGTGCCCGCGGCCACCGGTGGGCGAGACCTCGGTGGACGACAGAGGCGTCAGGGCCGTCAGCCGGCCACCCTGCCGAACAGGTGGTTGGCGGGGGCGTCCGGGTCGTCGCCGTAGAAGAACTCGGTGACCGCCTGATGGAACTCGGCGCGGTCCAGCACGCCGGAGCTGTCTCGGTCGAGGGCGGCGAAGACCGCGGCGCAGTCGTCGCCGGGGACGCCGCCGACCGAGTCGAACATCTGCTGGAACTCCGCCTGGTCGATCCTGCCGTCTCCGTTGAGGTCGGCGAGGTCGAAGAAGCAGTTGGTCACCGGCTCGATCTGTGCCGGGTACAGGGCGCGGTCGGTCAGGGCCCGCCTGAACCCTTCGGTCATCTCCCGCAGATCGACCTTCCCGTCACCGTCGCGATCCATCGGGGCGATCACGTGCGTCCAGAATGCGTCCATTCTCTCGGCGAGCAGGCGGGCGGTCCCGGAGTCGGGCGCGGCGCCGCGGGCGGCGATGTAACGCTCGCTCATCATCCGGACGTCCCGCTGGGTGATGAACCCGTCGCCGTCGACGTCGGCGCCCCTGAACCATTGGCCGTACTTGAGGTCTTGAAGTCGAGTCACGATTACGCAAAGTATTCGATCGATTACGTTAAATCAAGCGCCTGTCGTGTCAATGCTCCAGGCGCGGTGGGGTGAAGGCGAGCACATCGGGATGAGGTCCGTCGTAGGGCTCGACGTCTACCAGCGCACTGAGAGCACTCGGCCCCTGGGACAGCTGCGAGCACGGCCGATCTGCAGTAAGGACGTTGGGATTGCCGTGGCGGTCCAGTGTTCCGCTCAGACCTGGCTGGACCGGATCCCACCACGCGCCGGTGGACAGCTGGACGACGCCTGGCATGACGTCGTCCGACAGGACCGCGCCGGCCAGACAGCTGCCCCGGTCGTTGTGGATGCGTACGATCATGCCGTTCTCGATGCCGCGCGACGCGGCATCCGACGGGTTCATCGTCACGGGCTCACGGCCACGGATCTTCGAGTCGAGGCTGTGGCCGCCGTTGTCGTACTGGCTGTGCAGGCGTGCGGCGGGCTGATTCGAGATCAGGTGCAGCGGGAACCGGCTCGACAGATCGCCGCCGAGCCATTCCGCTGGTTCGAACCACATCGGATGCCCGGCACAGTCGTCGTAGCCGAACGAGTCGATCTCCTCGGAGAAGATCTCGATCCGGCCCGACGGCGTCGGCAGGGGGAATCGCTGCGGATCTGCGCGGAGCGCCTCGAAGCTGCCGGGAAACGGTCCGGTCAACGCCGGCAGCTCAGCGGTGGAGCTGCGCCAGAAGTCGTCGAAGCCCGGCAACGCGGCATCGTCGCCGAGTGTCGCCCGCGTCTGCTCGTACAGGTGCCGGACCCATTCGAGCTCGGAGCGCGACTGCGTGAACTCCTGCTCGTACCCGAGCCGGGAGGCCAATGCGGCGAAGATGTGATGGTCGGTGCGTGACTCTCCCGCCGGCTCGCGGACCTTGGGCATCGCGACGAGGTGGGGATCGGAGAATCCGGCGGCGAAGTCGTCGCGCTCCAAGCTGGTGGCGACGGGAAGGACGATGTCCGCGAACTTGGCCGTGGTGTTCCACCAGGCTTCGTGAACCACCACCGTGTCAGGGGTCTGCCAGGCTCGGGCCAGCCGATGGAGATCCTGATGGTGGTGGAACGGGTTCCCGCCGCACCAGTAGATCAGGCGAAGCTCCGGCAACGTGAGGCGCCGTCCGTCGTAGCCGATGGTCCTGCCCGGATGCAGCAGGGTGTCGGCGATCCTCGCGACCGGGATGAAGTCCGGGACAGGGTTGGCGACCCCGGGCACCGTCGCCACGGAGGGGCGGCCTCTGGCCACGCCGGTCGCGTCCATCGTCGCGTAACCTGCTCCCCAGCCACAGCCGGGCCGGCCCATCGAGCCCGCCATGGCGGCCAGCACGACCGACATCCAGATCGGCTGTTCGCCGTGGTCCGCCCGCTGCACCGCGTAGTTGACCATGATGAGGGAACGTCGCTCGGTAAGGCGGCGAGCGAGGTCGATGATCGCCTCGCGGCCGATGCCGGTGATCCTCGCCGCCCAGGCGGCGTCCTTGGGGACGCCGTCGAGCTCGCCGGCCACGTACGCGGCGAAGCGGTCGAACCCGACGCAGCACCGGCGCAGGAAGTCCTCGTCGTGCCACCCGTTGACCAGCATCGTGTGGGCGATGCCCAGCATCGCGGCGGTGTCGGTGTTGGGGACGACAGGCAGCCACTCGGCGTCGAGGAAGCCGGCGACGTCGCTGCGGATGGGGCTGACGTTCACGAACCGCACCCCGGCCGCACGGCACCGTCGCTGCAGGTTCTGCGTCTGGTGCCTGGCCAGCCCGCCGGGGTTGATCTGGCTGTTCTTGAGGGCCAGCCCGCCGAACGCCACTACCAGCTCACAGTGGTCGGCTATCTCGTCCCACATCGGCATCCGCGACTGATAGCTCCACGGATGCCCGCCGATCACATGGGGAAGGATGACCTCCAACGCGGCGGTGCTGTAGGTGTTGCGAGAGTCGGTGAACCCCCCGCCCAGCGCCAGGAACCGGTGGAGTTGACTCTGCGCGTTGTGGAACACGCCCGCGCTCGCCCAGCCGTACGACCCGCCGAACACCGCGCTGTCTCCGTGCTGCGAACGCACTCGACGGAGTTCGTCGCTCACCAGCGTGATCGCGTCGTCCCAGCTCACCTCCACGAAGGCGTCCGCGCCTCTGGCGGCGTCGTGGACGCGCGGCCGGCCGTCGAGCCATCCCTTGCGCACCGCGGGACGCAGCACGCGAGCGCCGTCGTCGGCGGCCGTCACCATGCCGGGGCCGATGGGTGACGGCACGGGGTCGTCGTCCCTCGGCTCAATTCGTACTAATCGCCCGGAATCGACCACTGCGATGAGACTGCCCCAGTGCGTCGCGACCGACATGCGTCGTTCCACCATGCATCCACCCCATCCCTGAAGTTCCCCCTGCTTTCGACCAGCGGTTGCCGGCGTCGCAGGGGCCTCCACTCCAGTCGACGGCCCGCAGGACGGAGACTTTCCCCCATGCCCGGCTGCTCAACCCCGTCGGTGTGCACCGGCTGCATCATGACCGTGACGCTTCGTCCAGCCCCCGGGCCGGAGAGGCACGATGGCGGATGCCAGGGCGAGGGGGTGCGATGGGATGATGGGCCCGTTATGACCGCCTCCTTGCCGTTCCGTCTCGCCCGTGCCGCGGTGTTCGCCGTGGTCTGCGTGGCGCTGGGCGTGCTGGCGCACCTGTTCGGCGGGGGATCGGTCACGGGGCCGGTGACGGCCGGTGGGCTGCTGCTGGCGTTCGGGGGCGGGGTCGTGACCTCGGCGCGTGAGCGCACGCTGGCGGTGATCCTGCCGTTGCTGGCCGGCATGCAGGTGGTGCTGCATGTGCTGTTCTCCCTCAGCCATGCCGCGGACGCCTACGCCGCGCTCGTCCACGGCCATTCGGGACTGGTGCCGGGCTTCGGCATGCTCGTCACGCATGTCGGTGCCACCGGGCTGATCGCCCTGTGGCTGGCCCGCGGCGAGGCCGCTCTGTGGGGGCTGCTGCACCGCCTGGCCGCGCGGCTGTGCCGGGTCCTCCTGGCGCTCCTCCCGCGTCCGCTGCACGAGCCGGTCGTCGTGGTGACGGCGCCCGAGCCGGGCCGGCTGCGCCCGGCGGTGCTTGCACACGCCGCCCCCACGCGCGGGCCGCCGTTCACGCAGGTGATCGCTTTCTCCGGCTGACCCTCATGGTGCGGCCGGAGTACGTCGTCATGCCCGGCTCCGTCCGGGTCCGCGTGGCCGCCGACGTCGCGGCCGCGTCAAGCGCCCCTGCCTGATCCGCCTCCGGCGCGGTGGGAAACGCCGCCGCGCGCCGAGGCCTGCCTGGAAAGGCCCACCATGTACTCTCTCCGTTCGCGTTCCCCGCTTCTTCCCGCCGCGGCGCTGGCCGTGGCCGTGCTCGTCGCCGGCTGCGGCGGCCAGAGCACGACCGCGACGACCGCGTCGGCGTCACCGGCCGCCGCCACTGTCGCCGCCGCCGCCGCCACCCCTTCGCCCGCTCTGACCGTCACCGACCCCTGGATCAAGACCGGCGGGAAGGGGATGACCGCCGCCTTCGGCACCCTGGTCAACAACACCGACGCGGAGCTGACGGTCGTCTCCGGCGCCTCGCCGCTGTCTCCGACGGTCGAGCTGCACGAAGTGGTGGACTCCGGGGGCAAGATGGTGATGCGCCCCAAGAAGGGCGGGTTCGTGGTACCTGCTCGCGGTTCGCACCAGCTGGCGCCCGGTGGCGATCACATCATGCTGATGGGGGTCACCGGGAAGGTGGAGCCGGGAGCCGAGGTGCCCTTCACCCTCACGCTCGCCGACGGTTCCACCGTCGAGTTCACCGCGATCGGCAAGGACTTCGCCGGCGGCAAGGAGAACTACCAGCCGGGCGAGGGCAAGCACTGATGGACGCGCACACCGGCGGCAGGTCCCGCCTGACCCGGCGCGGCCTGCTGGCCTCGACCGCGGCCGCCGCGGCCGCCGCGGCCGGCGCGCTCGCGACACAGGCCGCTTCGGCGGGCCCGGCCCGGGCTGCTTCGCCGGGTGCGGCGGTGGAGCCCTTCCACGGCCCGCACCAGGCCGGGATCGCCACCGTCCCGCAGGCGCACGCCGTCTTCGTCGGCCTGGACCTGCGCGACGGCGTCGGCCGTGCGGCGGTGTCCCGGATGATGCGGCTGCTCACCGACGACGCCCGCCGCCTGAGCGCGGGCGGTCCCGCCCTGGCCGACACCGAACCGGAACTGGCGGTGCTGCCCGCCCGGCTGACCGTCACCTTCGGGTTCGGGCCCGGTCTGTTCGACGAGGTGGGCCTGGCGGACGCGCGCCCGTCCTCGCTGAAGGCGCTGCCCCGCTTCTCCATCGACAGGCTGCAGGACCGGTGGAACGGCGGCGACGTGCTGGTGCAGATCTGCGCCGACGACCCGCTGACCGTGGCCCACGCCCTCCGCATGATCATCAAGGACGCCCGCGCCTTCACCCGCGTCCGATGGGTCCAGCGCGGGTTCCGGCGGGCCGCCGGCGTGCAGGCGTCCGGGCTGACCCAGCACAACATCATGGGGCAGCTCGACGGGACCGCCAACGCCGTCCCCGGGAGCCCTGTCTTCGACCGGGTGGTGTGGGCCGGCGCGGACGCGCCGGACTGGCTGCGCGGCGGCACCACGCTGGTGCTGCGGCGGATCCGGGTCGAACTGGAGACCTGGGACGCCGCCGACCGGGTCGCCAGGGAGTTCACGGTCGGACGCCGCCTGGACACCGGCGCCCCGCTGACCGGGACCGCCGAGCACGACCCGCCCGACTTCGCCGAGCTGACGCCCGTGGGGTTCCCGGTCATCTCCGAGTACGCCCACATCAGGCGGGCGCACAGCGCCGACCCGGCCAAGGGCATCTTCCGTCGCCCCTACAACTACGACGAAGGGCTCACCGCGGCCGGACACCCCGACAGCGGCCTGCTCTTCGCCTCTTACCAGGCCGACGTCGGCGCGCAGTTCCTGCCGATGCAGCGCCGGCTGGCCGAGGCCGACCTGCTCAACGAGTGGACCACGCCGATCGGATCGGCGGTGTTCGCCATCCCGCCGGGCTGCCCGCCCGGCGGCTGGATCGGGCAGGGGCTGCTGGCGTGACGCGAGGGGGCCCGCCGGCCTGGCGGCGGGCCCCCTCGGTGTCAGGTCAGCGGTCCCCCGATGACAGGCGGCGCAGCAGGTACGTGTCCATGATCCAGCCCTTGCGCTCGCGGGCCTCGGCACGCAGCCGCCGGATGCGGTCACCGACCTCCGGCACCGGCCCCGACACCAGGATCTCGTCCGGCGTCCCGAGGTAGGCGCCCCAGTAGATGTGGAAGTCGTCGAGACCGGCGAAGGAGCAGTGGGCGTCGAGCATGACCACCACGTCGTCGGCGCTGGGGCCCTGCTCCGCCAGGCGGCGGCCGGTGGTCAGGTGCGTGGGCCGGCCGACCTGGGTCAGGCCGATGCGGTGCCGGGCGGTGAGGGCGGCCACGCTGCTGATGCCGGGGACGACCTCGACGTCGAACGTGACGTTCCCGCGTCGCCGGATCTCGTCGAGGATGGCGAGCGTGCTGTCGTAGACGGCCGGGTCGCCCCACACCAGGAACGCGCCGGTCTCCCCGGCGCCCAGCTCGTCCTGGATGAGCGCTTCGCAGGCGAGCGAGCGGCGCGAGCGCCAGTCCTCGACGGCGGCGGTGTAGGCGGGGGCGGTGCGGTCCCGTTCCGGGTCGCGGGCCTCGGCGATCCGGTACGGCTCGCGGCCGTGCTCGGCGATCAGGTCGAGGCGGAGCTGGATCAACTCGTGCTTGGTCTCGCCCTTGTCGACGATGAAGAAGACGTCCGTGGCGGCGATGGCCTTGACCGCCTGCAGAGTGAGATGGTCCGGATCGCCGGCGCCGATCCCGATGACGAGAAGCCGTTTCACCCGCCAAAGTCTGCCAGATAGGCAGATATACGATATCCCTCGCACTTTGCCATAGAGGAGGATCGTGAACCTGGCCGATCAGGGCGACGCCTTCACCGCTTCCCGTCAGGAGCGGCTCGCCGAGGAGATCCAGCTGACACGGCGCGACGCGTGATCACGGTCGTCGGGATCGGCGCGGACGGCTGGGACGGGCTGACCCCGGGCTCGCGCCGCGCGGTGGAGGCCGCCGACGTGCTCATGGGCAGCGCGCGGCAGCTCGACCTCGTGCCCGCGACGGCCGCCGAACGCGTGACGTGGCCGTCGCCGCTGCTGCCCGCCCTGCCCGCGCTCATGGACCGGTACGCCGGGCGCGAGGTGTGCGTGCTGGCCAGCGGCGACCCGATGTTCCACGGCATCGGCTCGACGCTGGTCCGGCTGCTGGGCGCGGAGCGCGTCCTGGTGCTGCCGCACGTGTCCTCGCCGGCGCTGGCCTGCGCCCGCCTCGGCTGGCCGGCCGAGCAGGTGGACGTCGTCAGCCTGGTGGGCCGTCCGCCCGCGGCGCTGGCCGCCGCGCTCCAGCCGGGCCGCCGGATCGTCGTGCTCGGCGCGGGGCCCGGCTCGCCGCCGGTGGTCGCCGGGTTGCTCGTCCGGCACGGGTACGGTCCGAGCCCGATGACGGTGCTGTCGGAGCTGGGCGGTCCAGGAGAGTCCGAACGGCGGGGCACGGCCGAGAGCTGGGCGGCGGGCCAGGCGTCCGCGCTCCACGTGATCGCCGTCGAGTGCGTCCTCGCCCGGGACGCCGAGCCCCTGGCCAGGGTGCCGGGGCTGCCCGACGGCGCGTACGAGCACGACGGGCAGCTCACCAAGCGGGAGGTCCGCGCCGTCAGCCTGTCCCGCCTGGCCCCGCTGCCCGGCGAGCTGCTGTGGGACGTGGGCGCGGGGGCGGGCAGCATCGCCGTCGAGTGGATGCGCAGCCACCCTTCGTGCGCCGCCGTGGCGATCGAGAGCAGGGCCGACCGGGCCGCGGCCGTCCGGCGCAACGCCGAGCGGCTCGGCGTGCCGTCGATGCGCGTGGTCGAGGGCAAGGCCCCCGAGGCGCTGGACGGGCTGCCCGAGCCGGACGCGGTGTTCGTCGGCGGCGGCGCGACCGCCCTCGGCCTGCTGGACCGCTGCTGGTCCGCGCTGCGCCCCGGCGGCCGGCTGGTGGTGAACGCCGTGACCCTGGAGTCCGAGGCCGTCCTCGCCCACTGGTACGGCAGGCTCGGCGGCGACCTGGTGCGCCTGAGCGTCCAGCGGGCCTCGCCGGTCGGCGGGTTCACCGGCTGGCGGGCGGCGATGCCGGTGACCGTGTGGTCGATCACGAGGAAGGATCAACCGTGACCGTGTACTTCGTCGGAGCCGGTCCCGGCGCGGCCGACCTGATCACCTTGCGCGGCCTGCGGCGGCTGGAGGCGTCGCCGGTCTGCCTGTACGCCGGGTCGCTGGTGCCGCGCGAGCTGCTCGACGCCTGCCCGCCCGGGGCCAGGCTGGTGAACACGGCGGACCTGACGCTCGACGAGATCGTCGCCGAGCTGGCCGCCGCGCACCGCGACGGTCTCGACGTGACCCGGCTGCACTCGGGCGACCCGTCGGTGTTCAGCGCCGTGGCCGAGCAGATGCGCCGGCTGGACGCCCTGGGCGTGCCGTACGAGGTGGTGCCCGGGGTTCCGGCGTTCGCGGCGGCGGCGGCCGCGCTGGGCCGGGAGCTGACCGTGCCCGGCGTCGGCCAGACGGTCATCCTGACGCGCACCTCCGCCCGCGCCACCCCCATGCCGGACGGTGAGGACCTCGGGACGCTCGGCGCGAGCCGGGCCACGATGGTGCTGCACCTGGCCGTGCAGCGGATCGACGCGGTGGTCGCCGAGCTGCTGCCCTCCTACGGCCCCGACTGCCCGGTGGCCGTGGTGGCGCGGGCGAGCCGGGCCGACGAGGTGATCCTGCGCGGCACGCTCGCCGACATCGCCGGACAGGTCCACGACGCCGGGATCCGGCGGACGGCCGTGATCGTCGTGGGCCGGGTGTTGTCGGCGACCCAGTTCCCCGACAGCCACCTCTACAGCGACGCCAGGGAGCGTGCGTGCGACGGGTCCTGATCCTCGGCGGCACCGCCGAGGCGCGGGCCCTGGCCGCCGAGCTGGCCGCCGATCCCGGGCTGCACGTGGTGTCCTCCCTGGCGGGACGGGTGAACAACCCGCGGCTCCCCGTGGGCGAGGTGCGGGAAGGCGGGTTCGGCGGGCCGTCGGGCCTGGCCGCGTGGCTGCGGGAGGAGCGCATCGACGTGCTGGTCGACGCCACGCATCCGTTCGCGGAGCGGATGACCGCCTCGGGGGTCGCGGCCTCGTCGGCGACCGGGGTGCCGCTGCTGGTGCTGCGGCGTCCGGGGTGGCGGGAGGGGCCGGGCGACGCGTGGCTGCGGGTCGGCTCGCTCCAGGCGGCGGCCGGGCTGCTGACCACGGCCCGGTGGGGCGCGGCCGGCCGCGAGACCCGGGTCTTCCTCACGACCGGACGCCGGAGCCTGCCGGTGTTCGCGCCGCTGCCCGGCGTTTGGCTGCTGGCCAGGTCGGTGGACCCGCCGGAGGGGCCGGTGCCGGCGAACGTGCACGTCCTGCTCGACCGCGGGCCGTACACCGTCGAGGGCGAGCGCGCCCTGATCTCGGAGCACCGCCTGGACGTGCTGGTGACCAAGGACAGCGGCGGCGGCATGACCACGGCCAAGCTCGTCGCGGCGCGCGAGCTCGGCCTGCCGGTGATCATGGTGGACCGGCCGCCGCTGCCCGCGGGCGTCCGGGCCACGGACAGCGTGGCGGCGGCGGCGGCCTGGGTTCAGGGGTAGCGGCGCGGGGTGTAGACGACGCCGCCTTCGGTGGCCCGGGTCGTGGACGAGCCGATGATCAGCAGGCAGCGCATGTCCACCTGGCCGGGGTCCAGCTCGCCGAGCGTGGTGACCGTGACGCTCTCCCGCGGGCCGCCGACGTCGCGGCCGATCACCACGGGGGTGTCCGGCGCGCGGTGCTCCAGCAGCAGGTCCCGGGCGGCGGCGACCTGCCACGTACGGCTGCGCGAGGCCGGGTTGTAGATCGCCAGCACCAGGTCCGCCCGCGCGGCGGCGGACAGCCGGTCGGCCACCACCTCCCACGGCTTGAGCAGGTCGGACAGCGACAGCACGCAGTAGTCGTGCCCGAGCGGCGCGCCCGCCCTGGCCGCGACCGCCTGGGCGGCGGTCAGCCCCGGCACGACCCGCACCGGCACGTCCGGGAAGTCGGCGGCGGCTTCGAGCACGGCGCTGGCCATGGCGAACACGCCCGGGTCGCCGGACGACACGACCGCCACCCGGGCCCCGTCCCGGGCCAGCTCAAGGGCGTGCCTGGCGCGTTCGGCCTCCACCCGGTTGTCGGTGCGGTGGCGGCGCTGGCGCGGGTTCGGAGCCACCCGGTCCACGTACGGGCCGTAGCCGACCAGGTCGGTGGCCGCGGCCAGCGCCTCCTGCGCCTCCGGCGTCAGCCACGGCCGCCCCGCCGGGCCCAGGCCGACCACGGCCACCTCGCCCGGCCCCTCGTCCGCCGGGCGCTCGGGGACGAAGGTGCGCTCGGCCGGGCTGGCCAGCAGGGCCAGCGAGAAGTACGGGACTCCGTCCGGGTCCACGTCCTTGAGCGGGGCGACCCGCTCGGCGCCCATGGTGGCACGCTCGACGTACCAGGCGTCGTCGAGGCGGCCCGCCTCGGACAGCGCGTCGCGCACCTTCCCGAACGTGCGGCCCAGCTTGAGCACGGCGGCCGAGTCGGTGTCGCGCAGCCGCTCGGCCAGCACCTGCGCGGGCAGCGTGCCGGGCAGCACGGTCAGCACCTCGCCCCGCTCGACCAGCGGCCGTCCCAGCACGGCGGCGGCGGCGCTGACCGAGGTCACGCCGGGCACCACCTCGGTCGGGTAGCGGTGGGCGAGCCGCTTGTGCATGTGCATGTAGGAGCCGTAGAACAGCGGGTCGCCCTCGGCCAGCACGACCACGGTGCGGCCCGCGTCCAGGTGGGCGGCCAGGCGTTCGGCGCAGTCGGCGTAGAAGTCGTCGAGCGCTCCCTGGTAGCCGCCGGGGTGGTCGGTGGTCTCCGTGGTCAGCGGGTAGAGCAGCAGCTCCTCGATCTGGCCCGCGCGCATGTACGGCAGCGCGATCGAACGGGCGATGCTGCGGCCGTGCCGGGCGGCGTGGTAGGCGATCACGTCGGCCTCGCCGATCAGCCGGGCCGTCCTGACCGTGACCAGCTCGGGGTCGCCTGGGCCCAGGCCGACTCCGTACAGGCGTCCTGACATGGTCGTCACTCCGTCTCGTTCGCGATGGCGTTGATCGCGGCGGCCGTCATCGCACTGCCGCCGCGGCGGCCGTGCACCACCAGGTGCTCCAGGTCGCTGCCGGCCAGCGCCTGCTTGGACTCGGCCGCGCCGATGAAGCCGACCGGGATGCCGAGCACGGCCGCGGGGCGTCCCGCGCCCTCGGCCACCAGCTCCAGCAGCCGGAACAGGGCGGTCGGCGCGTTCCCGATCGCCACCACCGCGCCCTCCAGGCGGTCGCGCCACAGCTCCAGGGCCGCGGCGCTGCGGGTGGTGCCGAGGCGTTCGGCCAGCTCGGGCACGCGCGGATCGCCCAGCGTGCACAGCACCTCGTTGCCCGCGGGCAGCCTGCGCCGGGTCACGCCGGAGGCGACCATCATGGCGTCGCACAACACCGGCGCGCCGCCGCGCAGCGCCTCCCTGGCCCGCGCGACGACCTGCGGCGACCAGGCCAGGTCGGTGACGAGGTCGGTCATGCCGCACGCGTGGATCATGCGCACCGCCACCTGGGCGACCTCGGGCGGCAGGCCCGTGAGGTCGCTCTCGGCGCGGATGGTCGCGAACGAGCGCCGGTAGATCTCGGCGCCGTCGCGGATGTAGTCGCTCACTCCTGGCGTTCCTCGTATCCGTTGATGGTTGCGATCAGCTGGCGGACCGGGCCGCGTGGCAGGCCGCAGCGCCGCTCGCAACCGGCCCAGTGGACGGGCGTGGCGGGTGCGCGGCCGAGGCTCCGCACCCATTGCCGGGCATCGGCCCGCACGTCGGCGAGCGCCTTCGCGCAGCCGGGACGGCCGGTGCAGGCGGTCACCCCGGCCCAGGGGGAGTCCGGGTCGGTGGCGAGCCCGGCGGCGGCCAGCGCCCGCTCGGTCGGGTCCGCCTCGCCGGGGGAGAGGTCCGGCAGGACGACGGTCCGCCAGGGTGTCAGGCGCACCGGCTGGCCGAGGTCCGCGAGGGCTGCGGCCTGGTCGGACGTCAGGCGGCCGAGCGGCACGAGGGCCTCGATCGCCACCCGGCCGTCCCGCTGCGCGATCCTGCCCGGGGACGGGCGGCGCGCGAAGGCGGAGGCGGGCGGGGCGTCCGGGGCCTCCGGGGCGTCCGGGGCGTTCGCGGCGTCCGGGGCGTCGGTCAGGCTTGGTTCGCCGTCGCGCAGGCGGGTGGCGATTCGGGCGGGGCCGTCCGGGAGGTCGCGGATGCGCCAGGCGCGCGGGCCGTCGGGGGACAGCTCGTCCAGGAACGCCTCGGCGGAGTCGATCATGAGCGGGACGGCCGCGTCCGGGGCGGCGGTCAGCCCGGTGTCGGCGCCGGCGAGCAGCAGCCGTCCGGTCGCCACGTAGGTGACGTCCGCGCCGAGCCCGGCGACGTCCCGCGTGCCGTCGTCCAGGGCGAACAGGAACCGTCCCGGCAGCTCGGCCAGCCGGGGCCGCGCGCACAGCGCCCGGTCCAGGGCGTCGGCCATCGCCAGCACGTCCAGCAGCCCGTCGGGACCGCGCCCGCTCAGCGGCGAGGCGAGGATGTTGCGCACCCGCTCGTGCGCGGGCGACGGCAGCAGCCCGGCCGCCGCGATCCGCCCGGCGAAGACCTCCGGCGCGCGCAGCCCCCGCACCTGGACGTTCGCCCGCGACGTCAGCTCGATCACGCCCGTTCCCAGCTCGGCCGCGCACCCGGCGAGCACGCGGAGCTGCGCGGCCGACACCGCGCCGCCGGGCAGGCGCACACGGGCGAGCGGGCCGTCTGCGGCCTCGTGCACCTGGAGCGCCCCCGGACAGGCATCGGGACGCGTACGTCCGGAAGATTCACCTACGGGCACGAAGGGATCGTAACGCCACTTCTGGGACGGGTCGCTCCTGTCGTAAGCTTCGGCGTAGACGATGGCAATGGGAGGAAGCCGGTGCGAATCCGGCGCGGTCCCGCCACTGTGACCGGGGAGCGAACCCCACCACGAGGCCACTGTCCGGAGACGGGCGGGAAGGCCGGGGTGAGCGTCGATCCGGGAGCCAGGAGACTCCTGCCGTCGTGTCACCCGCGACCGGGGCGAGGACCCCGAGGGAGGAATGCGCCGTGCCTGGCGACAGCCGTACCCTTCTGCTGCTCTCCACCTCCGACACCGACCTGCTGAGCGCTCGCGCCTGCGGGGCGGGCTACCGCCTGGGCAATCCCGCCCGGCTGACCGCCGAGGACGTCCCCGGCCTGACGGAGGGGACCGACCTCGTCGTGGTGCGCCTGCTGGGCGGGCGGCGGGCCTGGCCGGAAGGGCTCGACGCGCTGCTGGCCGGGCCGCGCCCGGTGGTGGTGCTGGGCGGGGAGCAGGCCCCCGACGCCGAGCTGATGGAGCTGTCCACGGTCAGCGGCGGGGTGTGCGCCGAGGCGCACGCCTACCTGGCCCATGGCGGCCCGGCCAACCTGGCCGAGCTGCACGCGTTCCTGTCCGACACCGTCCTGCTGACCGGGCACGGGTTCGAGCCGCCCGTCCCCGCCCCCGCCTGGGGACGGCTGGACCGCCCTGCCAGGACCACCGGCGGTCCCGTGGTGGGGGTGCTCTACTACCGGGCCCACCACATGGCCGGCAACACCGCGTTCGTCGAGGCGTTGTGCGAGGCCGTCGAGGACGCGGGCGGGCAGGCGCTGCCGGTCTTCTGCTCGTCCCTGCGCGCGGCCGAGCCGGAGCTGCTGGACACGCTGCGCGCGGCGGACGCCCTGGTCGTCACGGTGCTGGCGGCGGGCGGCTCCCGTCCGGCCACCGCGGGGGCGGGCGGCGACGACGAGGCCTGGGACGTCGGCGCGCTGGCCGAGCTGGACGTGCCGATCCTGCAAGGACTCTGCCTGACCACCACCCGGCAGGCATGGGAGGAGAACGACGACGGGCTGTCGCCGCTGGACGCCGCCTCCCAGGTGGCGATCCCGGAGTTCGACGGGCGGATCATCACGGTGCCGTTCTCGTTCAAGGAGATCGACCCCGACGGGCTGACCGTCTACGTCGCCGACCCCGAGCGGGCCGCCCGGGTGGCGGGCATCGCGGTGCGCCACGGCCTGCTGCGGCACACCCCTCCCGCAGAGCGGCGGCTGGTGGTGATGTTGTCGGCGTACCCGACCAAGCACTCCCGCGTCGGCAACGCGGTCGGGCTGGACACCCCCGCGAGCACCGTCCGGCTGCTGGCCCGGCTCGCCGAGGCGGGTTACGACCTGGGCGACGGCTTCCCCGGCGTGGCCGACCAGGACGGCGACGCGCTCGTGCACGCGCTGATCGCCGCCGGCGGCCAGGACCAGGACTGGCTGACCGAGGAGCACCTGGCGGGCAACCCGGTGCGCATCTCCGCCGCCTCCTACGAGCAGTGGTACCGGACGCTGCCCGCGGCCCTGCGCGAGGGAATGGAGCGCCATTGGGGGCCGCCGCCCGGAGAGCTGTTCGTGCACGAGGGCGACAGCGGGACCGACATCGTGCTGGCCGCGCTGCGGGCCGGGAACCTGGTGGTGATGGTGCAGCCGCCGCGCGGCTTCGGGGAGAACCCGATCGCCATCTACCACGACCCCGACCTGCCGCCCAGCCACCACTACCTGGCCGCCTACCGCTGGCTGTCGGCCGAGTTCGGCGCGCACGCGATGGTGCACGTCGGCAAGCACGGCAACCTGGAGTGGCTGCCCGGCAAGTCGGCGGGGATGTCGGCCGCGTGCGGCACCGACGCCGCCATCGGCGACCTGCCGCTGGTCTACCCCTTCCTCGTCAACGACCCGGGGGAGGGCACGCAGGCCAAGCGGCGCGCGCACGCCGTGCTGGTGGACCACCTGGTGCCGCCGATGGCCCGCGCCGACACCTACGGCGACATCGCCCGGCTGGAGCAGCTGCTGGACGAGCACGCCACGATCGCCGCCATGGACCCCGCCAAGCTGCCCGCGATCCGGGCGCAGATCTGGACGCTGATCCAGGCCGCCCGGCTCGACCACGACCTCGGGCTGGCCGACCGGCCGCACGACAGCGAGTTCGACGACCTCATCCTGCACGTGGACGGCTGGCTGTGCGAGGTGAAGGACGCCCAGATCCGCGACGGGCTGCACGTCCTCGGCCAGGCGCCCACCGGCCAGGTGCGGGTGGACCTGGTGCTGGCCATGTTGCGCGCCCGGCAGATGTGGGGCGGCAGGGAGACGCTGCCCGGCCTGCGCGAGGCGCTCGGCCTGGCCGAGGACGGCACGGCGGCGCTGGGCGACGTGGACCGCGCGGAGACGACCGCCCGCGCCCTGGTCGAGGCCATGGAGCAGCACGCCTGGGCCCCGGACGCAGCCCCCGCCGTCGCCCGCGCGGTACTGGGTGGCGTGGCCGAGGAACGGGTGGAGCTCGTGGCGCGGGTGCTGGCGTTCGCCGCCACCGAGGTGGTGCCGCGCCTGGCCCGCACCACCGACGAGCTCGACCACGTCCTGCACGCCCTGGACGGCGGCTACGTGCCCGCCGGCCCCAGCGGCTCCCCGCTGCGCGGCCTGGTCAACGTGCTGCCGACCGGCCGCAACTTCTACTCCGTGGACCCCCGGGCGGTGCCCAGCCGCCTGGCCTGGGAGACCGGCCAGGCGATGGCGGAGTCGCTGCTGGCGTGCTACCGCGCCGACACCGGCGAGTGGCCGCGCTCGGTCGGGCTGTCGGTGTGGGGGACCAGCGCCATGCGCACGGCGGGCGACGACGTCGCCGAGGTGCTGGCCCTGCTCGGCGTCCGCCCCGAATGGGACGAGGCGTCGCGCCGCGTCATCCGCCTGGAGCCGATCCCGCTCGCCGAGCTGGGCCGCCCGCGCATCGACGTGACGGTCCGCATCAGCGGCTTCTTCCGCGACGCCTTCCCGCACGTGGTCGGCATGCTCGACGACGCCGTACGGCTGGTCGCGTCGCTGGCGGAGCCGGCCGAGGACAACTACGTCCGCGCCCACGTGGCCGCGACGGGCGGCGACGAGCGGCTGGCCACGATGCGCGTCTTCGGCTCCGCGCCCGGCGCGTACGGGGCCGGGCTGCTGCCGCTCATCGACAGCCGCAACTGGCGCGACGACGCCGACCTGGCCGAGGTGTACGCCGTGTGGGGCGGCTACGCCTACGGCCGCGACCTCGACGGCGTCGCCGCCCGCCCCCAGATGGAGGACGCCTACCGCCGCATCGCCGTCGCCGCCAAGAACGTCGACACCCGCGAGCACGACATCGCCGACTCCGACGACTACTTCCAGTACCACGGCGGCATGATCGCCACCGTGCGCGCGCTCACCGGCAGGGCCCCGGCCGCCTACGTCGGCGACAGCACCCGCCCCGACGCCGTGCGCACCCGCACCCTGTCGGAGGAGACCTCACGGATCTTCCGCGCCAGGGTGGTCAACCCGCGCTGGCTGGCCGCCATGCGCCGCCACGGCTACAAGGGCGCCTTCGAGCTGGCCGCCACCGTCGACTACCTGTTCGGCTACGACGCCACCACCGGCGTGGTGGCCGACTGGATGTACGACAAGCTCACGCAGACGTACGTGCTCGACCCCGAGAACCAGGCGTTCATGGCCCGCTCGAACCCCTGGGCGCTGCACGGCATCGCCGAACGCCTCCTGGAGGCCGCCGAGCGCGGCATGTGGCAGCACCCGGATCCGGAGGTCCTGCGCGGCCTGCAGGAGGTCTACCTCAAGACCGAGGGCGACCTGGAGGACGACACCAGCCGCTGAGCCAGGCGCGGCGCGCCCGCCCAGTGCAGATGCAGGTAGGACGCGGTCACGCCGGGGTCGCCGTACCCGTCGTGGCCGCCGTCCCAGCGGAACAGCGGCTCGCCGGCGTACGTGACGGCCGTCCGGTGGAACTCGTGCCCGCGCAGCCGCTCGCCCGTCCTGGTGAGCGGTGAGCGCCGCAGCGCGACGGCGTCCCGGTAGCCGAGCGTCAGCCGGGACGTCATCCGCGCCCGCCCGGGGACGCGCCCGCACATGCGCTGACCGTCCAGCTCGTCGCACAGGTACAGCAGCCCCGCGCACTCGGCGGCGATCGGGCCGGGGAAGGCGGCGACCTGCTGCCGCAGGGGCTCATTGGCGGCCAGCTCGGCGGCGTACACCTCCGGGAAGCCGCCGCCGATCACGATCGCGCCGGTCCCGTCCGGCAGCCGCGTGTCGCGCAGCGGGTCGAAGACGGCCACCTCCGCCCCCGCCGCCCGCAGCAGCTCGGCCTGCTCGGCGTAGCCGAAGGTGAACGCCGCCCCACCGGCCACGGCCACCACCGGCCGGCCGGGCGCGGCACTCGTCGCCGCCTCCTCCGGCCGGCCGCGCGTCGCGGCGGGCGTCGGCGGCGTCCAGGAGGGACCGCCCAGCGGGGGAGCCGAGCGCGCCAGCCGCAGCAGCGCGTCCAAATCGCACGAACGCGCCACCAGGGCGGCCAGCCGGTCCACGGCGGCGACCGCCTCGGTCCGGCGCTCGGCGGCCGGCACCAGCCCCAGGTGCCGGGAGGGCGTGGCCACGGCGTCGTCGCGGCGGATCGCCCCCAGCACCGGCACGCCCGCCGCCGCCAGCGCCGACCGGCACAGCTCCTCGTGCCGGTCGGAGCCCACCCGGTTGAGCACCACCCCGCCCACCCGCACATCCGGGTCGAAGGTGGCGAACCCGTGCACCACCGCCGCCACCGACCTGCTCTGCCGGGCCGCGTCCACGACCAGCACCACCGGCGCGTCCAGCAGCGTCGCGACGTGCGCGGTCGAGGCGAAGCCGGTGTCCCCCCTGCCGTCGAACAGGCCCATCACGCCCTCGACCACCGCCACGTCGCACCCGGCAGCGCCGTGCAGGAACAGCGGGGCGACGAGCTCCTCCCCGACGAGCCACGGATCCAGATTGCGGCCGGGACGGCCGGCGGCCAGCGCGTGATAGCCCGGGTCGATGTAGTCGGGCCCCACCTTGTGCGGCGAGACCCGCAGCCCGCGCGCCCGCAACGCCGCCATGAGCCCGGTGGCCACCGTCGTCTTGCCGCAGCCCGACGACGGCGCGGCGATCACCAGGCGGGGAACTACCACTCGATGCCCTTCTGCCCCTTCTGCCCGGCGTCCATGGGGTGGCGTACCTTGCCCATCTCCGTCACCAGGTCGGCGACCTCGATCAGCCGTCCGGGCGCGTCCCTGCCGGTGATCACGACGTGCTGGCTGCCCGGCCGGTCCGTCAGCGCCTGCAGCACGTCGTCCAGGTCCAGCCACCCCCACTTCAGCGGGTACGTGAACTCGTCCAGCACGTAGAACCGGTACGTCTGCGCCGCCAGGTCGCGCTTGATCTGCTCCCAGCCCTCACGGGCGTCGGCCGCGTGGTCCTCCTCGCTGCCGGGCCGCTGGATCCACGACCAGCCCTCGCCCATCTTGTGCCAGGCCACCGGGCCGCCCTCGCCCGTCTCGCCGAGCACCTTGAGCGCCCGTTCCTCGCCGATGCGCCACTTGGCCGACTTCACGAACTGGAACACCCCGACCGGCCAGCCCTGGTTCCAGGCCCGCAACGCCATCCCGAAGGCGGCCGTGGACTTGCCCTTGCCCGGTCCGGTGTGCACCATCAGCAGCGGACGGGTCCGCCGCTGGCGCGTGGTCAGGCCGTCGTCGGGCACGACAGCCGGTTTTCCCTGAGGCATGGTCAGACCGCCTTCCTGTGGTCACGGACGACCGAACCGAGCTCGGCCAGAGAGTCGAGAGGCACGAGCCGCGCGCGCAGCCGGGCGGCCAGCCGGACGGCCAGGCCCAGCCTGACCGGCCCGCCCTCGCAGTCCACGACCACCGAGGCGGTGCCGGCCAGCAGCCCGGCGGCCCGGTCCACGTCACCGCCGGCCGTGGCCCGTCCGTCGGTGACCAGCACCAGCAGCGGACGCCTGGCGGGGTCGCGCAGCCGTTCCACCCGCAGCACCTCCGCCGCGCGCACCAGCCCCGCCGCCAGCGGCGTGCGCCCTCCGGTGGGCAGGGAGCGCAGCCGGGCCGCGCCCGCCTCCACCGACGAGGTGGGCGGCAGCGCCACCTCCGCGCCGGCGCCCCGGAAGGTGATCAGTCCTATCTTGTCCCGCCGCTGGTAGGCGTCGAGGAGCAGGCTGAGCACGGCCGTCTTGACCGCGGTCATGCGCCTGCGCGCCGCCATCGAGCCGCTCGCGTCCACCACGAAGAGCACGAGGTTGCCCTCCCTGCCCTCGCGCACCACCTCGCGCAGGTCGTCGCCGCGCAGCGCCAGCCCGGGGCCCTGGTGGCCGCGCTCCCGCTGGTGCGGCGCCGCCGCCAGCAGCGTCGCCGGCACGTGGAGGTCGCGTGCGGGACCGGACGGGCGGCGCGCGCCGGCGCTGCGGCCGCGCCGGGTCCGGGACCGCGACCGCCGGCCCACCGCCCCCTCGCCGACCCCCGGCACCGCCAGCAATGGCACCCGGTACGGCGCGGCCACGCCCGCCACCTGCGTGGCCGCCTGCGGCGCCGCTGCTCGGGAGGTCACCGCCCCCGTGGCGGGCGACGCGTCCGGAGCGGGCTCCTCTGCCACCGGCGGCGCGTCCGCACCGGCGGCCATGGACGACGGCGGGTCAGCGGCGGCCGTCCGGCCGTCCGCCGGGGGCTCGGCGCCGGTCGGGTGGTTCCGCGTTTCGGGTCCGGCGCCGTCGCCCGGTGGCGGCGTTCCCGCAGGCCCGCCGGGACCGGAGCCGTCGGGACCGGAGCCGCCGGGCCCGGCGTCGTCGGGGCCGCCGTCCGGGTCGTCGTCGGCCGACGTGCGGTCCAGCAGCTCGTCGAGCAGCGCCTCGTCCAGGCCCGGAGCGTCGAACGGGTCCCGCCGCCTGCGATGCGGCAGCGACAGCCGGGCCGCCGCCCGCACGTCCTCGGTCGTCACCGTGTCGCGGCCCTGCCAGGCGGCGTGGGCGATGGCCGCGTTCGCCGTCACCAGGTCGGCACGCAGGCCGTCCACCTCGAAGGCGGCGCACACCGTCGCGATCTGCCGCAGCCGGGCGTCCGGCAACCGCACGGCGGGAACCCGGGACCGCGCGGCGGCGATGCGGGCCGACAGCGCCGATTCCGCCCCCGCCCAACGATCGGCGAACGCCGCCGCGTCCGCCTCGAAGGCCAGCCGCCGCCGCACCACCTCGGCGCGCTCCTCCGGGTCGCGGGACGCCCTGACCTCGACCGTCAGCCCGAACCTGTCGAGAAGCTGCGGACGCAGCTCGCCCTCCTCCGGGTTCATGGTGCCCACCAGCAGGAAGCGGGCGGCATGGCGCACCGACACCGACTCGCGCTCGACGTAACACGTGCCCAGCGCGGCGGCGTCGAGCAGCAGGTCCACGAGGTGGTCGTGCAGCAGGTTCACCTCGTCCACGTACAGGACGCCGCGGTGGGCGGCCGCCAGCAGCCCCGGCTCGAACGCCTTCACCCCCTCCGTCAGCGCCCGCTCGACGTCGAGCGAGCCGGCCAGCCGGTCCTCCGACGCGCCGACCGGCAGCTCCACCAGGGCGGCCGGCCGGTCCACCCGCCCGGCGTCGGGCTCGTGCGGCCCGTCCGGGCACTCGGGGTCGGGCACGGCGGGGTCGCAGGCGAACCGGCACCCGGGCACCACGGCCACCGTCGGCAACTGGGCCGCCAGCGCCCGCACGATCGTGGACTTCGCCGTTCCCTTCTCCCCGCGGACGAGCACCCCGCCCACCCGGGGCGACACCGCGTTCAGCACCAGCGCCAGCTTCAGGTCGCCGAGCCCGACGACGGCGCTGAACGGATAGGTGACGATCAAGACTCAGCCTTCCGGTTGACGTGGACCACCCGCCAGCCGTCCCGCGCGACGGTCAGCTCGGTGGTGGACAGAGGAGCCAGGTCGAAACGGGCCGCGCGCAGCGGATCCAGCCCCAGGACATGGCCGAGCGCCGCTCGGATGACGCCGGCGTCGCAGACCACGACGGCCCGCGGCTCGTCCCGTGCCGAGTCGAGCCAGCCCGCCACCCTGGCGGCGAGCGCGCTCAGCGACTCACCGCCGTGCGGGGCGGCGTGCGGGTCGGTCAGCCAGCTCGCCAGCGCGTCCGGCTCCTCCAGCGCGACCCGCCCGTACGGCAGGCCGCGCCACCGGCCGCAGTCGGCCTCCGCCAGGGCGGGCACCTCGCGGGCCGCCAGCCCCATGGCGGCGGCCGTCTGCCGCGCGGCCCTGCCGGGAGCGGCCCATGCCGCCGCCGCATCGATGGGCCCCGACGCGGCGGCCCTGGTCAGGCTCGCCGCGTCGGCGTCCTCGTCGGCGGGGAAGCACCCGGCCCGCATCCCCGGTGTCGTGGCATGCCGGACGAACAGCACCTTGCTCAGCTCGGCGCCGCGACCAGCGGATGAGCCGCCGAACGCCGCTCCGCCCGGTCGCTCGCCCAGCCGAACAGCACGCCGAACGCCGCCCAGAAGACGAGCTGCGTGCCGAGCGAGGCGAGCCGGAACTCCCACAGCAGCGTGGCGGGGAACCCCTCGGGCACCTCGTCGACCGCCGGCAGCAACCACCACGCGGCGACGACGGGCACCAGGAACGTGACCGCCGCCGCCGTCCAGCGCGCCCACGGGCCGCCGTCGACGCGGCGGGCCGTCGCCACCGCGATCGCCGTCGCCGCCAGCCCGACGAGGATCATCACCACGTAGAGCAGCGTGCGGCTGTTGATGGTGTCCGGATCGCCCACCGCAGGCGGGTTGGCCGGATATTTCACGAAGGGCACGAGGATGATCGCGGCGAACGCCGTACCGGCCGCGGCCATGGCCAGCCGCCCGTCGGAACGCGGGCCGACCCGCCCGCGCAGTCCGGCGAACACCAGGGCGAACACCCCGCCCACGGCCAGCCCGTAGAGCCCGGTGGCCAGGAACAGCCCCGCCTTCTGCACGGGCCTGCCGACCACGGCGTCCTCGCCGTGACTGTGCCCGGCCGCTTCGGCGTGGTCGTGCCCGGCCGTCCCGGCGTCCGGATCGGGCGTCTCGGCCTGGGCGGCGGCCTCCTCCAGGGCGATCGCGTGGTCCACGCGAGGTTCACCGAAGGCGAAGGCGAAGGCGCCCGCGATCAGTCCGGCCAGGAGTCCGACGAGCAGACCTCTGGCCAGGAAGGTGCGTATCATGGCCGGCGCTCAGTGGCAGGGCACGCCGAGCAGATGACGCCCGTCGTGCATCAGCTCGTGCAGGAAGGTGCCGGTCTGGGAGATGGCGCCGTTGTCCATCAGAACCAGGTAGGCGACCAGCAGCAGCACGGGCACGGCCAGCAGCAGCCAAGGGCGCAGGCGCGGAAAGGGAATCGTCGACGGGGTGGACAACCCGGTCATGTCAAGCCTCCTCAGGGGTCACGCGTCCCATATCACGAGGTCACGGCTGCCAAGCGACCTGGCTCCCGGGATCTACGTCCCGGATACAGTGGCGCGTCCGCACCGGCATCTCACCGGATTTCCCTTGGACAACCGTGAAATCTACCGGAACGTATCCTTTCCTCACGTTCGCGTCAACATGCGGGATGGTGACCCTCCGTCACCTGCCGCCACGCCGCGCGCCTTTGCGAAAGGCCCGGAATTCTACCTCGTCGAGTGTACGGATCTAGCCTGCGTTGGTCATTCGACCGCATATCGACAGCCACGCTGGGCATCGAGCGAATATGAGGAGGACCCGGTGTCATGAATGTTGCCCGCGACGTACGCGACCGCTATACGGACGCGTTCAACGCCCACGATATGAAGGCACTGCTCAGCACTTTCAGCCCGGCCGGGGTGTCCATCAGCCCTGAAGGCGTTTCTCAGGGACACAGCGAGCTGGCCTCTTACCTGGAGGAGTTCTGGACGGCGTTCCCCGACGTCCGGGCCGTGATCACGGAGTCCTCCGCGGGTGAGGCCACGACCGTCGACGAGCTTCTCATGGTCGGAACTCACCGAGGCCCGTACACCATGCCCGACGGTCAGGTGCTTCCCGCGACGGACCGCCCTCTTCGTTTGCGATGCTGTTATGTCTGCACAGTGGAAGACGGGCTCATCACGAGTCTGCGCCTCTATTTCGATCAACTGGAGTTGCTCACCCAGCTCTCCAGCTCGGTGACTTTGCAGCTTCCTTAGCGAATTGCCGGACGCGATGGATCGCCCCCGCGTCGGCTCGTCCTGCATCTGGCAGATGTACCCTCAGCAGGGCTCTGGTTGATCTTCGCGGCCGGCCGCACTCTGGCCGCATGACAACGGACACTCACCACCTGACCGCCGCCGACCCGGCCCCGCGATGGGGGCTGCGCGGCTGGCTCGTCCTCATCACGTTGTGCGGCGCGACGTTGATGACCGGGCTGGACTACTCGATCATCACGGTGGCGCTGCCGGAGATCGGCAGGGACCTCGGCTTCTCCTCCGCCTCGGCGCTGCAATGGGTGGCCACCGCCTGCCTGCTGCCGACCGCCGCGCTGATGCCCTTGTTCGGACGCGCGTCCGACATGGTGGGCAGGCGCCGGTTGTTCGTCATCGGCGTGGCGGCGTTCGCGGTGTTCTCGTTGCTGGCCGGGCTGGCGCCGACCCCGGGGCTGCTGGTGGCGGCCCGCGCCGGACAGGGCGTGGCGGCGGCCATGATCGGCCCGACCGCGCTGGCGCTGATGACCGGCACGTTTCCGGAAGGGCCGCAGCGCACCAGGGCGCTGGGCGTCAACGGCGCCCTGCTGTCGCTGGGCTTCGTCGTCGGGACGATCGGCGGCGGCCTCATCACCAGCGGCCTGAACTGGCGCTGGACGATGCTCATCCTGTTCGCCATCGGCGTCCTGGTCATGACCGGCGCGCTGACGGTGGTGCGGGAGACGGCCGTACGCGGCCGCGCCAGGCTCGACGTGCCCGGCGCGCTCCTGGCGAGCGGCGGCCTGTTCGCCCTGGTCTACGGCATCTCGACCGGCGGGGCGGCGGGCTGGGGCAGCCTGCCGACGCTGGCCACGCTGACGGCGGCGGCCCTGCTGCTGGGCGCGTTCCTGGCCGTCGAGGCGCGGCACGCGGCCCCGCTCGTCCCGCTGCGGCTGCTGCGCCGCAGGACGGTCAAGTGGGGCATGACGGTCGGGCTGGTCACCTTCGGCATGTGCGGCGGCGCGACCCTGCTGCTCAGCATCCACATGCAGGACGTCCTGGGCTACACGCCGCTGCAGACCGGGCTCGGCTTCCTCGGGGAGGGCGTCGCGGCCCTGGTCGCGGGCAGCTTCGCGGCCAGGATGATCAGCACGCGAGGGACGGCGGCGACCATCGTCACCGGCCTGACCGTGCAGGCCGCCGGCACCGCCGCCATGGTGTTCCTGCCGGCCCAGGGCGGCCTGGTCCTGCTGCTGGCGACGTCGGCCACCATGGGGCTCGGGCACGTCCTGACGGTGGTGGCCGCCGTCACGACCATCACGTCCGGGCTGGGCGAGGCCGACCAGGGCGTGGCCGGAAGCCTCGCCCAGATGCCCACCTTCGTCGGCGCCGTCGGCGTGGCGGGGCTCACCGCGATCGCCGCCGTCCGTACGGAAGCGCTCGCCTCCGCCGCCACCGAGGCGTCGGCCACCCTCGGCGGCCTGCACGCCGCCTTCCTGGTGGCCGGCGCGGTGGCGCTGGCCGGCGCCCTCGTCGGCGGCCCCCTGCTGCGCCGCCCCGCCCCGGCCGCGTGACCTGCCGCTGAGGCCCTACGGTGAGACGGCGGCGGCCAGCTCGGCCAGCCGCCGCAACCGGTCCTCCGACGGCGAGCCCGCCTCGGCCTGGAAGACCGTCACGCCCTGCCCTTCGTCGTCGGGCGTGCGCAGGAGCTCGGCGGTGAGGGTCATAACCCCCACCTCCGGATGCCGGTAGTCGCGCGAGATGGAGGCGCAGTTGCTCACCGGGTGCTCGGTCCACATCGCACGGAACTCCGGGCTGAGCGCCAGCAGCTCGTCGACCAGCGCGTTCAGCCCTTCGTCGGCGGGGAAGCGGCTCAGGGAGCCCTCCAGGTAGGCGATGTCGTCGCGGGCCTTCTGCGCCCAGTCGACGTACAGCCCGCGGGCGAACTCCAGCTCCAGGAAGTCGAGGCGGACGAAGTTCGGCTTCTCCGCCCCCTCGAAGGGCCAGTGCGGGGCGAGCAGCGCGTGCGCCGGACGGTTCCAGGCCAGGATGTCGCCCCGCCGGCCGACCGCGATCGCGGGCCGGTCGGTGAAGGCGTCCACCATCAGCCTGATGCCGGGACGCAGCTGCTCCGGCCTGGCCCGCGCCCCGGTCCGGGCGGCCCTGGCCAGCCGGTGCAGGTGGGCCAGCTCGTCGTCGTCCAGCCGCAGGACGCGGGCCACGGCGTCCAGGACGTCGTCCGAGACGTTGGGGCTCTGCCCCTGCTCCAGGCGGGTGTAGTAGCCGACGCTGACTCCGGCCAGCGGCGCCAGCTCCTCCCTGCGCAGCCCCGCGACACGCCGATGCCTGACCCCTGAGCTCAGGCCCACGTCCTCGGGCCGCAGCCGGGCCCGCCGGGACCGCAGGAACTCACCAAGTGCAGAAGCGGGATACATAGCCCCAAGCCTGCCAAACTCCCCACCCGCAAAAGGCCATCCGGCGCCCTCAGCGGCTCACAGGCGGGTCGCCTCGCCTGTCACGAGACCCGCGTTCTGGAGAATCAGCCCGACGGTCCGGGCCAGGGTGCTGCTCTGGTCAATGATCGTCTCCGTCACGCCGGGCAGGACGTCCCGTTCGAGGTACCAGCGCCGCATGTCGTCGAAGCTGAACAGGGTGCGCTGAGGCCGCGTCCGGTGCCTGTTGAGCGTCTCCTCCAGGGAGACGTCCAGGTAGTAGCCGTGGCTCGTGCCTCGATGGTCGCGAAACAGCGCCTGCAGCATCTCTCCGTAGTGGCACCGGGCGAGGATGCCTTCCAGGATGACGTGGTAGCCGGCGTTCAGGGTGTGGCGGCACATCACGTCGAGGAGCCCGATGTTCACGCCGTCCGCTTTGTCGCGCTCGCGGAGGATCTCCCGGCGTACGACGTCCTGACCGATGAGGGCCAGGCCGCGCTGGTCATACGTCTCCCGCACGGTGCGGGCCACGGTGGACTTGCCGGCTCCGGAGTTGCCTCGGATGACGATCAGGACCGTGTTCGGTGAGCCGATGAGCACCGTCCGACAGTACTGGGGGTGCCGCCCGTCCTGCGGGGAGTTCTGAAGGAACGCGGCGACCTCCGTGGCCGGGGGAGGACGAGGTAGGTGAGGGCCAGGCCGATCAGGCTCAGTACGGCGCCCGCCAGGCCGGTCCACCGCAGGGCGCCGGCGGCGACGAGCGCGCCGCCGATGACCGAGCCGGCCGCGGCCCCGAGGTTGAAGGCGCCGACGTTGGCGGAGGCCGCCAGGTTCGGGGCGGCGCCCGCGTGGTGCAGGATCAGCCCCTGCAACGGGGCGATGGTCGCGGTGGCCAGCAGGCCGAGCACCAGGACCGCGGCCACGGCGGCGGGCTGCCACACCACGGCGAACGGGACCAGCAGGAGCGTCCCCGCCAGCCCGCCGAAGACCCCCCGTACGGTGGCGCTCATCGACCTGTCGGTCAGCCTGCCGGCGGCGAGGTTGCCGATGAAACTGCCCGCCCCGTAGGCGAGCAGCAGACCGGAGACCGCCGCGGCGGAGAAGCCGGAGACGCGGATCAGCAGCGGGGCGATGTAGGTGAACACCGTGGCGACCCCGGAGAAGCCCACCGCCGTGGTGGCGATGGCGAGCATGACCGGCCGGCGCGTCACCACGCGTACCTCGTCGCGCAGTCGCGTGGACGGCGCCTCCTGCCGGGGCAGGACGGCGGCCAGGAGCATGGTGCCCACCAGGGACAGCACGGTCAGCACGGCGAACGGAGCCCGCCAACCGGCGCTCTCCCCGAGCAGTGCCCCCAGGGGCACTCCGAGGAGCGTGGCCACGGTGAAGCCGGAGGCCACGGTGGCGATGGCCGAGCCGGTCCGCTCGGCCGGGACCACCCGGGTGGCCGTCACCAGCGCCAGAGCCAGGAAGGCGGCGTGGCTGAGCGAGGACACCACGCGGCCCACCAGCAGCAGGCCGAACGTCGGCGCCGCCGCGCTGATCGCGCTGCCCGCCGCGAACAGCAGCATCAGCCCGACGGCGAGCCCCTTGCGCGGCAGCCGCGAGGTCAGCAGGGCCATGAGCGGCCCTCCGGCCACCACGCCGAGCGCGTACGCGGTCACCGCCTGCCCGGCGGTGCCCACGGAGACGTCAAGATCAGCTCCGACCTGGGGCAGCAGCCCGGCGATCAGGTACTCCGAGGTGCCCACGACGAAGACGCTTGAGCACAATGCCGCGAGCGTCGCGAAACCCTTGTCCATCTTCATGCCGTAGACGCTAAAGTCTCACATTGATATGAGAGTCAAGGCGAGCGGGGTGTCGTCGTGCGCATCGGTGAGCTGTCCCGGCGGACCGGCGTGGCCGTCCACCTGCTGCGCTACTACGGGGAGCAGGGTCTGCTCCACCCGCAGCGGCGCCCCAGCGGCTACCGGGAGTACGTCGAGGAGGACGTCGCCGTCGTCCGCCGCATCCGCAGCCTGCTGGCCGCCGGCCTGAACACCTCGACGATCATGACCGTCCTGCCGTGCCTGCGGGACGCCGGCGACCGCCTCGTCCCCACCTGCTCGGACCTGCTCGCCGACCTCCACCGGGAGCGCGCCCGCATCGCCCAGGCCATCACCGACCTCCAGACCTCCATGGACGCGCTCGACGACGTCATCGCCGCGGCCCCGGCCGACGTCACCCGCCGGGCCCTGGCCGCACTCGACGCCTGAACGGCACCCGCCACACCGGCCGCGGCGTGGCCCTCAGGGGCGGCTCGGTCCCCGCCGACGAATGCCGGCTCCCTGCAGGCTGTGGTGAGTGGACGTCGTGAACACTTGTCCCGTGATCGGTGAAGAACCGGTGTGAACCCAGGGATCGAGAGGTGACCTCGATGTCACGCGCGCTGCCGGCCCGAGCAGCGGACGCCGTGATCATCGAACAGTCCAGGCGGGAGCCGGAGCGCTTCGCCGCCATATTGGACCGCTACTACCCCGAGATCCACGGCTATGCCGCGCGCAGGTTAGGCGCGGGCCTGGCCGACGACGTCGCCGCGGAGACGTTCCTCATCGCCTTCGACAAACGGGCAGGCTACGACGTCTCCCGCGCCGACGCGCGGCCCTGGTTGTACGGCATCGCCTCTAACCTCATCGCCCGCCATCATCGCGCCGAAGTACGCCAGTACCGGGCCCTGGCCAAGGCGGGCGCCGACAGCCCCGTGGAGGACCACGCCGATCAGGTCGCCGGGGCCGTCGACGCGGGAGCCCGCACGTCCCGGCTGGCCGCGGCGCTCGCCGAGATCGCCGATCGCGATCGGGACGTGCTGCTCCTGGTCGCCTGGGCGGAGCTGACCTCGGAGGAAGCGGGCAGCGCGCTCGGCATCCCGGCCGGAACGGCCCGCTCACGACTGCACCGGGCCCGCAGAAGAATCCAAGCCGCACTGGAAAAGGACGGATCATGAACGACCTCGAGAGGCTGCGCGAGGACTGGGCGCGCCCGGCGCCGCCGGCCCCCGACGCCCAAGCCGCAGCGCGGGCGGCTCTCCTGGCCCGCGCCGGCCGCCCACGTTCCAGGCGCGGATGGGCGATCCGGGCGCTGGCGGTGGCCGCCGGCGCCGTGATCGTCACGACCGGGGTGAGTGTGTTCCAGGGAGAGCGCACGTTGCCCGCCGCCAACGCTCAGGTGGTGCTGACCAGGATCGCGGCGGCCGTACAGGAGAAGGAGTTCACGCCGCCCCGCGGCGACCAGTGGATCTACACCGAGAACCGTGACGTGGGCTGGGACAAGGGTATCGACCAGGGCGAACGGCTCACCCCTCAGACACCGCTGCCCGACACGGTCGAACCGCTCTGGACCCGGGCCGACGGCAAGCGGGTGGGCTATCTGGTGAACGGCAAGCTGCAGACCTCCGATCCCGGTGAGAGGGCGCCGGAGAACACCTACGCGTTGCTGGCCTCGCTGCCGACCGACCCTGACGCGCTCCTGGCCGAATACCGTGAGCTCTACCAGGGGCAGGTCCCTGCCGACGACGAGTGGATCTTCCTGCGCTTCGCCGTGACCCTCAGCCAGAACCTCGTCTCACCGGAGCACGAGGCCGCGATCTTCAAGGCGATAGCCAAGCTGCCCGGCGTGACGGTGGACGAGACGGCGACCGACACCGAGGGACGCCCGGCGCTGTCGGTCTCTCAAGTCGCCGAAGGCTGGCGCAAGGTCGAAATCCTCCTGGACCCCACGACCTACGCCTACCGGGCGCGGCGGGAGACGGCGATCACCGACCATGAGGAGCGTTACCCCAAGCCGAACGGCGTCCTGATGTACACCTTCAAGGACGGCAAGGAGGTCCCCGTTCCTCCTCATCTGGAGTGGAGCATCGAGAAGGGAACGACCTGGTCGGTCTCCACCCGCGTCGCGATCGGCGTCGTGGACCAGGCCGGGGAGCGGCCATGACCCTCCTGGGCCTGGACACGCGTCAGGCCGTCTCCCGTCTGGTCCATGCGCGCACGTGCGAGACGTCGAGGAGTTCGGCTCCGCCTCCGAGCGGCACCACAGCGGAGATCGACTACGACGCCGGGCTGCCGGTCACCGTCACCGGCCCCGCGGAGACCGCCTTCGCGCGCGACACGATCGAACAGCTGGGGGGCGCGCGACGGCTGGCCGCGATGCTCCACCCGCACCCCGCTTCCGAGGACTTCTCCCGCGTGCCGGCGCGGGTGCCCGGGGGCCTTCGTGTTCCTGGGCGCCCGCCCGGCGCGTCTGAGCCGGGACGAGGCAGAGGAGAACCACTCGCCACGCGCGGAGTCCGACGACGTGGTGCTGGACGACGGCGCGCGGCTGCCGGCCGAACTCGCGGTACGGCGACTGACCGCGTGCGCGACGAATGCAGCGATGGAGCGAACCCAGGGCGTCGTGCCTGATTTCAGCCGATGTCGTGCTGACACGGCACGCGGAAGATCGTGAAGATGTACGCATGAGTTCATCGCAGCCCTTCGCCGGCCCCGGGTCCGCCCCGGATCACCGCTACCTGCTCGACAACGCACGGGCGGAGGCGGGCGAGCGGTTCACCTGGCTGGCCGAGCTGTTCGACGGCGTCACCCGCGGGCACTTCGACCGGCTCGGCGTGACGGCGGGCCGGCGTTGCTGGGAAGTCGGCGCGGGCGGCCCCGGCATCCCCGAGGCGCTCGTCACGGCCGTCGGGCCGACCGGTCACGTGCTGGCCACGGACATCAACCCCACCTGGCTGGACCCGCACGCCGGGTACGAGGTGCTCCGGCACGACGTCGTCGCGGACCCGCCGCCGCAGCCGGGCACGTTCGACCTGGTGCACGCCCGGCTCGTGCTCGTCCACGTGCCCGATCGGGCCAGGGCGCTGGCCACGATGGTGGCGGCGCTGCGCCCCGGTGGCTGGCTGTTGATCGAGGACGCCGACACCGAGCTGCAGCCGCTGGCCTGCCTCGACGAGACCGGCCCGGCACAGCAGCGCGCCAACCGGCTGCGGCGCGCCGTCCGGGAGCTGATGACCCGTCGTGGCGCCGACCTGCGCTTCGGCCGGACGCTGCCGCGGGCGTTGCGTGCGGCTGGCCTGACCGACGTCGCGGCGGCCGGCTGCTTCCCGGTCGGCGGGGTGGCCTGCGACCGGCTGGAGGCCGCGACGGTGCGCATGGTCCGCGCCGAGTTGCTCGCCGCCGGTCTGGCCGACGACGCCGAGATCGACGCGCACCTGGCCGCCGTCGAGGCCGGCGAGCTCGACCTCACCCTCGCGCCGCTGATCTCGGCATGGGGACGCCGCCCGGAACAGCCCGAGCCGCGGTGAGCCGCGGTGAGCCGCGGCTCACCGATGATCGTCAGGCGAGGACGGGAAAGTTGCTGCGGAAGGTGCCGCGGGGGTCGCGGGACCGCTTGACGTCCCGGAGGCGGGCCAGGTCGCCCGGGGCGAAGGCGGCGGCGGCGCGCTCGCCCGGCGCCAGGAAGGTGAACGGCTTGCGCCCCGACGTGCAGGGCACCAGCGCCCCCGTCAGCCGGTCCATGCGCTCGCGTACGGCGGCGCCCCCGTCCTGCCCGGGGATGCCGAACAGGTACAGCGCGTACGGCTCCGCCAGCTGCCCGGCCGGGATGCCGGAGGGCCGGGCCAGCGCGCCGCCCAGGTGCCGGACCTGGACGCTGAGCAACGGGTCGATGGGCTGCTCCAGCAGCACGGCGGCCACGTCGTCGGTCAGCCCGGTCAGCAGTTCGGCGCGGGACATGCCGGGGCCGGGGTCGGTGGGTTCGGCGGTGATGGCGCCCAGTCCGGCGACCGGCAGCACGGCCCGGGAGTCGGACAGGCGTCCGGCGATCTTCTCCAGTGGCCGCATCAGGGTCTCGGCGTCGCCGCCCGCGCCCAGGTAGGTGGCGTCCACGGCCACCATCGGGGCGGCGCCGGGGAACTGCAGGAGGTCGTACCAGAGGGTCAGTTCGTCGGGCGCGGTGGCGGTGATCTCGCGGTAGGCCTCCAGGACGGCGGGGGCCATCGCGGCGGGCCACAACAGGCGGCCGCCGTAGAGAGCGGGGGCCGGGTGCAGGTCGAATTCGAGCGCGGTGACGATCGCGAAGTCGCCGCCGCCGCCGCGCAGGGCCCAGAACAGCTCGGGGTCGTCGTCGGCGGTGATCCGGGCGCGGGTGCCCGTGGCGTCCACGATGTCGAAGGCGCGGACGCCGCCGGCCGCCCAGCCGTGCCGCCGGCCGAACCAGCTCAGGCCGCCGCCCAGCGTGTAGCCGGTGACGGTCACCGCCGGGCTGCTGCCGGCCAGTCCGGTCAGCCCGTGCGGGCTCGCGGCCTCCTGGACGCGGCCCCACTTCACCCCGGCCCCCGCGCGGGCGACGCGTTCGGCGGGGTCCACGTGCAGGTGGTCGAGGCGGGCGGTGCGCAGCAGGATCGCCTCACCGGTGTCGCCGGTGGCTCCGTGGCCGCTCGGCTGGGTGGTGACGGCGAGTCCTGCCAGGTGGGCGTGCCGGACGAGCGCGGCCACGTCCTCGGCGTCGGCGGCCTCGACCACGGCCCGCACGGGCTGGTCGATCGCCAGGTTCCAGGGCCGCCGGGCCTGCTCGAACCCTTCGTCGCCGGCTGCGAGCACCGTGCCCCGGACCACTCCGCGCAGTTCGTCCCCGATGTTCATGTGTTCACGCCTCTCTCGTCGATGGCTCCACTTTGTCGGGTGGGGGCTGGGGTCGAGCTGAGGTCGAGTTGAGGTGCCGTAGGGTGGGGACGGACATGGCAGGGTTGGAGTTCCGGCTGTTCGGGCCGCTTGAGGTCACCGGCGGGCAGGGCGTGCTGGATCTCGGTACGCGTAAGCAGCGTGCCCTGGTCACGATGCTGGCCCTGGAGCCCGGCCGGGTGGTGTCGCTCGACCGGCTCATCGACGAGCTGTGGGCGGGGGAGCCGCCCGCCGGGGCGACCCGCACTCTTCAGGCGTACATCGCCCACCTGCGCCGGGTGCTGGAGCCCGACCGGCCGCCGCGTACCCCGCCGCGGGTCCTGCTCACCCATGAGCCGGGCTACCTGCTCGCCGTCGCGCCCGGTCAGGTGGACCTGTGGCGGTTCGCCTCCTGGGCCGGTGAGGGCCGCGCGGCGCTGGCGGGCGGCGCGCCCGGCCGGGCCGTCGAGCTGCTCGACCGGGCGCTCGGGCTGTGGCGGGGCGAACCGCTGGGGGAGTTCGCCGCTCAGGAGTTCGCCCAGCCGGTCGCCGCGCGGCTCGCCGAGATCCGCGTCACCGCTCTGGAGGACCGTTTCGACGCCCGCCTGGCCCTGGGGGAGGACGCGCCGCTGATCCCCGGCCTGGAGGCGCTGGTCGGGGCCGAGCCGTACCGGGAGCGGGCCTGGTCGCTGCTCGTGCGCGCGCTCTACCGGGCCGGACGGCAGGCCGACGCGCTGGCCGCGCTGCGCCGGGTGCGTGAGCGGCTGTCGGCCGACCTCGGGCTGAGTCCCGGCCCCGACCTGCGGGAGCTGGAACGCGCGGTGTTCGACCAGGCGCCCGAGCTGCGTCCGCTGGCGCCCGAGCCGGTGGCGCCGTTCGTCCCGGCCGCTCCCGAACCGGCGGGCGAGGCCCTCATCGCCCGCTCGGCCGAACTGGAGCTGGTGGCGCGGCGGCTGGGCGCCGCGCGGCGCGGCGACGGCGGGGCCGTGCTGGTCATGGGGGAGGCGGGCATCGGCAAGACCCGGTTCGTCCGGGCCGCCGCCGACCTGGCCGCCGCGCGCGGGTTCCGGATCGCGTGGGGACGTTGCGCCGACCGCGCCGCCTCGGCCTTCTGGCCCTGGACGCAGATCCTGCGCGAGGCGGGCGATGCCACCGGGTTGCTGTCCGGCCACGCCCGCGACCCCGAGCAGGATCTGTTCGGCCTGTACGAGCAGGTCCTGGACGTCCTGACCCGGCCCCAGACGCCTTTGGCCGTCGTCTTCGAAGACCTCCACTGGGCCGACGTGTCCTCGCTGCGGCTGCTGGAGTTCGTCGCCGAGTCCGCGCTGCGGCGTCCGCTGCTCGTCCTGGTCACCTGCCGTCCCGAGCCCGGCGACCACCCCGGCGAGCTGCGCGGGACGCTGGCGGCGCTGACCCGGTCGGGCGAGCGCCTGGAGCTGCCGCCCTTCACCTCCGCCGACGTGGCCGCCTTCCTGCGGGCCAAGCAGGTCGCCGACGAGCCCGGCCTGATCGGCGACCTGCTCGACAGGACCGGCGGCAACCCCTTCTACCTGGGCGAGGTGCTGCGCCTGCCGCGCGGCGAGCGCACGGTACCCAGCGGCGCCCGTGACGTGATCGAGCGGCGCGTCGCGCGCCTGCCCGACGAGACCCGCGTCCTGCTCGCCGCCGCCGCCGTGGCCGGCCGCGACGTGGACGCCGCCCTGCTGGAAAGCGTCACCGGCAGCACCGCCGAGCAGGTGATGGCCGCTCTGGAGCCCGCCGTCGCCACCGGCCTGCTGACCGAGCCGCCCGCCGGGCCCGACTACCGCTTCTCGCACGCCCTCGTCCAGGAGGCCCTGTACGCCGGGCTCGGCAGGCTCGACCGCTCACGCCTGCACCTGCGTACGGGCGAGGCGCTGGAAGGCGTCCTGCCCGAGTCGCGGTCGGCCACGCTCGCCCACCACTTCTCCCAGGCGGGCCGCCTCGACGTCGCGGGCCGGACCGTCAGGCACGCCTCCCGCGCCGCCCGGCACGCCGGCGCGCAGCTCGCCCACACCGAGGCGGCCGGTTTCTGGACGCTGGCCCTGTCGGCGCTCGAACCCGGCCGCGACGCCGAACGCGCCCGCCTGCTCACCGAGCTCGGCCACGCCCACCGCGCCGCCGGTCGGCCCCAGGACGCGCACCGCGACTGGGAGGAGGCGATCGGCCTGGCCAGAGCCGCCGGCGACCGGGAGGCGCTCATCTCCGCGGTCACCGCCATCGGCGGCCCGGCCCTGTGGAACTGGCGTCCGTACGGCGTCGTCGACCCCGGCCTGGTCGCCGTCGTCGAAGAGCTGCTCGACGGCCCGCTGCCGGACGCCGACCGCGCCACCCTTCTGGGCACCCTCGCCCTTGAGCTGCACTACGGTCCCCGCGGCGCCGAGGGCGAACGCCACGCCGCCGAGGCGGTCGCCCTGGCCAGGCGGACCGGTGACACGCCGCTGCTGGCCCGCACGATGAACAACTACCTGCTCGCCGCGTTCCGCCCCGGCGGCAACGCCGCGCGGCGCGCGATCGCCGAGGAACTGGCGAGCCTGCCCGGCCTGCCGGTGAGCGGCGAGGTGCTGGCGCGGGTCTCCCTCATGTCCTGCCTGCTGCGCGACGGCGACCTGCCCGGCTGGGACCGCGAGCTGGCCCGCTGCGAGGCGCTGCTGGCCGGATCGCCGCGCCCGGAGCTGGAGTCGATGGTGCGCATCGCCCAGACGCCGCGCGCCACCCTCGACGGCCGGTGGGAGGAGGCCGAGGACCTGCTCGCCCGCTTCGGCGACATGCGGTTCGCCCCGACCATGTGGGGCCGCCGGTTCCACCGGCTGGTGACCACGTTCACCTGCCGGCGCGGCCAGGGGCGGGTGGCCGAGGTCGTGGCGGAGCTGGTGGCCGCCGCGGAGGAGCCGCGGTTGGTGCCGCTGCGGCCCGTCGCCGTGCTCGCCGCCGTCGAGTCCGGCCGCATCGAGCTGGCGCACGAGCTGGTGGCGCGGTGGGGGACCGACGTCCCCGACGACTGGGTGGCCGACTTCCTCGTGCCTGTCTGGGGCCTGGTCGCCGCCCGCCTGGGGGTGCCCGACCCGCGGGCGCTCTACGACCGGCTGCTTCCGTACGCGGACCTGCTGGTCGTGGCCGGCATGGGCACCGCCTGCTGGGGCTCCACCCGTCTCGTGCTGGCCGAGCTGGCCCGCCGTCTCGGCGACGAGGACGCCGCCCGCGCCCACGCCGCCGCCGCTCGGCCGGCACCGGCGGGCGGCTAGCGGACCTTGCGCAGGACCACGCCGAGCAGCCGGTCGGCGCTCAGATAGCCCACCCGGCGCGAGTCGTGGGAGCGCGCCGCAGCGCCGCCTGCACGCCGGCGTGCGCCGCCCGCCTCAGCGGAGTCTCAGTGGTTCCTCAACGCCCTGGCCCGATCCCTGACCTCCTCCGCGCGGGCGTCGCCGAACTCGTCGAACCACTCCGCCGCGCGCTTCCACGCGTCCAGCGCCGCCTCGGCCTCGCCGGCCAGCGCGTGCGTCTCGCCGAGCCTGACCAGCGTCTCCGCCGCGGGATACAGGTCGTCGCAGCCCCGCAGCAACTCCGCGGCGCGTTCGTAGCAGGCCACCGCCTCGGCGTGCTGGCCCATGGCGTCCAGGACGTAGGCGACGCTGTCCCAGGCGTGCCCCTCGCCCTGCGGGTATCCGAAGTCGGCCAGCAGGCGCTGCGCCCGGCGGCAGTCGGCCAGCGCCTGCTCGTACTCGCCGCGCTGGGCGCGCCACCAGCCCGCGTTGTTCAGCGCCCGCGCCTCGCCGACGACGTCGCCGCCCTGCCTGAACAGCTCCATCGCCCGTACGGCGTGTTCCAGCTCCCGCCCCGGCCCGATCCGGCTCAGCGGGACGGTAAGCCCCAGGTGGACGTGCGCCTCGAGGACCGGCTCGGTGAACCGGCGGTGCAGCTCCAGCGCCCGCTCGTAGTGCGCCACCGCCTCCCGGTCGTGTCCCAGCTTGACGTGGGCGCGGGCCATGGCGTTGTGGCAGCGCGCCGCGGCCAGCCCCTCGTCCAGGCGCTCGGCCGCCGCCAGCGCCACCGCCTGGACGCCGAGGATCTCGGCCCACGGGCCGCGCCGCTGCATGAACTCCGTGAACGCCCAGGCGAGCTGCCAGGCGTGCCGGTCCAGCCCGGCGCCGGTGGCCTCGGCGAGCAGCGCGGGCAGGGGCAGCGACTCCGCGGCGAACCAGCGCAGCGCCTGCGTCGCGCCGGCGAAGCGCTGTACCACGGCGCCGGCGACCGGCGGTGGCGGGTGCAGCCGCTCCCGGTGCGGGTAGCAGGCCTCGCTCGCGGCCAGGGCGGTGTGCACGTAGTGGTCGAGGAGGCGGTGCGTCGCCGCCCGGCGCACCTCCTGGTCGTCGGTCGCGCGGCCCTGCTCGGCCGCGTAGACCCGGAGCAGGTCGTGCAGGCGTACGCGGCCTTCCGCGCGCAGCTCGACCAGGTTGGCGTGGTCGAGCCGCTCGACCGTCTCCCGCGCGCGGTCGACCGGCAGCCCGGCCAGGCTCGCCACCGCCGCGAGCGGCAGGTGCACGCCCGATTCGCGGCCGAGCAGCCGGAAGAGGCGGGCGGCCGGTTCCGGCAGGTCGTGGTAGGAACGTCCGAGCACCTGAGGCAGGTCGATGGCCGGATCGGCGTGGGCGAACGGCTCCAGCCCCGGACGCGCCAGATCGGCGGCGGCATCGGCCAGCGACAGCTCCGTCTTACGGGACAGGCGCGCCGCGACGATCGCCAGCGCCAGCGGCAGGTGGCCGCACCGGCGCACGATCCGCGCGGCGGCCTCGGGCTCGGCCGCCAGGCGTGCCGCGCCCAGCCGCGCCGACAGCAGCCCGCGGGCGTCGCCGTCCGGCAGGACGTCGAGGCGCAGCAGCGACGCGCCCGCGGTCACCGACAGGCCGGACAGGTCGGAGCGGGTGGTGATCAGCGTCAGGCAGCCCGGCGCGCCCGCCAGCAGGGGACGCACCTGGGCCGCGTCGCGGGCGTCGTCCAGGACGACCAGCACCCGGCGGCCGGCCAGCAGGCTGCGGAACAGCCCGATCTGCGCGTCGAGGCTGGCGGGCACCCGTCCCTCCGGCACGCCGAGCGAGCCGAGGAAGCGGGGGAGCACCGCGGCGGCGTCGCTCGCGTCGAGGTCCGCGTGCAGCTGGCCGTCGGGGTAGCGCTCCCGGCGCAGGTGTGCCCAGTGCAGGGCCAGCGACGACTTGCCCACCCCCGGAGGGCCGTGGATCACGCGGACGGGGGCCCGCTCGCCGTCCAGCCGCTCCAGCTCGGCGGCCCGGCCGACGAAGCAGCCGAGGTCGAGCGGGAGCTGGGCGGGCGCCACGGGCTCGGCGGCGCGGGCGCCCCGATCGGGATGGAGCATCCGCTGGTGGACGCGGTGCAGTTCGGGCCCAGGATCGACGCCCAGTTCCTCGGCCAGGAGGGCGCGCACGTCCGCGAAGCGGGTCAGCGCCTCGGCGGTCCTGCCCCACTCGTGCAGCGCCTCGATCAGCGCGGCCCTCACCGGCTCGTCCAGCGGGTACTCCTCGGCCAGCGGCGACAGCGCCGCCACCGCCGCTCCCGGATCGGCGCGGGTCACGGCGCGCGCCCAGCGCAGGCAGACCTCCTTGTGCTCGTCACGAAGAGCGCGGCGCGCCCGCTCGGCCCACTCGCCCGGCAGCCCCATGAGCGGCTCGCCGCGCCACAGCCCGAGCGCCTCGCCCAGCGGCGCCTCCGGCTCCGGGACGGCCGCCGCCCGCTCGGCCAGACCGCGGAACCGGACGAGGTCCACCGCCGTCTCGTCCACGTCGAGCAGGTAGCCGCCGAGCCGGCGCAGCACGTCGCCGTCGTCGCCCAGCACGTCGTGGCGGAGCTGGGTGATGATCGTGTAGAGGGTCCTCCTGGCGCCGTCGGGCACCTGCTGGCCCCAGATCCTCTCCTGCAGCGCCTCGACCGGGACGACCCGGCCCACCTCCCACGCCAGCGCGGCCAGTGCGAGCGCGACCTGCGGAGGCCGTACCTGGCGGATCCGTGCCTCGCGTTCCACTTCCACCGGCCCAAGCAACCGAATCAACATGATCTTCGAGGGTAGTCATGGAGACGGCATGGAGAAATCGTTGAGCCGGCGGACGCACCATCCGGATCATGAGCGGCGGCGCTGCTCGGCTGCTGCACCGTCGCCACCGCCCTCGTCGTACGGCGGGGCGCGGCCGTACCGTGCCGCTGCTTCGGCGGCGACTCGCAGACGCCCTCGCCGGCGCGCCCCTCGGCCTCCTGATCACCCACACGGACGACCTCGCCTCCCTGCTCCGGTAACCCCGTACACCAGCCCGCCGGCTTCGTGTCGGCCACCTGTACGTCGTGGCCCGGACGACCCCCGATGGGGGACGGTGGCTACCGCCGAAGTTGCAGGCGGACGAACCGCTGTACGGCGATTGATAGACGGAAAATCTCTATTTTTCGCCGTATTTCACGAGCTCAGGGCCGTTGGTAGGGTCAGCCGCGCAACACGGAGTGATCCTCAGCCAGGAAGCCGGCGTGGTCAATCGATGGTTGTCAACGCTCATCCTGGTCTTCTCCGGGATCCTCGTGGTGACGGGGGCGCCCCCGGCCGCCGCCGCGTCGGTCCAGCCCGGACCGGGCCAGTTCTACGGGGTCCGGATCCAGGTGCTGAGCCACGTGTCGATCGCGGCGGGGGCCGCCACCACCGTCAAGGTGGCGGGGGTGGGCGCGGTGCCCGCGAGCGGGGTCGCGAGCGTGGCGGTGAACTTCGCGGCCAAGGGCGCGAGCGCGGCCACGGCCGACACCGTCGTCGCCCACGAGATGCCGGGCGTGTGGATCGCGCTGTGACCCGACGACGAGAGCGGGCCGGTCAGTTCGAAGGCCGATCCCGGGCCGGCCCGGGCCGCCACGCCGCTCCTGTCACCGCCGCGCACCTGTTCGTCACCACGCTGGGGCTCGTCCCAGAAGGCGGTTGCGCCGGTGTGACCCTCCACAAGGTCATGCGCGAGCTCGCGACCTGGACCGGCACATGCCCCCCGCCATCAGAGCTGAAGCCGTCACACCACAACAGCCACCGACAAAGCACTATTAGGCGCGCGTGGGCCAGACAGGGCCCTGGTCGGTCCAGACGACACCCTTGTTGCGGCAGAAGCAGAAGGGGTGGCCGACGGGGTCGGTGTAGACGCGCCACCCGTAGCCGTTGGGGCCGATGAAGTCCTGCTGCAGGGACGCGCCGAGGGCCAGGACGCGGCTCTGCTCGGCCTCGATGTCGTCGACTTCGAAGTCGAGGTGGAACTGCTTGGGGTGCTCGCTGTCGGGCCACTGCGGGGCCCGGTACTCCTCCACCGGGTTGAAGGCCAGCTCGATCTCGCCGAACTGGATGCCGGCCCAGCTCTCGTGGCTGCCCTCCTTGATCGGGCGCCCCGTCACCGCGGAGTAGAAGGCCGCCAGTTTCATTGCATCCGGGCAGTCGATGATGAAGTCGGTGAGTCGCAGCATCCCGCGATCCTGCCACAAGAGCAAAGAGGTCGGAACGTCGAGACGGGCCCGCAGGCCGATCGGTGGGCGTTGACGGCGGGCATCGCGTTCCTGCCGGTGATGCCGCTGTGAGCGCGTCCGCCTATTCGGACGAAGAGACCAGGTTCACCGTGTAGGTGACGAGAAGTTTGGCCATGACATCCTGATACATGGCATTGTAGTCAACCGTGATCGCCTGGAATCCGTCGATCTCGTCGTAGCGTACCTGGCGGTTGTAGCTGCCTTGATATGGCTCCTCGTAGACATGGCCGGTTACCACTATGTATTCCGTCAGGTCCCGATAGAAGATCAGCATCTGGTTGACCGTGCTGTCCAGCCCGTAGTAGGAGACGTCGAGCCGTCTGGTCACGTCATAAGTGAGGCTCTGACCTGCTGGAATATACTTGGCTCCGCTCGGGTGCATCGGTTCTTCGCGGTCCAGGCGCAGATAGAGATTCTCGTTCTGATAGATTTCCTCGTCGTCTATGGCGCGGACGGTTCGCACGTTTATGGCGCCGGTCGGCGACACGCCGAAAGGGCTTTTGTTTTGAATGGACGCCAATGTGACGTCGACCGTTTTGGTGGCCATGATCAGCTCCTCCGGCGATGTCTGCCCCGCGTTGATTCCGGTTGTGCTCACCCGTAGAGGCATCGCCGGCAGCGGTGAACCCAGTTCTTCCTCCGCTTCTACCCCTCGACCCGACGTCTGCATCTGGGGCTGCCGCGTCTTACCCAACTCATAACGTATGGATCACCTTTCTCAAAAGGAGCCGAGTGGGGCAGGCCGCTGCACTCGCCACAAGGGCCCGTCGCGCCGATCCCACCCGGTGCGTCCCGGCCATCGGCGTAATGTGCCCCCGGGCAGCAGGGCCCGATGGCGTGACCCCGCGGCCGGGGTGCGGTCATGGCGAGGCCGGTGCCACCGCGCCGGACGTCAGGGCCGCCTGCACGATGCGGAGCGCTTCGGCCGCGTCGAGGCCGACGCTGGCGATCACGGCGGCGTAGTCGGCGGCGGCCTGGCGGGCCCGTTCCCGGCCCTCCTCGCCCGCGGCCGACACGAACGAGCCCGCCCGCCCGCGCGTCTCGATCAGCCCCGCCTCCTCCAGCTCCCGGTACGCCCGGCCGACCGTGTTGACGGCCAGGCCGAGGTCGGCCGCCAGGTGGCGGATGGTCGGCAACCGGGCGCCCACGGCCAGCGTACGGTTCTGGATCTGCCGGGCGAGCTGGGCCCGCAACTGCTCGAACGGCGGGACCGGCGAGCCCGCATCGATGACGATCATCGCAGGCCGACCGCGCGCCGCGCCGTGGCCGCGTACGACGGCGTCCTGACCTGGACGGCGACCAGGGCGAGCACCCCCAGCACCAGGAAGCCCACCGAGGCGGCGCTCCACCACCCGGGCGCGAACCCGGACAACAGCACCACCGGCAGCGCCCACAACACGGGCGGCGCGGAGCTCTCGCGGGCGTCCTCGATCCGCATGACGACGTCGGCCGTCAGCGAGACCTCGTCCTCGGCCACGACGGGACGGGCCAGCATCTCGCGCAGTTGCAGGACGGTGCCGAGGGCGACTCCGGTCACGGCGACCAGCAGCACGACGGCGGCGTGCCGCGCGGTGCCCTCGGTGACGGCCAGCGCGCTCACCCCCAGCGCGAACGCGCAGGCGAAGGTGGCGCCCGCCATGACGGCGTAGGGCCGTCCGAGCAGGGCGGCCCAGCCGAGCTGCACCGGATGGGTCACCCGTCGTGGCAGTGCGGCCCCGGCGCGCCGGTCGACGCGCCGCACCCAGGCGTCCAGCAGGGCCTGGGTCAGCAGCAGCGCGACGATCGACCCACCCAGCGCCGACATCGGCACCAGCCGATCCGACCCGGACCCGCCGGAGGCTCCGGGCAGGGCGGCGACCTGCGCGAGGGAGGCCGCGACGATCAGCGCGGCCAGAAGGACGCTGCCCAGCAGCCGCACCCGCCGCCGCACCGCCAGGCGCGTGGCCAGCAACGGCGTCGGCGGGCCGTCGCTCAGGCCGTGCCGCCGCAGCCAGGCCTCGGCGGACCGGACGTCGGCCGGCGGCGGTCCGGCGTCGGACATGGAAGCGTTCGTCATGCCTCCTCCTTTTGTCGCAAGCTTTGTAGCAACATGGTGCGTCATACCTTGCGACAAAGTCAACGCCCGGGACGCTCGCCCTCCCGAGGACGCAAGCCCCGTCGTTCCGGTCCCCACCTGGGCCAAGATCTGACGGACCCGGTTGCGATATTCGCTGGGACTGTTCGACAGGCCGACCGTAGGGTGCGGTCATGGACTGGCAGACCTGGCACGACGAATACGACCTTGACGACTCCGTCCTGGCGCGGCGACTGCGGGTCGTCCAGGACCAGCTCCGGCCGGCTCTGGACGCTCGCCCGCCCGGTCCGCTGAAGGTGATCAGCTTGTGCTCGGGGCAGGGCCGTGACCTTCTCGGCGTGATGGCCGATCATCCCCGTCGTGGCGATGTCCGGGCGCGCCTGGTCGAACTGGATCCACGCAACGCCGCGGTCGCCCGGGCTGCGGCCGCGGCCGCCGGGCTGGACCAGGTCGAGGTGGTGACGGCTGACGCCGCGCTCACCGACCACTACCAGGACATGGTGCCCGCCGACATCGTGCTGGCCTGCGGGATGTTCGGCAACATCACCGACGAGGACATCGAGCGCACGATCGGCTTCTGCCCACAGCTGTGCGCCACCGGCGCCACCGTCATCTGGACGCGGCACCGCCGCGCGCCGGACCGGGTTCCGCGGATCTGCGCCTGGTTCGAGGAGCGAGGATTCGACCGGAAGTGGCTGTCCGACCCGCAGGCGGGGTTCGGCGTGGGGGTGCATCGCTTCACGGGCCGGCCGCAGCCGCTGGCTCTCGGCGAGCGCATGTTCCACTTCGTCGGCTACGACGTACTCAAGGACACCGGCCCCCAGGCTTGAACCCGGTGGGTTGCCGCGGATTGCCGAACAGGCAACCAGCCTGAAGATTCCGTCCGCCTGCGGACTCGGGGACCGCGCAAGCAATGAGTCGCTCAGGCCAGACTCCACATCCGGATCGTGGCGTCGAGGCTTGCAACCTGCTGCTCGCGTCGGTCCGCGCGGGCGCTGGTCACCCGGTGGAGACCGTGATGTCTCCGGAGCCCGTGGTCAGTGACATCTTGCGTGGCGAGGAGCCGTCCTTCTTGACCGAGACGTTGGCCTCACCGGAGGCCGTGACGGCCTTCACGTCGAAGGTCTCGTCGGGGACGGTGAGCACCACGTCGCCCGACCCGGCCGACAGCTCGACGCTCTCCGGCGCGACCGCGTACTTCAGGGTGACCTTGCCGGATC
Source organism: Nonomuraea sp. NPDC001636 (assembly GCF_040298265.1). NCBI lineage: Bacteria > Bacillati > Actinomycetota > Actinomycetes > Streptosporangiales > Streptosporangiaceae > Nonomuraea > Nonomuraea sp. NPDC001636. The sequence continues at coordinate 132,877 of NZ_JBEOZT010000020.1, forward strand.
CCTCCTTGATCAGCAGCTTCTTGGAGCCCAGGCCGTCACCCTTGATGTCGCCGGAGCCGGCCTCCAGGTCCAGAGGGCCGGTGAGCGACCTCAGCGTCAGATCGCCCGAGCCGGTGTCCAGGTCGACCGGCACCCCCTTGGGGACCTCCACCTGGTACTCGACCCCGCAGTTGCCCCACGACTTCTCGCAGTCGTAGGAGACGGACAGCGTGCCGCCCTCCACCTTGTGCGTGGCCCGCGGCTTCTCGTTGCTCCAGTAGAGCCTCTCCGTCACGCTGACATGGGCGGCATCCGACTCGGTGACGGTCACGTTCCCGCTGCCGCTTCTGAGGTGAAGCCGCTGCACCTTCTCCTTGACCTGGTACGTGCTGGTCTCCTCGTTCTTCGGTTTGCCGATGGCGTCCAGGCCGCACCCGGTCAGGAGCACCGCGGAGGCCAGCAGGCCGCCCGCGATCGCAGTGATCTTCATGCCGTCAATCCTGCCCGGCCTTCCCCGCGGCCTGCATCAGGGATGCCCCCGACCGGTCCCCGGGAGAACCCTCACCTCCGACGACGGCTCGCCCGTCCAGGGGGTGCGGTCGGTGGGGAGCTCGCGCCCGTCGCGCCGCGCACCGACGAGCCCGACGAGCCGACCAGGGAGCTGCTCGGGTTGCTCGCCGGCGGCCTCACGGACGAGGCCATCGCGCGGACCCTGGGGCTCGGGCTGCGCACCGTGCAGCGCCGCATCCACGCCGTCATGCGCGACCTGAACGCCGTGACCCGCTTCCACGCGGGCCTGGAGGCCCGGGAACGCGGCTGGATCTAGCTCCGCGCGCGACCCCGCGGCCGGGCGTCCGGGCGTCCGAGCAGCATGACGAGCAGCCGGACGGCCGAGACCGCGCCGGTGGCGGCGCTGAGCAGGGTGAACCAGAACCAGAAGGAGCGCCAGGCGGCCGGGATCGGCAGGAGCGCCGCGACGACGATCGGCAGGCCGAGCACCAGCAGGCGCAGCCGGCGCTCGTCCTTGAGCTGGTGGCCGGACGCCGCCGCCGGGCGCAGGCCGCCGACGATCGCCAGACGCCAGGCGCGCAGCGCGGTGACATGGAGCGCGACGACCATCGCGAGCCCCGCCAGCTGCGCCCATTCGAACGCGTCGGTGCCGGCCGGCGAGCCGTACAGCACGGCGGTCGAGATGAACGGCACCGTGCTGAGCGCCTCGACCGCGATCACCCGGGTCGCCGGCCTCTCGCGGAACAGCGGAGGGGCTGTTATGTTCATCATGTCAACTATCGTAGATCATTCGATAGATTCAGTCACGATCCTTTGGGAAGTCCCATGAGAGTGCTCGCCCTCGGCGGACCCGGAGCGGTGACGCGGGTCGCGGTGCGCGTGGCGGCCGGTCTGCGCGGGGTCCGGGAGATCGTCGTCGCCGGCCGCGACCTCGACGCGGCCCGCGCCCTGGCCGGAGAGCTGAAGGGCGTCCCGGTCCGGCTCGGCGTCCGCGACGTCACCGGCGGACGTGCCCTGGCGGCCGCGCTGGCCGAGGCCGACGTCGTCCTCAACATGCTCGGGACGCACCACCGGCCGGGGCCGCCGGTGCTGCGGGCCGCGATCGCCGCCCGCACCCACTACCTGGACGTCTGCGACGACTGGGAGGCCACGTCGGAGATGCTCGGCCTCGACGCCGAAGCCCGCGCGGCGGGCGTGCGCGCGGTGGTCGGCATGGGCGCCAGCCCGGGGATCAGCAACCTGCTCGCGGCCAGGGCGGCGGCCCGCCTGGACACCGTGACGGACCTCTACGCCGCCTGGCCCGCCGACGTGCCGGGCTCCGACGCCGGCCGGGCCGGCCTGAGCGGGCCCGACGGCCGCCCGATCCCCGCCGTGGTGCACTGGATGCGGCACGTCAGCGGCACGATCGCGGAGATCGCCGGCGGTCGCCCGGTACGCCGGCCACCCCTGCGGCCGGTCGGGCTCGCGCTGCCGGGCGGCCGCGAGGGCACCGCGTACACCGTGGGCCACCCCGAGCCGGTGACCTTGGCGCGCAGCTACCGGGTGGCGGGGGAGTCGGCCGGTCTCATGGTCGTCACCCCCGGGACCGCGGCCTATCTGGACGTGCTGCGCCGCGACATCGACCGGGGCAGGCTCACGCCCGCGACGGCCGCCGCCGAGCTGACCAGGCCCACCATGTGGCGGGCCCTGCGCGCCGCCGTACGGGCCTTCGGCTTCAAGGGGCCCGGCTCGCTGCCCGCGTTCTTCGCCGTCGCCACGGGGGTGGCGGACGGGCGGCCGGCGACCGTCCTGGCCCACCTGACGGGCACGTCGCCGCTGCTCCAGGGCATGGCCGAGGCCACGGGAGTGCCGGCCGCGCTGGGCCTCGCGCAGCTGATCGACGACCCGGGGGCGCGGCCCGGCGTCCACCCGCCGGAGGCGGCGATCGACCACGGGCGGTTCTTCGCCGACCTGGCCCGGCGGACCGGCGGCTCGGTGCAGGTCGCCGTGGAGACGGCGTGACGGCGTGACGGCGTGACGGCGTGACGGCGTGACGGCGTGACGGCGTGACGGCGTGACGGCGTGACGGCGTGACGGCCCGTCAGGCGCCCGCGGCCAGACGGCTCAGGCCGCCGTAGAGGCCGAACAGGCGGACGGCGCCGGCGTCCTTGCCCGTCTGCTCCTCCAGCAGCGACCAGCAGCGCGCGGCCAGCGCCCGGGCCCGGGCGCCGGGCCAGGGGCGGGGGAGCAGCTCAGGGGGGAGCAGCGGGTCGGCCTCCATCGCGCGGGTGAACTCCGCGGCCAGCTCCACCGCGATGGTCAGCCGCCGCGGCTCGGACGACCCGGGCTCGTCCGGCGGCTCGGCGTGCTCCTGGAGGAACCGGAGCCGGGGCTCGGCCACCGCGGCGAGCCGCTCGTAACGTTCGGCGATCTCGCCCAGCGGCCACATGGCCGCAGCGAGCGCGACGGGATCGCTCTCCTCGCCCCGGCGCAGGTCCCGGGTGGTCAGGAAGGTGACGTGGCCGAGGACGTCCAGGCGGCGGGCGTGCTCCTCGACGTAGGGCTCCCACGGATTGGCGCTGACGTACAGGCCGCCGTGGACGGGGGCGCCGCCCAGCAGGGTGAGCGCGGCACGCAGCGCGTCGCGCGCGGGCCGGGCGCTCTCCGGGACGGTGAAGGCGACGAGATGCCAGGCGCCGTCCCAGGGGGCGAGCCCGGCGTCCTGGCGGTAGGCGTGGGTGACGAACTCGACGTCGAGGCCCATCGCGCGTCCGGTGCTGCCGGTGGCGCGCAGGATCGCCTTGCGCCCCCGCCCTTCCTGGACGAACCGCCCCTCGGCGACCAGCCGTTTGATGCACAGGCGCACCTGCTGGTCGTTCATGTCCAGCAGGTTGGCGGTGGCGTAGAGCTCGCCGGCGTCGACCGTGAGATCGGTGCGGACGAGCGCCTCGACGAGCATCCGGGTGGGGACATGGACGTCCATGCCGACTATCGTATCGAATCCGATCGTTAGCCGCCGATGACCTGGGCCACCGCGTCCAGCAGGGTGCGGTGACGGGGGTCGGCCAGCGCGTCGGCGGGCATCGTCCGCGGCAGGAAGGCCAGGGCGAGACCCCGGCGCGGATCGCCGAGGCCGAGGACGCCGCCGATGCCCGGATGGCCGAAGGCCGTGGGCGACCCCAGGCGCCAGGCGCGGCTGGGCAGCGCGAACCCGCACCCGAAGGCCGACGGCACGCCCAGCACCCGGTCGCGCCCGGCGGCACGCGGCCGGACGGCCGCCCGCCAGGTCCCCTCGCCGACGAGCGGCGGCTCGTCGCCGGGCGCGGATCCGGCGCCGGGCAGCAGCAGCGCGTAGAGCCGGGCCAGGGAGCGGGCCGTGGCCACGGCGTTCGCCGCCGGCAGGTGGGCGGCGAGGGTCTCCGGACGGGCCACCCACCGGTCGGGCGGCTCGGTGAGCGCACCCCCCACCGTCATCGCCGCCCACAACGGCGTCCCGGGCCGGGCGAAGACCGCGGTGGTCATCCGGACCAGGAACGGGACGCGCGTGGCGGCGTGCACGGGCGCGGGCGGCGGGCCCGACGCCGCGCCGCCGATGCCGATCGCCAGGCCGCGCGGCCGGCACACCCACGCGTCGAGCACCTCGCCGAGCCGTCCGCCGGTGACGCGGCGGACGAGCTCGTCGGCGAGCGTCCCCCAGGTGACCGCGTGGTACCCGGGCCGTCCCGGCGGCCAGCGCGCGGGCTCGGCGGCCAGGACGTCGGCCAGCGGACGCCCCTCCAGCACCGCCCCGAGGGTGGCGCCGCCTTCCGGCGCGATGAGCCCGGCCTGATGGCTCAGCAGGTGCGCGACCGTGATCCCGGACTTGCCGCGGCGGGCGAACTCGGGCCAGTACCTGGCCACGGGCGCGTCGAGGTCGAGGTGCCCGCGGTCGGCGAGCACCGCCAGGCAGGCGGCCGCGACGCCCTTGGAGGCCGAGAAGATCACCTGCCGGGTGTCCGGGCCGTAGGGGCCGGACGCGTCGCTCCCGGCGTACAGATCGACGACGGCCCGGCCGCGGTGGATGACGTGCAGCCCCGCGCCGCGCTCGCCCGGCCTGCCGGTGATCGCGGCGAACGCGCGGCGGACCGGCTCCCACCCGGGCCCGACCTCGCCGCGGACCCCGGGAAGCGGGCGATCGGCGCCGGTCACGGGGTCCGGTCCACGGTGACCACCTCGTCGCGGCCGGTGCGCGGCGGGTCGCAGTGGACGGCCAGCTCCGCGAAGTACCTCTCCGGGTCGAGCACGGCGTCCGGGGGATGGACGCCGTGGGCGCGCACCGAGCCGTCGAGGATCTGCGCCGCCGCCAGCGACAGCGGGATCCCGGTCGCCCTGGCCATCCCGCGCGGCGAGCCGATCAGCCGCGCGCCGATCCGGCACGGCCGCCCGTTCCGGACGCCGGCGGCCAGCGCGAAGAAGGGCGGCAGCGAGCCGGGGCCGCGCAGCGAGAGCCGGCGCACGGCGGAGCGGGCGAAGCGGCCCGCGGTCGGGCGCTCGATCGCGGCCGCGGCCTGCTCCAGGGAGAGCCCGCCCCGGTCGATCTCCTCGCGCAGGGTCATCAGGTACGCGGCCGTCTCCGGCCTGACCACCATGACGCAGGCGGAGTCGCCGGTGATCGAGCAGGTCGCCGGGAGCGTCAGCGGCTCGGGATGGCCGACGGTGTAGGCGGTGCCGGGGCCCAGCCCCGGGTAGTCGAGCCTGACCGGTTCGAGCGGCGGCCGTTCGGCGGGCGCGCCGCCGGCCCAGACGCGGATCGTGCCGGACAACTGCTGCATCCAGTGGACGACGGCGGCCGACTGCCCGCCCGCCGAGGCGTCGGCGGGGTCGTCGCCGACGAACGGGACGTCCACCGGCCAGGCGGTGTGAAGGCTCTCCACGGCGTCCAGCTCACGGGTCGCCAATGCGGCCAGCATGTTGCTGGTGCCCGGGCTCGCGCCGGCCCCGATCACGGCCGTCACGCCGGCGTCCCGCGCCTGGGCGTCCATGGCGAGCATGTCCAGGGTCGGTTCCCAGTCGTCGCAGATGTCGGCGTAGTGGGTACGGCTCTCGATCGCCGCCCGCAGGATCGGCACGCCGAGCCGGAAGAACGGGCCGGTGGTGTTGACGACCAGGTCGGCGTCGCGGAACAGCTCGCGCAGCCGGACCGGGTCGGCGGCGTCCACGGTCGCGGCCGAGGCGTTCGCGTACTTGACGGACAGCCGTGCGGCGGCGGCGGTGTCGCGGTCGGCGATCACCAGGTCGGCGATGTCCGGCCGTCCGGCCAGCGCCTCGACGACGGGCCTGCCCATCGCGCCGGCGCCGCCCAGGGCCACCACCCGGTACTGCTCACCCATCGAAGATCATCCCCTTGCGGACGTCGAGGAACGCCGACCGCAGCCGGTCGGTCAGGTAGTTCTGGCCGGCCGTCCACGGCGCGCGGTCGCCCTGCTGCGGGAACAGGTGCGCCGCGCGCTGGACGTAGGCGGAGGTCAGGCCGAGCAGCGGACGGCGGGCGACGTCGCGCGGAAGCGCGGGCATCGCGGTGGTCAGGCCGTGCCGCCGCATGTGGTCGAGCAGCCGGACGACGTACCGGGAGGACAGCTCCGCCCGCAGCGTCCACGACGCGTTGGTGTAGCCGACGCAGAAGGCCAGGTTGGGCACGCCGCTCAGCATCAGCCCGCGGTAGGCGGTGGTGTCCGCCAGGTCGACCGGGCGACCCTGCACCGACACGGCGATCCCGCCGAGGGGGATCAGCGACAGGCCCGTCGCGGAGACGATCACGTCCGCCTCAAGCGTGCGCCCGGACTCCAGCTCGATCCCGTGCTCGGTGAGACGGGCGATCCGGTCGGTGACCATCGACACGCGCCCGGCGGCCACCTCGCGGAACAGGTCGCCGTCGGGGACGACGCACAGCCGCTGGTCCCACGGCTGGTACCGGGGGGTGAAGTGCCGGTCGAGGAGGGCGGGGTCGGGCAGGTGGCGCTGGATGCCCCTGCGCAGGTGCCGCTTGGTCTGCTCGGGGTAGCGCCGGCTCAGCCAGTACGTGAGCTGGCTGCTCAGGACGTTCTTGGCGCGCAGCAGCCGGTGGGCCGTACGCGCGGGAAGCAGGCGGCGCAGCGGGCCCGCCACCGGGTCCACGTCGGGCAGGGAGGTCAGGTAGGTCGGGGAGCGCTGCAGCATCGTGACGTGCCCCGCCCGCTCGGCCAGCGCCGGCACCAGGGTGACCGCGGTGGCCCCGCTGCCGATCACCACGGTGTTCTTGCCGGTCACGTCGAGGTCGTCCGGCCAGAACTGCGGGTGCACGAACCGGCCGCCGAAGTCCGCGGCGCCCTTGAACTCCGGCTGGTGGCCGTGGTCGTAGTCGTAGTAGCCGGCGCAGACGTACAGGAACGAGCACGTCCAGGTCCCGCGGGTGGTGCGCACCGTCCATCGGCGCCGCTCCCAGGACCAGTCGGCGGACAGGGCCTTGGTCCGGTGCCGGACGTGCCGGTCGATGCCGTGGTCGCGGGCGGTGTCCTCGATGTAGCGGCGGATGGCGTCGCCGTCGGCCAGGGACTTGCGGCCGCGCCAGGGCTGGAAGGCGTAGCTGAGGGTGAAGATGTCGGAGTCCGAGCGGACGCCCGGATAGCGGAACAGGTCCCAGGTGCCGCCGAGACGGTCTCGGGCCTCCAGCACCGCGTAGGTCCTGCCGGGGCGCCGCTGGAGATGCCATGCGGCGCCGATGCCGGACAGGCCGGCACCGATGATCAGTACGTCGACGTGTCGCCGGGCATCGGCCGTGTCGGCTTCGCTCGTCATGAACGCCACCTCTCTTTCGCATACAAAACTATCGCATGGGAAACGATCGTAGCAATTCCGAACGATTGTCTCGGGGTATGGCGAAGCGCGCCCCGGCCCGTGCCCGCAAGGGCCGGCGCGGGGGCGGAGGTCAGCGCTGGTTCAGGAGGCCGGGCTCCCGTCGACCCACGACGGGTCCGCGACGAGGGTCCGCAGCTCGTTCACGAGCCGGGCGGAGTGGAACCCGTCGGCGGCGGCGTGGTGCACCTGGAGTGCGAGGGGGAGCAGGACCCGGCCGTCGCGCTCGGTGTACCGGCCGAGGGTGAAGATGGGGGCGAGATGGTCCCAGTTGCCGCCGATGTTGAGGTTGAACCCGGTGAAGGACGTCCACGGCAGGCTCGACACGTCGAACGTGTTGGACGGCGGCGACCCCTGCGGGAAGAACTCGGTGGCGCGGGCGTGCTCGGCGAGCAGGGGAGCGGCGGCGTCGTGGAAGGCGGCGAAGTCGGGGTCGTAGGGCGCCCACACGCACGCGAACGTCTCGCGTTCGGGGTTGAGGACCGTGAAGGCCGGATGCACGACGGGCCAGACGGCCGGCTCGCCGGAGGCGGTGAGGCACATCCTGAACTCGTCGTGCCGGTTGACGACCGTGGCGATCGCCCAGACCTGCGCGAGGTAGGACTTGCGTCGCGACCGGCCGAGCGCCGCCGCGAACGCGGTGACGTCGATCTCCACCGTGATCGAATACGTGCACGGGACGGCCCGGCGGTAGTGCTCGAAGTGCTGCCGGCGCGGCCAGGCATCGGTGTCGATCGGGATGGGGGCGTCCATGCCCTCATCATCCCAACCGCCGGGCCGGACGGATTGTCGGCCCCGGCGGATACGGTCGCCCGCCATGAACACGGCCGGTGAGGCGGAGGTCGGCCGGCTCGAAGACCGTCCTTCCGGAAGGGCGGGCTCACCCCGGCGCGGGCAAGCCGGCGGCCGGGGCCGGCTCGCCGCGGACGGGCAGCAGGCGGGCCAGCAGGGCCGTGGCCAGCGCGGCGATCAGCGCGGCCGCCAGCATGCGCTCCAGGATGATCATGTGGATCAGCCACGGCAGCGCCGTCCGCAAGGGCAGCCACACCAGCTCCAGCGCCAGGGCGTAGAGCACCGCCGCGACCAGCCCCGTCAGCATGCCCTTCGCGACCGGCGACGTCCCGGACAACCCGGCCACGCAGGCCGCCAGAGCGGCGCCGGCGGCGGCTCCGGTCGCGATGACGCCCGACAACGCGGTGCCGGAGCTCTGGAAGACGTAGCCGTTGACCGCGCCCGACACCGTCGCCGTGACCAGCGCCGCGGCGGCCGCGCAGCCGACCGCCAGGGCGACGCGGCCGGTGCGCCGGGGCGCGGGCGGGCGGGGTTCGCCGAGGGTGACGAAACGTACCGCCATCGGGGCCAGCATGAGCAGGACGACGGCGAGCAGCAGCAGGACGCCCGCCGACAGGCGGGAGTCCAGCATGATCTGCGCGCTGATCAGGACCTGGGCCAGCGGGTCGGAAACAGCGGGATATTTCTGGACGTGGGCGATGATGATGTCGGCCTGGAGGTCGTAGAACCCCCGCGCGCCCAGCGTCACGACCACCGCGATCAGCAGCAGCGGCCCGAGCGCCGACCGCAGCCCGTGCACCCGCGGCGCCCACACCCGCGCCACCCACCGCACCCACACCCCCAGCAGCAGGCCCGCCACCGCCAGCACCACCAGCCCGGCGAGCTGCACCGACACGGGGAACGGCGCCAGCGCATGGTCGGTCATCCTGCTCGGGGCCAGCACCCAGCCGCCCGCCAGCCCCACGGCCAGGCCCAGCGGCACGTGCACGGCGTCGCCGCGCGCCGACACGGCCCGCAACGCCCGCAACCCCAGCGCGACGGCCAGCAGCAGGGCGAACACCTCCGCCGGCCACGGCAGCGTGTTGGTGCGTCCCTGCGCGGTCAGCGACGTGGCCGGGTCCATGGTGAGGGAGAAACAGCCGCCCAGCGCCAGCGGGAAGACGAAACCCTGGCGGACCAGCGGCTCCTCGTCCTCCAGCGCGGCCCGCCGGACGGCGAGATGCGGATGGGTGCGCACCCGCAGCGACACCGGCCACCGGCGCGGCGACGGCGCCTGCTCGAACACGCGGCGCAGCGGCGTCGCGTCCCGCTCCCACGACAGCACACGGGCGTCGGCCATCAGCTCACGCGACTGCAGCACCACCGAACGGGTCAGCCACGACAACACCGCAAGCCCGGCGATCTGGGCGGCGAACAACCACGACAGCGCCGCGCGCGCCCCGAACGGCATCAGCTCCGACCGCAGGAACGGCGCCTGCCCCGACAACACCCCGTTCACGGCGGCGAGCAGGCCCGGCACGAGGATCACCGCGGCGTACGACCGCCACATCGCCAGCGTCACCGCCGTGATGGTCAGGTCCCTGTTGCGCACGTGCGCCAGCTCGTGCAGCACCACCGCCCGGAACAGCGGCCGGTCGCGCTCGAACGACATCCAGGTGCCCCGGCTGATCACCACGTACCGGCGCCCGGCCCGGCCGAAGGCCAGCCCGGCCACCGCGGGGTCGAGCACGTCGAGCAGGAAGACGACCCGGCGGCCGCCGAGCACCTCCGCCGCCATCCGCCGCAACTCCTCGCCGACCTCGCCGCCGACCGGACGCAGCCGCCGGCGGCGGATCCGCCAGGCCGGGCCGAACCAGTACTGCAGCCCGGTGAGCAGGACGAGCGTCGCGAAACAGAGCAGCACGCCGAGCCGGAGATCCTGGTGAGCGCCGCGGCTCATCACCTCGCACGCCGGATCGTCCAGGCCCTTCAGTGCCGCGAGCTGGCACGCCTCCCTGACCTTCGCCGGGACCTCCGCCCCCTGCGCCGACAGCAGGTCGAAGATCCCCGGCCGGTAGATCGCGGTCGTCGCGAACGCCAGGCTGATCAGCAGGACGAACGCGGACGTGGTGGCCGACGGGAGCCGGCCCCTCATGACGGGTTGCGGGCCAGCTCGCTCACCACCGCGTCGGCCAGCGCGTCGGCCTGCGCCTGCGACATGCCCATCCGGCGCGCCTTCTGGTAGGCGACCTTGCGGATCTCCGTCAGCCGGGCCGGCGGCAACGGCGCCGGGCCCGCCGGCCGCACCTCGGGCAGCTCCCGCGGACGGCGGCGCAACCGGCCGATCAGCCGGCCGGTCCACGAGCCGACGTCCTTGCCCACGTCCGCGAGCACCGTGGTCACGACGCCGGAGACGATCGCCGTCACCAGCAGCTCGTCCACTCCCGGCAACCCGAAACCGAGCGGATCCCGATGCGACCTCGGCCCGGTCCTGCCGCCGAGCGCGTCCCAGGTCTGGTCGAACAGCGGAAGTTCGGCGGGGGCGATCCTGGTCACGACCCGGCGGCTGAGATCCTTGGCGAACACATCGGACACCTGGGCCTCCAACAGGAGAATTCCGTTGCCTGAAATATAGGCAGCTCCGAGGCCGGGCGTCCTCGGATACCGACGGCCCGCCCCGGATTCCGCCGCATTTCCGCCGCTTTTTCGCTGCTTTTTCTCCGTGGCCCGTCCGATGACTAGTCGCCGTGGAGCCCGTCGGGGTCGCAGTAGTCGACCTCGTTGGTCGGCTTGAAGTCGGCCACGATGATCTCGCGCCGGAACGGCCCGCCGCTCGCCATCTCCTCCGCGGACGCCTCGAAGGTGAAGCGCTGCATGGGCCGCAGCAGCGTGCCCGCGATGACCACCGGCCTGCGCACCGAATAGATGGCGGGGAACGGGCAGCAGTAGTAGCTGCCGAGCGGCTGGCCCGCCACGTCGACGGCGTAGGCGATGGCGCCGTCCCGGAAGGCGGCGTCGATCTGCGCCTGGATGTGCAGCGTGGCGGCCGGGTCGGGGTCGTACTCCCACATCTCCTTGACGGCCTGCCGGGCCTTGGGGTCGGCCTGCCAGTAGTCCCGCCGCTGCGGGTCGGTCAGGCACCAGGGGTCGAGGTCACGCAGGTTCGCCTCAAGGGACCGGTACGTCGCCGCGGGCCTGGTGACGGTGCTCTGGTAGGTGGCGATGTGCCTGGGCATGGCGATGAGCTGGCCCACGTGGTAGTAGAGCTCCAGGGACCGCTGCAGCCGTTGCTCGATCGCCTCGTGCAGGCTCGGCTTCGGATCGGCCTTGAGCAGCCCCTCGGCGTAGTCGGCGGCGGTGGCGGCCTCGGCCACGAGCTGGCGCAGCCGCTGCAGGTCGGCCTGGTGGTCGTGGTCGTCGGCGACGGTCTGCTCGAACACGCCGAAGGCCACCTCGGCGTGCCGGCGGATCGCGCGGGTGGCGGCCAGCATGCCGTGCAGATGGGGCAGCGGGCACGGGTCCGCCTCGGCCCATTCGGGCAGGTCGGCGGGCAGCTGGAGCTCTGTCTCGACCAGGTAGCGGGTGTTGCCGGCCGCCTGCCGGGCCCGCGACACCCAGCCCTCCACCTGGGCGAAGCAGGCGGCCACCTGCCGGCTGGTGACCGGCGGCACGTAGCCCGCGGTGCGCGGGTCGGCGCTGTAGTCGGAGTCGAGCAGCTGCTCGCCGATGGTCTGCAGCACGAACGCGTTCCAGGTGCACAGCAGCTGCCCGGAGGCGGACTGCGGGCCGTGCCAGAGGTTGACGCCGTCCTGGACCAGGCGTAACCGCAGCTCCTCGGCACGCTCCAGCTCGGTGTAGACCAGGCCCCCGGCTCGCCGGTACGCCTCCAGCTCGTCCGCGCGCACCTCGCCCTTGTACGCCGCGACCATCCGCGTCATCAGCGTCGGCCGCGCCGGATCATTGGCCATCATGTACGTCCCCGTCCTCTTCCCCCGTGACAATTGGTGATCCGTACCCTAAGCCGCCATCCCCTCGGCGGGCCATGCATGGCGAGCTCCGGAATCAGCCCGCGCGGCACGGACATGACGCCCTACGATCGGGGGATGGCCGTCCCCGAGCTGATCCGCGTCGTGACGCGTTCCTCTCCCATGGCGCTCGCCCAGGTCGAGCGCGTACGGCGGGAGCTGGCCGACCGGCATCCCGGCATCCGCACCGAGGTCGTCCCGGTCACCACGTCCGGCGACCGGTGGCAGGGTGCGCTGTCGGCGCTGGGCGGCAAGGGCGCCTTCACCAAAGAGGTCGACGAGGCGCTCCTGGCCGGCCGGGCCGACCTGGCGGTCCACTGCATGAAGGACGTGCCCGCCGACCGCCCGCTGCCGGCCGGCACGGTGTTCGCGGCCTTCCTCAAGCGTGACGACCTGCGCGACGCGCTCGTGCACCCCGGCGGCCTGAAGCTGGACGCGCTGCCCGAGGGCACCCGGATCGGCACGTCGTCGGTGCGGCGCGTGGCCCAGCTCGCCGCGTCCCACCCGCAGCTGCGCTGCGTGCCGATGCGCGGCAACGCCAACCGGCGCCTGGAGAAGCTGGACGCGGGCGAGGCCGACGCGCTGCTGCTGGCGGTGGCCGGGCTGGAGCGCATCGGCCGGCCGGAACGCATCACCGAGGCGCTGTCGCTGGAGACGATGTGCCCGCCGATCGGCGCGGGCGTGCTGGCCCTGCAGTGCCGGGAGGACGACCCGGCGACCGTCGACGCGGTCGCCGGTCTGGGGCATGCCGACACGTGGCGGGAGATCACAGCCGAGCGCATGCTGCTGCACGTGCTCCAGGGCCACTGCAACTCGCCCATCGCCGGTTACGCCCGCGCCGAGCGCGACGGCCGGTTGTCGTTGCGCGCCCGCGTCTTCTCCCCCGACGGCAAGCGCGTGCTCGACGCGCACGAGTGGGCCGGCCCGCTCGACCCGGCGACGCTCGGCACCTCCGTCGCGGTCGCGCTGCTCCGCCAGGGCGCCCGGGAACTGATCGACACCATCCCGCACTGAGGGCGGGCCGCCTACGTCGTGACGGCCGCCACCGCGTCCTCGTCGCGGAGGGGGTCGTCGCCGTGCAGCAGCCACTCCAGCGTGGCGGGGGTGGCGTCGAAGTGCCCGGCGTGCCCGGCGTCGGGCTGGACGGTGAGGGTGGCGGTGGGGATGCGGGCGGCGAGCCAGCGGGCGTGCGCGACCGGCACGACCCCGTCCAGCTCGCCGTGCCACAGCCGGACCGGAACGGTGACGGCGGCCGGGTCCACCCCCCAGGGGCTGCCGAAGATGGCGATGACGTCGTCGGCCCAGCCGCCGAGGCCGGGACGGACCGCCTCGGCGTAGGCGGCCGCCAACATGGCGCTGACCTCGGGACGCGTCAGGACGGCGGCCTCGAACGGCGGCAACTGCGGCGGCCCGGACGAGTCCGCCCCCAGGTGGGCGATCATGGCGTCGCGATCCTGGAGGGCGACGGCGGCGCTGCGCCGGTTGCCCTCCATCATCCCGGCCGTCCAGTCCAGCCCCTCGGCGTCGCGCGGGGCCGGCGCGGCCAGCGTGGCGACCCGGACGGCCCGGCCGGGGTGGCGGGCGGCGAACGCCAGCGCGTGCGGCCCGCCGCCGGAGACCCCGTAGACGGCGAACTCGCCGAGGCCGAGCGCGTCGGCCACGGCTGCGACGTCGTCCGCGCCGTCCACGACGCGCCGCCCGGGCAGCGGCGTCGAGCCGCCGAGGCCGGGACGGTCGAAGGTGATCAGCCGGATGCCGAGCCTGGTGTACAGGGAGTCGTCGGGGTGGCGGGCCAGGCGTCCCACGGGGGTGCCGTGCAGGTAGAACACGGGTGTTCCGTCGGGGACGCCCCATTGCTCCACGGCAAGGGCGCGGCCGTCTCGCGTGATCACTGTGTGCACTCCGCCACGGTAGCCGTCACCGGCACCCGCCCATCACGGGTTTCATCTCCGGCGGAACAGACGAATCGCCAGCCGGGTCAGCGGGGTCGGGCAAGAGGGCGTCCGGGGCGAAGTGCTTGCGGGCCCGCCCGGCTTTTGCGAGGGAATGGCGGTTTTCCGCAGGTGAAGCGGGAGGGACTTCGCCATGGTCGCGGCACGCGGGTGATCCGTAGCGTTGGGCGGGTGCTCAGAGACATCGTCGCCGTGTTCTGCCTCGCCCTGCCGCTCGCGTCCGGCCCGGCCGCGCCCCAGGACCTCGCGCCCTCGTCGGTGGACGCCTTCGTCACGAGGTACCGGGAGGCGACCGGGCTGCCCGGGGTCGCGGTCGCGATCACCAAGGGCAGGCAGGTCGTCCACGCCGCCGGGTACGGCCGGACCGCCGCCGGCGAGCCGGTGACGGCGGACACGCCCATGGCCGTGGCGTCGGTCAGCAAGTCCTTCACCTCGCTCGCCGTCCTGCAACTGGTGGAGAAAGGCCAGGTCGAGCTGGACGGGCCGGTGCGCGGCTACCTGCCCGAGTTCACCATGGCCGACCCCAGGGCCGCCCGGATCACCGTGCGGCAGTTGCTCAACCAGACCTCCGGCATGGCCGACTCGGCCTTCCACGAGAAGAGCCTGCCCCAGCCCCGCACGCTCGAAGGCGCCGTGGCCCGCCTGAGGACGGCGCGGCTCGCCGCGGAGCCGGGCACCGCCTTCAGCTACCACAACACCAACTACCAGGTCGCCGCGCGGCTGGTCGAGGTGGTGAGCGGGCGGCCGTTCGCGGCGTACCTGCACGAGAACGTCTTCACGCCCCTCGGCATGCGCCACAGCAGGACGGTCGACACCGACCGCGACCTGCCCGGCAGCGCCCGCGGCCATCTGGTCGTGCTCGGCCGGGCCGTCGCCGTGCCGGAGCCGCCCGGGTTCGGCAACGGCTCGGGCGGGATCCTCAGCACCGCCGGCGACCTGGCCCGATGGCTGATCGCGCAGAACGACGGCATCCTCTCCCCGCAGAGCGTCAAGGAGATGCGCACGCCGTCCGAGCAGGACGGGGAGTACGCCCTCGGCTGGGAGATCGGCGAGACCGCGCGCGGCACGCCCGTCGTCCGGCACGACGGCGACCTGTTCACCTCCACGGCCGCCCAGCTGCTGATGCCGACGCGCGGGTACGGCGTCGCGGTCATGGCGAACACCGGGACGGCCTTCGGCGACGCCGGCGCCCTCATGGACGGCCTGGTCGCCCTGATCGAGGGAGGCACACCCGAGATCCCCTCCGCGCCGCCCTACCTCGTCACCGACCTCCTGTTCGTCCTGCTGACCCTCGCGACCATCGGGCTGGCCGTACGGGGCGTGGCCCGCTCCCGGCGCTGGGCCGTCGGGTGCGTCGGG
Organism: Nonomuraea sp. NPDC001636; assembly: GCF_040298265.1. Classification (NCBI taxonomy): domain Bacteria; kingdom Bacillati; phylum Actinomycetota; class Actinomycetes; order Streptosporangiales; family Streptosporangiaceae; genus Nonomuraea; species Nonomuraea sp. NPDC001636. Next base: position 148,322 of record NZ_JBEOZT010000020.1, read on the forward strand.
TGGCGGCGGTGGCGGCTGCTGCCGCATCTGGCCCCGCTCGCGCTGTGCGTCATGATCGTGCCGATCATGCGGGTGCTCCTGCGGGGTGGCGACATCATGTGGATCCAGGTGGTCTATCTGTATCCGACGTTCATGACCTGGTTGGTGACGGCCGCGGTCGCGGGCGCGGCGGTGACGGCCGCACGGCTGCTCGCCGCGGCCCGCACGGGCAGGTCGAGGTGAGAGGGCGAGAAGGCATGGACGTGTACGAGGCCGTGGACAGCCGCCGGGCGGTGCGGGCGTTCAGCGACGAGCCGGTCCCCAAGGAGGTGCTCGAACGCGTGCTGACCGCCGCGACGCGGGCCCCGTCGAGCGGGAATCTTCAGCCGTGGCGGCTGTACGTCGTGGCCGGCGAGCCGCTGGCCGAGCTGAAACGGCGGGCGACGGCCAGGGCGCTGGCGGGAGACCCGGGTGACGAGCGGGAGTACCCGATGTACCCGGCCGAGCTGACCTCGCCGTACCTGGACCGGTTCGCCGCCGCGGCCGACCAGCGGTACAGGGCGCTGGGGATCGAGCGCGACGACCCCGACCGGCCGCGGCGGATCGCCGCCCTGAACTCGGCGGCGTTCGGGGCGCCGGTCGTCCTGTTCTGCTACCTCGACCGGGCGATGGGCCCCGGGCAGTGGGCGGACGCCGGGATGTACCTGCAGACGGTCATGTTGTTGCTGAGGGCGGAAGGGGTGCACAGCTGCCCCCAGGTGATGTGGACGATGTACCGCGAGACCGTCAGCACGACCGTCGGCGCCCATGACGGGCTTGTCCTGCTCTGCGGGGTCGCGGTGGGCTTCGAGAGGGAGGGCGTGCCGCGGCTGCGTACCGGGCGGGCGGACCTGGCGGAGACGGTGAGCTTCGTCGGGGTGTGACGCCGGGCGGTCAGGGGCGGCGGGCGCGGGAGGCGAGGCGGCCGGCGACGGCGAGGACGAGGTCGCGCAGCTCGTCGGGACGCTCGATGACGAACGGGCGGTCGAGCGCGGCGAGCACGCCGGGCAGCCAGTCGAGCCGTTCGGCCCGCAGCTCGACCCGCCACCAGCGCTCGCCCGCCGGACCGGCCTCCCCAGTGGGCTCCCCGGCGGTGTCGGGAGCGGGCTCGTCGATGATCTCCTGCATGGTGGCGACGGCGGCGGGCAGGCGGGTGCGGATCCGCTCGGCCGTCCCGTGGATCCGCAGGGTCACCTCGTGCCGGTAGGAGGCGGTGGCGAACCCCGACAGGACGCGCTGCGCCGGATCCTGCGCGGCGCGTCCAGCGGGCGGCTCGAACGAGCCGGGCAGGGCGCGGGCGTCCGCGACGCGGTCGAGGCGGAAGGTCCGGTCCTCGCCGAGGCCGGGGTCCTCGCCGGTGACGTACCAGCGGCCCGCGTGGCTGACGATCCCGTACGGGTGCAGCGTGCGGTCACTGCGCCGGCCGGCGCGGTCGGCGTACCGGATCGAGACGGGCCGGCGGTGGCGTACGGCGTCGGCGATCGTGAGCAGGACGGCGGCGTCCGGGCCGGCGGGCCCGCCGGGCGGGCCGGTGAAGGCGAGGGATTCCATGAGCGCGTCCAGCCTGCGGACGAGCCGCTCGGGCAGCACCCGGCGGATCTTCGCGGCCGCCGTCTCGCTAGCGGTGTCGCCTGCGGCGCCGGCCGTCCGCCGGTTGGCGATCAGGCCGAGCAGCACGGCCAGCGCCTCGTCGTCGTCGAGCATGAGCGGCGGCAGGCGGTAGCCGCGGGCGAGACGGTAGCCGCCGTAACGGCCGCGCACCGACTCGACCGGCAGCCCGAGGTCGACGAGCTGACCGACGTACCGCCGCACGGTGCGGCCGTCCACGCCGAGCCGGTCGGCCAGCTCGGCCATCGTGCGGACGCCGCCCGACTGCAACAACTGCAGGAGCGTGAGCACACGACCGGTGGGTGGCGACATGAGGACGAGCCTATGGCGAATAGTGGACCGAATCCGTCCAGTATCAGTCGTACCGTGCGGGATGCCAAGAGCTGTACGAACACTGAAGGAACGTCATGAACTTCGTCTCGATCCGCATCATCACCGCTGACGTCGCCCGCCTCGCCGGGTTCTACGAGCGAGCCACCGGGACCAAGGCGACCTGGTCCACCGAGGACTTCGCCGAGATCAGGACCGCCACCGCCACGCTGGCGATCGCGGGCACCCGCACCGTCCCGCTGTTCGCCCCGGGCTCCGCCCGCCCGGCCGACAACCACAGCGTCATCGTCGAGTTCCTGGTGGACGACGTGGACCGCGCGTACGAGAACCTGGCCGGCTTCGTCACCGGCTTCGTCAACGAGCCCACCACGATGCCCTGGGGCAACCGGTCGCTGCTGTTCCGCGACCCCGACGGCAATCTCGTCAACTTCTTCACCCCGGTCACCCCGGTCACCCCGGCGGCCGTGGCGAGGTCCGCCCGCTGATCGGAAAACCGGCGGGCCGGGTCAGGCGGCGGGGGTGCGGCGGCGGGACTGCCAGGCCAGGTGGGCGTCGCGGACCTTGGTCCACAGGGCCTCGCGTTCGGCGCCGTTGACGTCGTCGAGGCGCAGCCCGAAGACCTCCTCCAGGGCCTCGAACCACTCCCGCCGGGTGGACAGCTCCCGCTCGGTCCTGCCGTCCGCGCCGATCCGCCGCAGCATGCAGCCCACCAGGCAGTCGGCGCCCGTCGCGTCGCGCCGCAGCACGACGGCGGCCCGCACCAGCCGGGACTCGGGCGACGTGCACAGGTACGGATGCCACTCCACGAAGTCCCCCGGCTCGGCGGGGGCCCGCTCGACGTCCAGCCCGGCGATCGACCCGCGCGGGTCGTGGTCGAACCGCCAGCCGCCGGGCTCCACGTCCGAGGCGGACAACCGGAACTCGAACGGCCCCTGCCGGTACGTCCCCGCCCGCAGCGGCAGCGGCTCGTGCAGCCCGTCGCCGAGCCCGATGTCCACCAGCCAGTCCTGCCCGTCGAGCGCGACGGTGAGCGCGAGGTGCGGCGCGAACGACGCCGGCGAGGCGGGCGCCCGGACGGCGGCCTGCACCCCCGCCCGATGCCAGGTGACGTCGTAGCCGAGCGCGGTCAGCAGCGTGGCGAACGCCCCGTTGAGCTGCACGCAGTAGCCGCCGCGCCCGCGCAGCACCCGCTCGACCGACTCGCGCGGGTCCACGGTGATCCGCCGGCCGAGCTGAACCTCCAACGTCTCGTACGGCACCCGCTCCACGTGCGCGCGGTGCAGGGCGCGCAGCGCCGGGAGCGACGGCTCGCCGGGGTCGCCGACGTCCAGCCGGTCGAGGTAGGCGTTCAGGTCACGGTCACGAGTTCGCCGCATGGGCCCTCCCTTCGGTCGCGCGTCCATCGTGGTCCGCCGCCCGGCCGTCCCGCACCTCGCGGATTGCTCGCCCGGCGGCGACGCGGGGACGGCGACGCGGGACGGCGATCCGGACGTACCGCGCAATCCACGAGATGCGGCGGCGCGCGGCCGCGACCGAGGATGACCACGATGACGCTGCCCTGAGCGGTTCACCGGGAGGAGACGACCAGATGCGCAACCAGACTGTCGCACCGGAGCGGGTGAGCGCCCGATGGGAGGATCACCTGCCCGACCTGCTGGACAAGCTGGGATTGCCGGCCGAAGGGGCGATCCAGGTGGGCGCGCACCGGGGCCAGGAGGTGGAGGCGCTCACCAGATGCGGGTTCCGCCGCCTGGTCATGATGGAGCCCAACGGCGACCACCTGCCCGCGCTGCGCGAGCAGCTCCGGCTGCACCACCTGGCCGCCGGGCTGCCCGAGCCCGAGCACGGCCACCCGGCCCGCGAGGTCGTGGCGGCGTGCGCCGGCCGGGAACGCGGCCAGGCCACGCTCAACGTCACCCCCTACGACAAGCAGTCCAGCATGCTGCCGCCGCTGCTGCCCATGGCCGTCGTCCGGCAGGACGTCGTCCCGGTGATCCCCGTCAGCGAGGTGCAGCACGGCTGCAACGTGCTGGTGGTGGACGCCCAGGGCGCCGAGCTGGAGGTGCTGGCCGGGACCGACCTGAGCCGCCTGCGGCTCGCCGTCGTCGAGGGCAGCGTGACGGCCCGCTACAGCGGCGGCTCGACCCTCGACAGCATCGCCGAGCACATGACGGCGCACGGCTGGCGCGAGGTGGCCGCCTGGCCGCACCTGCGTCCCGGCGTCGTGGACGTCGCCTGGCTGGCCCCCTGGCCCACCCCGTTCTGATGGACCGGCCGTCGGACGGGGGCCTGGCGTGCGAGCGCCGCGGGGCGGTGGCCGTCCTGCGGCTCGACCGGCCCCGCGTGCGCAACGCGCTCGGGTCCGGGCTGGTCGCGGCGCTCGGCTCCGCGCTGGCCGAGCTGGACGACGACCCCGGAGTGCGCGCCGCCGTGCTGACGGGCGCGCCGCCGGGGTTCTGCGCGGGGTCGGACCTGAAGGAGCTGTCCGGGATGACGCGTGAGGGCATGGTGCGGCACGAGGCCGACACCGGGCGCGTGGCCAGGGCCGTCCAGCATCTCGGCATCCCCGTGGTGGCCGCCGTCGAGGGCTTCGCGCTCGGCGGCGGCTTCCTGCTGGCCACCGGCTGCGACGTGGTGGTCACCGCCGAGGACGCCCGCTGGCACCTGCCGGAGGTGCGGCTCGGCTGGGTGCCGCCCTGGGGCATCCAGAGCCTGGCCGCCCGGGTCGGGCCGGTCGCCGCGCGGCGGCTGGTCTGGGGCGACCGCCCGCTGACCGGCCGCGAACTGCACGGGATCGGCGGCGCCGACGAGCTGACCGCGCCGGGGCAGGCGCTGGCGTGCGCGCTGGAGGTGGCGGCGGGGCTCGCCGAGCTGCCCCCGCACGCGGTCGCCTCCGCCAAACGGGCGCTGACCGACGCGGTGAGCGGGCCCGCCGAGACGCTCGACGCGCGCACGGCCTGGATGTTCGGCGCCGACTGCGCCTCCGCCACGGCCCGCGAGAGCCTGGCCCGCTTCGGAGCCCGCCCATGACCGGCCCGGACCAGGACCAGCACCAGGCCCCGGACCTGCACCAGGCCCCGGACCAGGGCCACGCCCCGGACCAGGCCCCGGACCGGTCCTCTGAGACGGTCGCGGGCGGACGGACGGGCAAGGTGTGCGGGGCGGCCGAGGCCGTCGCACTCATCGAGGACCACCAGGCCGTCGCCAGCACCGGCGTCATCGGCTGGCTCACCCCCGACGCCCTGCTGGCCGCGCTCGGCGAGCGCTTCGCCGCCACCGGCGCCCCGCGCGAGCTGACCTTCTACTTCCCCTGCGCCACCGGGGACGCCGTCGGCATCGGCGGCATGGACCACGTGGCCAGGAAGGGCCTGATGCGCCGCATCGTGTCCGCCTCGTTCATCAACCCCCGCCACCCGGTGACCGGCGCCCGCCCCGCCCTGACCGAGCTGATCCAGAACGACCTCGTCGAGGCGTACAGCTGGCCGATGGGCGCCGCCATGCACTGGCTGCGCGAGGTGGCCCGGCGCGGCCCCGGCTACCTGACCCGCGTGGGCCTCGGCACGTACGCCGACCCCCGGCACGGCGGCGGCAGGTTCACCCGCCTGGCCCAGGAGGACCTGGTGGAGCTGGTCGAGCTGGGCGGCGAGGAGTACCTGTTCTACCCGTCCTGGCCGCTGCACGCCGGACTGGTCCGGGCGAGCGCCGCCGACCCCGACGGCAACCTGTCCTTCGAGGACCAGCCGCTGTTCTCCAGCGCGCTGGCGATCGCCCTCGCGGTGAAGGCGTGCGGCGGCACCGTGATCGCGCAGGTGTCGCGGATCGTGCCGGCCGGCGCGTCGCCCGCGCGCGAGATGCGCGTGCCAGGGGCGCTCGTCGACCGGGTCGTCGTGGTTCCGGACGCGCCCATGACCACCGGCGTACGGCACGACCCCGGCTACCTCCGGCACGTGCCCGACGCCGTCGCGCGGGTGCCGCGGCTGCCGTCCGGCCCGGACAAGGTGATCGCCCGCCGGGTCGCCAGGGAGGTCAGGCCGGGGGAGACCTCGATCTTCGGGTTCGGCGCCTCCTCCGACGCCGTCCTGGCCATGGCCGAGGACGGCCTGCTGGACGACGGCCGCCTGGACGAGCACCTGTTCACCACCGAGCACGGCTCGTTCGGCGGCATCGTGATGAGCGGCTGGCAGTTCTCGGCGAACTACTCGCCGCGGGCGCTGCTCGACGGGCCCTCTCAGTTCGACTTCATCGACGGCGGCGGCTGCCCGTTCGCCGCGCTCGCCTTCGCCCAGATCGACGCCGAGGGCAACGTGAACGTCAGCCGGTTCGGCGCGGCCAACCCCGGCGCCGGCGGGTTCGTGGACATCGCGCACAACGCCACGCGGCTGGTCTTCGCCGGCACGCTGACCACCGACGGCCTCCGGGTGAGCTGCGCCGACGGCGGGCTGCGGATCCTGGCCGAAGGGCGGGTGCGCAAGCTGGTGCCGCGGGCCGGTCACGTCACGTACCGGCTGGGCGAGGGCGTGCGGCGCGGGCAGTGGGCCCGCGTCGTCACCGAGCGGGCCGTCTTCGACGTCACCGCCGGCGGCCTGGAGCTGGTGGAGCTCGCGCCCGGCGTGGACCTGCGCCGCGACGTGCTCGACCAGATCGGCTTCCCGGTCCGCGTCTCGCCGTCGCTCGTCCCCATGGACCCGGCCCTCTTCCGCCCCTGACCGCCGCCGCGTGCAAGGCCGAGCCGGGGGCGGGTGCCCGGCTGTGCGCCGCCGCCCCCTCCGGTTCACGCCGCCCGCCTCGCCCCGGACGTCGCGCCGGACGGCAGTGAGCGGATCTCGGCGGCGAGCCGGTCCATGGCCGCGTGCAGCAGCGCGTCCGACAGGTACGGCGCCGGCCCGAGCCGCAGGTACTCGCCCCTGCTGTCGGCCTGCACCCCCCGCGCCGCCAGCCCGGCCCGCAGCCGCCCCGCGTACGGCGAGCGCAGCGCCAGGAACCCGCCGAACTCCCCGGGCGCGGCGTCCAGGTCCCGGCTGACCACGTGCGCGGGCGCGCCGATCTCGTCGAAGCGCGCCGCCAGCAGCCCGCGCTGCCGCAGCGACACCGCCCGCAGGACCTGCGGCGTCAGCCCCTGCGCGGCGAAGAAGTCGAACACCCGGGCCGCCCGGTAGTGGCTCACCGGGTCGTAGGTCGCCCCCGCGAACCGGGCCGCCCCCGCCGGGTAGCCGACCCGGCCGCCCGCCCGCGGGTCCTCGGCCAGCTCGGCGAACTCCGAGTACCACCCGGTCACCACCGGCCGCAGCCGGTCGGCGTGCGCCGGCAGCCGCAGCACGCAGTTGCCCTCCCCGAGCTGCAGGTACTTGTAGCCGCCCGCCACCACCCAGGCCGAGTCCAGGCCCGCCGTCGAGAACGGTACGACGCCGAGCGCGTGGTAGGCGTCCACCAGCAGCTCGGCGCCCCGCAGGCGGCAGACGGCGGCGAGCGCGTCCAGCTCCGGCACGATCCTGGCCGTCTCGAACAGCACCGCCGAGACCAGGACGGCGGCCGTGCGCCCGTCGGCCGCGTCCGCCAGCCGCGCGGCCAGCGTGCCCACCGGCTCCGGCGGGACGACCACCACCTCCACCCCCTCCTCGGCCAGCCGGGCGAGCTGGCGCCGCAGCGTGTGGAACTCGCCGCCGGAGGTGACCAGCCGGGGCCGGCCGCGCAGGTCCAGCGCCGACAGGAAGCGCAGCACCAGCTCGTGCGTGCTGGACCCGAGGGCCAGCTCGGCGTACGGGTCGCTGAGGAAGAGCCGGAACCCCTCCCTGACCCGGTCGGCCTTCCTGAACGCGGCGGCCCACTTGTCGTCCACGTCCCTGGCGGCGTCGTCGAACGCCTCGATCTGCCCGGCCAGCGCCACGTCCGGCCAGGCCTGGTGGGAGTGGCCGGTGAGCAGCAGCCGGTCCGCCGCGCGGAAGGCCGAGTAGTGCGGCGCCAGACGTCCCGAGATGTCGTTCATGCCATGCTCCTGACCGCCCACAGGTCGGGGAACGACGGCGTCAGCGAGGCCCGCAGGTACGCCCCGCCGCTGGAGCCGCCGGTGCCCGGCCGGGCGCCGATGGTGCGCTCGACCATCTTCAGGTGCCGGTACCGCCACTCCTGGAGGCATTCGTCCAGGTCCACCAGCCGTTCGCAGAGCTGGGCCGCGCCGGTGTCGTCCCGGTAGACGCGCAGCAGCAGGTCCTGCAGCGACTCCGACGGCTCCAGCGGCAGCCGCACGTCACGGTGCAGCCGGTCCTGCGGCACCTCGTAGCCGCGCAGGTACAGGTACGTCAGCAGCGAGTCGTACAGCGTGGGCCTGGCCATCGCCGCCTCGATCCGGGCGCGGGCCGGGGTGCCCTCGGCCTGGCCGAGCAGCATGCGCTCGTCGCGCCGGCCCAGCACCGCCTCGATCTCGCGGAACTGCGCCGACTGGAAGCCGCTGCTGGTGCCCAGCTTGCCGCGGAAGGCGGCGAACTGGAACGGCGTCATCGTCTCCATGACGTCCATCTGGGAGACCGCGAGCCGCATCAGCTTCAAGGACCGGTGCAAAGTCCGCATGGCGTGCGCGGTGAATCCGCCGGCGAGTTCGAGTTGCAGCTCGGCGAATTCGTGCAGCAATTGTTTGAACCACAGTTCGTACACCTGGTGGACGATGATGAACAGGGTCTCGTCATGGCTCTCCGAAACCGGTCGCTGCGCCGTGAGGATCTCCTCCAGCGCCAGGTAGGACGAGTACGTCAGGACGGTGTCTTCTCTCATGGCCCCAACGATGCGCGCCCCGGGGAACGGGCGACAGGCCGTTCGCGGGCAGCTACCTGCCCCGCCGGGACCGCTTCCTGCAATTCGCCGGAAACGCATTCCGGAAGATGTGGAAAAGGCCGTCCGGCGGCACGGGGAATTCAGCACGACACGAGATGCGGCCGCCCGCGGCCGCGCGTGACGATGGCGCCGAGGGGGCGCCGAGCCCCATCAGCGAGCGAACTGCGAGGAAACATGCCATGACCTCACCGGAGATCATCAAGAGGAGCGGCGCCGGCAAACGTGCCCCTCGGCTCGACGGGCTGCGCGGATATCTGGCACTGGGCGTGATCGTGGTGCACGTCGCCTTCGCCGCCGGCGTCATCGGCTTCTACGACAAACCGTCCGTCGGCATCTGGCCCGTGCTGATCCAGGGTCTCAACGTGCTGCTGCCGCCCTTCTTCGTGATGTCCGGCCTGCTGTTGTACCGGCCGTTCGCCAGGGCGACGATCGTCGGCACGCCGCGTCCTGAGCTCAAGGGCTACCTGATCAAGCGCATGCTGCGGATCCTGCCCGCGTACTGGCTGGTGGCCGTGGCGGCGCTGCTGCTGCTCAACCTCAAGAGCGTCGACGGCCTCTGGTACGTGCTCAGCCCCCTGCTGCTCATGCACTACTACGTGCCGGGCCCGGAGGCGGGCTACGCCGGGCTGGAGCCCACCTGGACCGTGCCCGCCGAGGTCACCTTCTACCTGGCGCTGCCCATCCTGGCCTGGATCTTCGACCGGTACGCCAGGAAGGCCGCCGACCCCGGCGCCAAGGCCCGCCGCCTGCTGGTCCCGCTGGGCGTCTTCGTGCTCGTCGGCCTGGCCTGGACCGCGTACACGCACCTGGAGTCGATGGGCCCCTTCCCGTACGAGTACTTCTGGGTGATCGGCTTCACCGGGTTCCTGGCCATCGGCATGGGCCTGGCCATCCTGTCGGCGTACGCGGAGGCCAAGGACACCACGCCCGCCTTCTACCGCCTGGTGGCCCGCCGGCCGCTGCTGTTCTGGCTGGGCGCGGCCGTCGTCTACGTGATCAACTGCATCCGGCCGTTCGGCAAGCCCGGCATGGCCGACTACGCCACCGTGCCCGAGGCGATGGCCGAGATGGTGCTGTTCCTGATCTTCGCGCTGCTGGTCATCGCCCCGGTGGTGGTGCCCGGCGTGCACTCGAAGGTCATCGACGCGGTGCTCACCAACCGTCCGATGCGCTTCTTCGGCCGCATCTCCTACGGCGTCTACCTGTGGCACTTCATCCTGCAGTACCTCTGGCTGCAGAACGGCAGCGTCTTCGGCGCGCCGCCGGTGCCGATGCCGATGGTGATGGGCAAGTCCGGCTTCTGGGAGCTGCTGGCGGTCGTGCTCGTCGGCACGGTGGCCGTCGCGACGGTCAGCTACTACCTGGTCGAGCTGCCCGCGATGCGGCTGCGCGAGCGCCTGGTGGCCCGCCGCGCCGAGCCCGAGCCGCGCCGCCCGGCCGAGAGCCCGCGCGTCCCGGTCTAGGGCTGCTCAGAAGGGGTGCGGTCCGAAGCGTCCCCAGGCGACGAACGCGGCCAGCAGGAACAGGATCGCGTTGACGGCGATCGCGCCGGGCTCCTTGCGGCGGACGTGCACGAGCGCGGCCGGCACCATCGCCACGGCCAGGCCGGCCGCGGCCAGCGGGGTCAGGGCGGGCGCGACGCCGGTGACCGCGGGCAGGATCAGCCCGAGCGCGCCGGCCAGCTCGGTGAGGCCGATGAGACGGACGGCGCCGGCGGAGAAGTCCTCGGCCCAGGGCAGCCTGGGCTCCAGCTTCTCCTTGGGCTGGGTGGACTTGGTGAGTCCGGCGAGCCCGAACAGGAGGGCCAGCACGGCCTGCACGATCCACAGGGCGATGTTCATCACGGGTTCCTTCGCGGAAGGGGGTGGCCGGGGCGAGGGGCCCCGGCGTGGCCGGTCGAGGGGTGAGGACGGTCCCGGGCCTTCAGCCCGGGGACGTCAGGAGCAGGTGACGGCGATCTTGCCCAGCGTGCCCGCGCGGAAGGCGGCGAACGCCTCGGGGGCCTGCTCCAGCGGGTAGGTGGCGGTGACCGGCACGCGCAGCGCACCGGCCGCGACCCGGGCGGCCAGCTCGCTCAGGGTCCGCGGGTTCGGGTCGGCCATGACCGTGTGCACGATGATCGCGGCGTCCTGGACGGCGTCCTGGGTCAGGCCGAGGGTCGAGGCGAGCCGGCCGCCGCCGCGCAGCAGTCCCGCCAGCTCGGCGCCGTCACCCGCCAGGTGCAGCACGGCGTCCACGCCCGCCGGGGCCAGCGCACGGACCTGGGCGGGCAGGTCGCCGTCGTGGTCGACGAGCTCGACCTTGGCGGCGGTGAGCCCGGTGACGAAGTCGGCCTCGGCGCCGGGACGGGCGGTGGCGATCACCCGGACGCCGCGGGCGGCGGCCAGCTGCACGGCCAGCGCGCCCACGCCGCCGGTGGCGCCGGAGATCAGCACGGTCTCGCCCTCGGCCGGGGCCACGGCGTCGAGGCTGTCCAGCGCCGCGGTGCCGGCCAGGCCCAGCGCCCCCGCCTCCGCCACGCCCAGCCCCTCGGGGAGCGGGGCGATGCCGTAACCGGCGGACACGGTCACGTACTCGGCCATCGAGCCGGGGCCGAGGAACGGCTTCATCACCACGCCGAAGACCGGCTGCCCGACGGTGAAGCCCTCGGCGCCTTCGCCGAGCGCCTCGACGGTGCCGGCGAAGTCCTTGCCCACCACCAGCGGGAACCGGTGCTCCATCATCTGCTGCAGATAGCCGGCGGCCACGGCCAGGTCGAAGCCGTTGACCGCGGATCCGGCGACCTTCACCAGCACCTCGCCGGCCTCCGGCCGCGGGACGGGCAGGTCGGCCAGGGCCGGGTCGGCGGGGACGGAGTTCAGCATGACAGCACGCATGAGCGGAACCTCTCAGAAAAGTGGAACGGGCTACCCGTTTCGTGCTGCCCAGCGTAACAAGAAAAATGGGTAGGTCGTTCCACTTGGGTAGGATGGAGGCATGGATCATCCCGCCGACGCCTCCGCACCCTCCGGCGAGCAGCCCGGGCCGGGCCTGCGCGCCGACGCCGAGCGCAACCGCGAACGCATCGTGGCCACCGCCCGCCGCCTGTACGCCAGCCACGGCCTCGGCGTCTCCATGGCCTGCATCGCCCGTGCCGCCGGGGTCGGCAAGGCCACCCTGTCGCGCCGCTTCGCCACCCGCGAGGAGCTCATCAACGCCGTCTTCGCCGACCGCATGGACGCCTACGCCGCCGCCGTCGCCGAGGCGCTGGCCGACCCCGACCCCTGGCACGGCTTCGTCGGCTACGTCCAGGCCGTGTGCGCCATGCAGGCCGCCGACCGCGGCTTCGCCGACGTGCTGGCCATGACCTTCCCCGCGGCCAAGGCGCTGGAGAAGCGCCGGGCCGCGGCCTACCACGGCTTCCTCGACCTCATCGAGCGCGCCAAGGCCACCGGCCGGCTGCGGGCGGACTTCACCGACCAGGACATGGTCATCCTGCTGATGGCCAACGCCGGGGTCATCGCCGCCACCGGCGACGCCGCCCCGGACACCTGGCGCCGCCTCGTCGGCCAGATGCTGCGCGCCTACGCCGCCCCCGGCGCCGACCTGCCCCCGCTGGAGCCGACCCCCGCCCCCACCGCCCTGTACCGGGCCATGGTCCGCCTCACCCGCCCCGCCCCCGGCCCCGGCGACGACCTGGGGTGAGCAGCCGGGACGGGGGGCGGCGGCCGGGCCGTGGGGGCCGGGCCCGGCCGTCACGAGATCGGTCCGGCTACCCCGCCCGGGTCATGGTGGCCTCGTAGCCGCCGCCCGGCCACTCCCACCGGCCGCTGATGGTCCGGCCGTCCTCGCTGAAGGCGCCGCTGAACCCGGCCGGCGAGCCCTCCGCGCCGAACCAGATGTTGAGGTCGCGCCCGTCGAGCTTCCACACGTAGACGAAGTTGTTGCCGGTGCTGTCGAAGTAGTGCGAGCGCAGCGCGCCGCTCTCCGGGTCGTGGCCGATGTACTCCACACCGGTCATCGTGCCGCCGCCGTGGCTCATCTCGACGCGCTGGACGAGGAAGAAGCCGCCGTCCATCCACTCGAAGACGAGCCGGCCGCCGGTCGCCTCGCCGGTGCCGAAGTCCTTGCCCGTCATCTCCCACGTGCCGACCAGCGGCTGCAGGGTCTGCAGCGAGGGGTCGGGGGTGGGCAGCTGGTTCTGCGGGTTGGCGGTCTCTGTCATGTTCCCTCCACGGGACAGGTCGATGCCCGGTACGCCGATCGCGTACCGGGCGGGGGTGAGCTCACTTGGCGCCGAAGAACGCCTTGACGCGGGACCAGCGGCCCCAGACGACCAGCGCCAGGACGACCAGCAGGACGGCCTCGATCACCGGGACGCCGCCCAGCACGATCGCGTTGGTGCCGGCCGCGCCGATCATCAGGCCGATCAGCGCCAGCGCGGCCACGCCGCTTAGACGCGGGATCAGCAGCCCGATCGCGCCGGCGATCTCCAGCACGCCGACCACGTAGCGGAACCACTGGCCGGCGCCGATGTCCTCGAACATGGTGACCATGGTCGGGTCGCCGGCGAGCTTGAGCACACCGCCCAGGCCGACCTGGAACGCCAGAAGGACCTGGGCGACCCAGAGGGCGATGTTGACGCCGCGGCCGGTGGACCGGCCGACGGCGGACGTGCTGTTCGTGGTGCTCATGCAGTCCTCCTTGAGGAACTAGTTGACGATCTCCATCTGGCCCATCATCCCGATGGCCGAGTGCTCCAACATGTGACAGTGGTAGACGTATCGCCCCAGGTAGTCGCCGAAGCTGGCCTGGAAGCGCACGGTCTCGCCCGGCTGGATGAGCACCGTGTCCTTCCACCCCGCCTCGCCCGGCTGCGGCGGCGTGCCGTCGCGGTCCAGGATCCGGAACTGGGCGAGGTGGGTGTGGAAGTTGTGCGGGACGCCGAAGCCCGAGCCCCCGACGTTGGTGTCGGAGTTGGTGACCTCCCAGACCTCGCTGGTTCCCCGCTTGACCTGCATGTCCACCCGATTGGCGTCGAACGCCTGATTGTTGATCAGGGCCTGGATGTTGACCGGGTCCAGGCTGAGGGTGAGCTGCCGGGTCTGCGTGGCCGCGGCCAGCGGGACCATCGCGCGCAACTGGCTGGGCACGCGGCTGCGGTCCACGGCCCGCCGTACGACGTCGAAGCGGAGCACGGACCCGCTCACGTCCTCCAGCGTGATCTGCGTGCCCAGCGGGAACGCGCCGAAGTCGATCACGACCTCGGCCCGCTCGCCCGAGGAGAGCACCAGCTTGGACGTCGGCACCGGCGCCGCAAGCAGGCCGCAGTCGGTGGCGATCTGCGTCATCTGGGCGCCGTTGCTCAGCGACAGCTCGAAGATCCGGTGCGTGGAGCCGTTGAGCAGGCGCAGCCGGTACTTGCGGGCCGCGACCTTGAAGTACGGCTGGGCCTTGCCGTTGGCGATCAGCGTCGGCCGGTTGTAGGGGTCGGCCGGGTCGAAGACGAGCCCGCCCTGGTCGTCGAAGAGCGCGTCGCGCAGCAGGATCGGCACGTCGTAGGCCCCGGACGGCAGGCCGAGCTGCTGCTCGTCGGCGCCCTCGACCAGGTAGAAGCCGTGCATGCCGCGGTAGACGTGCTCGGCCTCCATGTGGTGGGTGTGGTCGTGGTACCACAGCGTCGCGCCGGCCTGGGCGTTCGGGTAGTCGTAGGTCTTCGACTTGCCGTCGGCGATCAGGTCCATCGGGTACCCGTCGCTGGCCGCCGGCACGCGGCCGCCGTGCAGGTGCACGTTCGCCTCGTGGCCGAGCTTGTTGTCGAAGGTGACCAGCGCCCTGCGGCCCTGCCGGGCGCGGATGGTGGGGGCGGTGAACTGGCCGCCGTACGTCAGCACGGGCGTGCTCACGCCCGGCAGGATCTCGGTGGTCGCCTGCTGGATGGACAGCCGGTAGAAGTCGATGCCCGGCAGGGTGGCCACGGGGGCCAGCACCGGGGGCACCGGCATCGCGACGCTGAAGGGCGTCGCGGTGGCGCCGGTGCGGACCGCGGGGACCCGGCCCCCGTGGTCGTGCATGCGCATCATGTGCGGTTGCTGCGCCTGCTGTTCCGGCTCGCCGAACAGCCCGCGGGACACCGGGGTGAGCGCGGCGCCTCCTGCCAGGCCACCGAGAACGATCAAGCGCCGTCGGCTTAACATACGGGAACTCCCATCGCCATGTCCGAGCGTGGCATCGCCCGCCGGCACGGTCTTCTTCTGAAGTGCTCACTTCACGGGCGGATGCCGTGGGAGCGGTGCCGCCGCCCGGAAGGCGGCGGTGGTTCAGCCCACCGACAGGCGGCGCGGGGTGCGCCCGTCCAGGCAGTCGGCGTTGTAGGCGTCGAGCAGGGCCTGAGCCCGCTGCGACGCCTCGGCGAAGCAGTCGTCGGGGTCGGCGCCGTCCAGCACCCGGGTCATGGCCTGCGTCATCAGGTCCTGGATCCCGGCGAAGTCCCCGAGCACCGCGCCCAGCGCGGCGGGGGAGCCGTCGGCCGCGCGCAGCTGGGCGGTCGCGGCCCGGTGCACCGGGTGCCGGTCGAACCAGCCCTCCTCCTCCAGCAGGCCGGTCGCGGCCCCGGTGACCGGCAGGAATCCGGCCTCCCGGTGCCAGCGCGCCGCGTTGCCCGCGCTGAGCAGGTGCTGGACGAACGCCAGCGCGCCGTCCCGCCGCTCCGGCGGCAGCCCGTCGGTCAGCCAGAGCGCCTGGCCGGAGACCAGGTGCCCGGCGCGCGGCAGGCTCTCGTTGTGCGGCAGCGGGCTCGCCGTCACCTCGAACCCGGACTCCCGCCCGCGCTCGGCGATCATGCCGGTCACCACCGAGGACGCGATCGTGAACGCCACCCGCTGCCCCAGGAACGCCCCCAGCGCCGGACCCCAGTCACCGGGTTCGCCCGCGCGCAGGTAGTGGCCCTCGGCGTGCAGGCGCCGCCACCAGGCGGCGTAGGCCAGCAGCTCCTTGGAGGCCAGGTCCACCCGTCCGGCGCGGCCGGCGCGGCCGTTGTCGTGGTCGGCCAGCAGGCCGCCCTGCCCGGCGACGGCCTGCTGGAACAGCCAGCCGTGGTTGGCCCAGGAGACGCCGTGCGGCGGGCCGCCGGGCAGCGCCCGCACGGCGGCGCAGGCCCGCTCCAGCTCCTCCCAGGTGCGCGGCGGCGCGTCGATACCGGCCGCGCGGAGCAGGGTGGCGTTGGTGAGCAGCACCGCCGTGGTCGCCGTCGCGGGCGCGGCGACGAGCTCGCCGCGGTAGGTGTAGTGGCCGCGGACGGCCGGTTCGAGGTCGGCGAGCACGACCGGCTCGCCGAGGATCTCCGCGCGTCCCCCGACGGCGCGCTCGATCGGCGTGAACAGCGGCGCGCCGGAACGCGACCGGGTGTCCAGCGCGAGCCGGGTGGCCGTGGCGTAGTACTCCGCCAGGTCCGGCGGCTCGCCCCGGCCGGCCGCGCGGGCCACCTCGGCGGGCAGCTCGCGGAAGCCGTGCCCGGTGATCTCGATCCGGAGGTCCGGGTGCGCGGCCTCGAAGTCGGCGGCCATCCTCCTGATCGGGCCCAGGTAGTCCGGCAGGGGATGCTCGGCGATCCAGACGCTGATGACCGTTCTCATTCGCCTCATGATGAACGCGGCCACCCTGCCGCACATCTTGTGAAATGCGGTGTTTCGTGAGCTCAGACAGCAATTCAAAGGATGTGGGCCCCGCGACGTGAATGTGACCCTGACTGCGAGTCGCAGAGCGGCGAAACGGAGGAGCACGGTGATCAACACTCATGACGAGTTCGACGTTGTCGTGATCGGCGGAGGCCCTGGCGGCTCGGGTACGGCGGGACTGCTGGCCCAGCGCGGGCACCGGGTTCTGGTGCTGGAGCGGGAGAAGTTCCCGCGCTACCACATCGGTGAGTCGCTGATCACGGGGTCCATGCCCACGTTGGAGGAGCTGGGCCTGAAGGACCGGCTCGACCAGATGGGGTTCGTCAAGAAGTACGGCGGCACCCTGTTGTGGGGCAGGAACCAGGGCACCTGGGACTTCCGCTTCGCCGAGGCGTCCAACTACGAGTACGCCTACCAGGTGCGCCGCGCCGACTTCGACGCCCTCCTGCTGACCAGGGCCAGGGAGCTGGGCGCGACGGTGTTCGAGGAGGCCACGGTCAAGGACCTGGTGTTCGACGGCGACCGCGTCACCGGCGTCACGTACACGGTGAAAGGCGACGCCGAGCAGCGCACCGCCCGCTGCCGCCTGCTGATCGACGCCACCGGGCAGCAGCACCTGCTGGCCCGTCGCTTCGACCTCATCGAGTACCACGACGACCTGCGCAACATCGCGGTCTGGTCGTACTGGCAGGGGTGCAAGCGCTACGGCGGCACGCGCTTCGGCGACACCGTCACCGAGAACCGCCCCGCGGGCTGGTTCTGGTTCATCCCCCTGCACGACGGCACGGTGAGCGTCGGCTACGTCACCCCGATCGAGGAGTACAAGAAGTCCGGCAAGAGCCTGGAGGACCTGTACGCCTCGGAGCTGGCCGCCGCCGAGGAGGTGCGGGCCCTGACCGAGGGCGCCACCCGGGTCACCGGCTTCCGCAGCATCCGCGACTGGTCCTACACCTGCACCCGCTTCCACGGCCCCGGCTGGGCCCTGGTGGGCGACGCGGCGGCCTTCATCGACCCGCTGCTGTCCACCGGCGTCGGCCTGGCGCTGCGCGGCGCCCACGGGCTGGCCGGCGCGGTGGACGAGATCCTCGCCGACCCGGCCTCGGAGGAGGCCGTGCTGGCCCGCTACGAGAAGGACTACCGCGAGTTCCTGAACTCCCTGCTGGACTTCGTGCGCTTCTTCTACGACCGCACCAGGCACAAGGAGGAGTACTGGGACAGGGCGCAGAAGACCCTCGACCCCAGCAAGCTCCGCCCCCGCAAGATCGACTTCGCCACGATGCTCTCGGGCGTCTCCGGCATCCACGCCATCTTCCACGACGACTGAGGAACCCGTTGATGTCGCCTACAACTGTGCACGGACACGTCGCCGAGCAGGCCAGGCGCACGCCCGACGCGGTCGCGGTGTCGGCGGGCCCGGTGCGGCTGACCTACCGGGAGCTCGACGAGCGGGCCAACCGCCTCGCCCACCGCCTGCGCGGGCTCGGCGCCGGCCCCGAGACGCCGGTCGCGGTGCTGATGGAGCGCTCGGCCGAGCTGGTCGTCACGCTCCTCGCGATCCTCAAGACGGGCGGCTGCTACCTGCCCGTCCACAGCGCCTACCCGGCCGACCGCCGGCAGTGGATCGTCGACTCGTCCGGGACGCCCGTCCTGGTCGCCGACCGCGCCAAGGCCGCCGCGGGCCTGCCGGCCGCCCCCGCGACCCTGCTGGCCGACGACGACCCCGCCACCGCGGCGCAACCGGCCACCGAGCCGGACGTCGCCACCGGCCCGGACGACCTGGCCTACGTCATCTACACCTCGGGCTCGACCGGGCACCCCAAGGGCGTCGCGGTCACCCACTGGGACGTGCTCGGCCTGGCCCTCGACCCCTGCTGGGACACCGGCGCCCACGAACGCGTCCTGATGGTCGCGCCGTACGCCTTCAACGTCTCGACGTACGAGCTGTGGGTGCCGCTGCTGCACGGCGGCACGATCGTCGTCGCGCCGCCCGGCGAGCCGGACCTCGACACCCTGCGCCGGCTGATCCGCGAGGAGCGGATCACCGGGCTGCACCTGACCGCCGGCCTGTTCCGCGTCGTGGCCGAGGAGGGGGCGGACTGCCTGGCCGGCGTCCGCGAGGTGCTCACCGGCGGCGACGTGATCGTGCCCGCCGCCGTCCGCCAGGTGCTGGCCGCCTGCCCGGGGACGACCGTGCGGGCCATGTACGGCGCGACCGAGGTGACCCTGTTCTCCACCCACGCGCCCCTGACCGCCGGTACCGAGCTGGGCACGACCGTGCCCGTCGGCGGCCCGATGCAAGGCGTGCGGCTCTACGTGCTCGACGACCGCCTCAGCCCGGTCCCCGGCGACCTGGAGGGCGAGCTGTACATCGCGGGCAGGGGAGTGGCCCGCGGCTACTACGGCCGTCCCGACCTGACCGCCGAGCGCTTCGTCGCCGACCCGTTCGGCGGGCCCGGCGAGCGCATGTACCGCACCGGCGACCTGGTCCGGCGGAACGACGACGGGCAGATCGAGTTCATCGGGCGGGCCGGCGACCAGGTCAAGATCCTGGGCTTCCGGGTGGAGCTGGCCGAGGTGGAGGCCGTGCTGGCCGGCTATCCGGGGCTGGCGCACGTCGCCGTCGTGGCCGGGCAGTCGCGGCAGGGCGACAAACGCCTGGTCGCCTACGTCGTGCCGGCCGCCGAGGCGCCCGACCCCGCCGCGCTGCGCGCCCACGTGCGCACGTCGCTGCCGGACTACATGGTGCCCACCGCGTTCGTCGTGCTGGACGCGCTGCCCCTGACCGCCAACGGCAAGGTGGACCGCGCGGCCCTGCCCGACCCCGACACCGAGCCCGGCTCGGCCTACCGCGCGCCGCAGAACCCCCGCCAGGAGGTCCTGTGCACGGTGTTCGCCGAGGTGTTCGGCGTCGAGCGGGTCGGCGTGGACGACAGCATCTTCGACCTGGACGTCCAGTCGCTGCTGGCGATGCGGCTGGTCAGCCGGATCCGCGCGGCGCTCGGCGTGAACCTGTCCATCGGCGACCTGTTCGACGCGGCGACCGTGGCAGGCCTGGACGAGTGGCTAGAGGCCGGCGCGCGCACCCAGTGAGAGGGACGAGATGAGCAACCCATTCGACGACCGGGACGCGGCCTTCCGCGTGCTGGTGAACCACGAGGGCCGGCACTGCCTGTGGCCCGCCTTCGCCGACGTGCCCGCGGGATGGGAGGTCGCCTTCGGCCCCGCCGTCCGCGACGCCTGCACCGAGTACGTCACCGCCCACTGGACGGACCTGCGCCCGCGCGGTCTCGCCGCCCGGACGGACGCCGGATAGCCCATGACCACCACGACGATCTTCGACGATCTGCGCCTGGACCACATCGGCTTCTACGTCGGCGACCTGGACAGCGAGACCGCCCGGCTGACCGGCTCCCTGGGCCTGACGGCCTACGCCACGGCCCAGGACGGCCGGGCCCGCGCGGCGGCCCTGGGCGCGAACCGGATCAGGTTCGTGCTCACCCAGCCGCTGGCCGCCGACCATCCCGGCGCCGGCTACCTCGACCGGCACGGCGACGGCGTGTCCGACATCGCGCTGGGCGTGCCCGACGCCGCGGCCGCCTACCACGAGGCGGTGCGGCGCGGCGCCCGTCCGGTCTCGGCCCCCGCCGGGCGCGACGGCTTCGTGACGGCCGCCGTCCACGGCTTCGGCGACGTGCTGCACACGTTCGTGCAGCGCCCGGCCGGGGCGCAGGAGCGCGCGCTGCCCGGCTTCCGCGACACCGGGCCGCGGCCGGCCGACTCCGCCCTCGGGCTGCGGGAGGTGGACCACCTGGCCGTGTGCGTCCCGGCCGGGGAGCTCGACGCCACCGTCGAGTGGTACCGGCGGGTGCTCGGCTTCGACCTCACCTTCGCCGAGCGCATCGCCGTCGGCTCGCAGGCCATGACCACCAAGGTCGTGCGCAGCCGCGGCTGCGGCGAGGTGACGTTCACGCTGATCGAGCCGGACGTGACCAGGACGCCCGGCCACATCGACGAGTTCCTGCGCGACCACGGCGGCGCGGGCGTGCAGCACCTGGCGCTGGCCGCCGCCGACATCGTGACCGCGGTGGAGGGCACCGCGGCCCGCGGGGTGGAGTTCCTGACCGCCCCCGACGTCTACTACAGCCTGCTCGCCGAACGGGTCCGGCCGGTGAAGTACCCGCTGGAGGACCTGGCCCGGCTCGACATCCTCGTGGACGAGGACCACGACGGGCAGCTCTACCAGATCTTCGCCCGCTCCACCCACCCCCGCGACACCTTCTTCTTCGAACTCATCGAGCGACTGGGCGCCCGCAGCTTCGGCAGCGGCAACATCAGCGCCCTCTACCGGGCCGTGGAGCTCCAGCGCAGCGGCCGACGCGATGCCCGCACGGAGGCGGCAGCATGACCATTTCCCCGCCGGCGATCCGGTACCCCCTGTCCTACACCCAGCACTTCCTGCGCCTGTTCGACCAGGGCGACGCCCAGGGGCCCTTCAGCGCCCGCTACAACATCGTCGTCGGCTGGCGCCTGCGCGGCCACATCGACGTCGACACCCTCCAGCTCGCCATGGACGACGTCGCCGACCGGCACGACGCGCTCAACATGACGATCACCCGGGGGGAGGGGGAGGCGTACCAGGTGCGGCAGCCGTCCGCGCCGGCCCGGCTGCTGGTGGTCGACCTGCCGGCCGCCGCCCCCGAGGAGCGCGCGCTGCGGGCCGAGGAGCTGCTCACCGAGGTCGAGGCCGGCTCCTACAGCCTCCAGGAGCTGCCGCACCTGCGCGCCATCCTCGGCCGGTTCGACGACGAGGACGCGGTGCTCGCGCTGATCGTGCACCACACCGCGGGCGACGGCTGGTCCATGCAGCTGCTCATCCGCGACATCGTCACCCGCTACGCCGAGCGCCGCGGCCACGCCGTGCCGCCGCTGCCCGAGCCCCGGCCCTACCACGAGTACGCCGGACGGCAGCAGGAGCAGGCCGGCAGCGCCGAGACCCAGGCCGCCCGCGACTTCTGGGCCGAGCGGCTGCGCGGCGCGCGCATGCTGGCCGTCCCCACCGACCACGCCAGGTCGGCCGGGCTGGCCAAGGTCTGCCCGGTCCACCGGTTCTCGCTGCCCAAGGACGTCTCCGCCCGGGTGATCGGCTACGCCAGGACGATGCGCAGCTCGCCGTTCATGGTGCTGCTGGCCGCCTACAACGTGCTGCTCAGCCGGATCACCGGGGCCACCGACCTGGTCGTCCCGGTGATCAGCTCCGGACGCGGGCAGCCGGAGTTCCAGGAGACCGTGGGGCCGTTCTTCAACTTCCTGCCGCTGCGCACCGGCCTCGACGGCTGCGCCACCTTCCGGCAGGTCGTCGAGCGCTCCCGCCGGACCTGCATGGACTCCTACGCCAACGAGATCCCGTTCCTGCAGATCGTGGCCGAGGCGCCCGAGCTGATGGCCGACGCCGCGCTGGAGAGCAAGGCGCTGTGCGCGCTGCAGGTCTGGCAGTTCGCCACCGGCATGGACGGCGAGCGCGTCGGCGACCTGGAGATCGCCGAGGTCCGCGAACGCCTGCTGGACCAGCCCAACGGCACCGACATCCCCGACGGCGCGCTGCTCACCTTCGACATCGCGCCCTCCGGCGAGATCTTCGGCAACTTCGCCTACAACAGCAACCTGTTCACCGAGAGCACGATCGTGACGATGGTGGCCGACTTCGGCGAGATCCTGCGCGCCGGACTGGCCGCCCCCGACTCGCCTCTGGAGTGATCGCCATGCGCGTGATGTTCACCGTCTTCCCCGCGACGGCGCACTTCCTGCCGATCGTGCCCTACGCCTGGGCGTTGCAGGCGGCCGGGCACCAGGTGGTGGTGGCGGCCCCGCCGGGCGTCGACACCGGGGTCTCGGTGCCCGACTTCCACCGGTCGGTGAACGCGGCCGGGCTGACCGCGGTCTCCTGCGGCGCGCCCGAGCCGCTGTCGGTGCACGACCGCGGCTACCCCGGGTTCGCCGGCCTGATCCCGACGATCGAGGAGTCCGAGCGCCTGGTCGCCGCGCTCGGCATCACCGAGGCGGAACGCCCGCCCTGGGATGTCTTCTACCACTTCGCGCTGCTGACCATGCGCAACTACCATCCGCCGGAGCCCCGCCAGGACGTGCAGGCCGTCGTCGAGTTCGCCCGCGAGTGGCGGCCCGACCTCGTCCTGTGGGACCCGTGGTTCCCGTGCGGCGCGGTGGCGGCCCGGGTCTGCGGCGCCGCCCACGCCCGTACGCTGCTGGCCCCCGACTACACCGCCTGGGCCGCGGACAAGTTCGCCGGCAGCGGCGAGCGGAACCCCATGACCGGGGTGATCGGCCCGCTGGCCGACAGGTACGGCGTGACCGTCGACGACAACCTGCTGCTCGGCGACTGGACGGTGGACCCGTTCCCGCCCGGGATGAGCCTGCCCACGCCCGGCGTGCGCCGCCTGCCCGTCCGGTACGTCCCCTACACCGGGGCGAGCGTCGTCCCGGAGTGGCTGCGGCGACCGCCGGAGCGGCCGCGGGTGGCGATCTCGCTGGGCGTGTCGATGCGCACGTTCTTCAAGGGCGACTGGGGGCGCACCGCCAAGCTGATGGAGGCCGTGGACGGCCTGGACGCCGAGGTCGTCGCCACCCTGGACGCCAACCAGCTGCTCGATCTGGACCGCCCGCTGCCCGCCAACGTGCGCGTGTTCGACTACGTGCCGCTGGACCAGCTCCTGCCGACCTGCTCGGCGATCATCCACCACGGCTCGATCGGCACCTTCGCGGCCGCATCGGCCATGAACGTCCCGCAGGTCGTCTGCGACACCGACGAGCACAACCGGCTCGTCGGCACCCCCGTCGAGGGCGGCATCGACTGGCAGCTCCAGTGCCAGAAACAGCTCACCTCGACCCGAACCTCCCGGTACGTCACCACGCGCGGCGCCGGCGTGCGGATCAACCACCAGACGCAGTCCGCGGCCGAGATCCGCGACGAGCTGCTGCGCGTGCTGAAGGACCCCTCGTTCACCAAGGGCGCGGCCGCCATCCACGAGGACTGGCTGGCCACGCCGAGCCCGACCGACATCGTCGCGGAGCTGGAGCGGCTGACCGCCGCCGCCCGGTAGCCGTCGACCCCTCAGACAGGAGGCGGACCATTGCGGATCCTGGTCACCGGCGGCGCCGGTTTCATCGGCTCGGAGTTCGTCAGAGCCACGTTGCGCGACTCGCCGGGCACGCGGGTCACCGTCCTGGACAAGCTCACCTATTCCGGCAACCTGGAGAACCTCGACCCGGTGGCCGGCCACCCGGGGCTGCGCTTCGTGCAGGGCGACACCGCCGACCCGCTCGTGGCCGACGAGGTGGTGGCCGGGCAGGACGCGATCGTGCACTTCGCCGCCGAGACGCACGTCGACCGGTCGATCGTCAGCGCGACCGGCTTCGTGCGCTCCAACGTGCTGGGCACCCAGACCCTGCTGGAGGCGGCCCTGCGGCACGGCGTCGGCC
Organism: Nonomuraea sp. NPDC001636; assembly: GCF_040298265.1. Taxonomy (NCBI): domain Bacteria; kingdom Bacillati; phylum Actinomycetota; class Actinomycetes; order Streptosporangiales; family Streptosporangiaceae; genus Nonomuraea; species Nonomuraea sp. NPDC001636. The sequence continues at coordinate 172,252 of NZ_JBEOZT010000020.1, forward strand.
GTTTCGTGCACGTCTCCACCGACGAGGTGTACGGCTCCATCGCCGAGGGCTCGTGGACCGAGGAGACGCCGCTCGCGCCGAACGTGCCGTACGCGGCCTCCAAGGCCGGCTCGGACCTGCTCGCGCTGGCCTTCCACCGCACGCTCGGCCTGGACGTCGTGATCACCCGCTGCACCAACAACTACGGCCACTACCAGTTCCCCGAGAAGGTCATCCCGCTGTTCGTCACCAACCTGCTCGAAGGCCGCCGGGTGCCCCTGTACGGCGACGGCGGCAACCGGCGCGACTGGCTGCACGTCTCCGACCACTGCCGGGCCATCCGCATGGTCCTCGACCGCGGCCGGGCCGGCGAGGTCTACCACATCGGCGGCGGCAGCGAGCTGAGCAACCTGGAGCTGACCGCCCGCCTGCTGGAGGCGTGCGGCGCGGGCTGGGACATGGTCGAGCACGTCCCCGACCGGCCGGGGCACGACCTGCGCTACTCCCTCGACATCTCCAAGATCGAACGGGAGCTGGGCTACGCGCCGTCGGTCGACTTCGAGACCGGGCTGGCCGCGACCGTCGCCTGGTACCGGGACAACCGGTCCTGGTGGGAACCGCTCAAGCACCGCGAGCTCGCCGTGGCCGCCCACTGAAGATCATGAGGAGAAGCCATGCAGGACATTGTCCGACGTCTTGACACGTGCCGGGTCTGCGGGCGCGACGACTGGCTGGAGGTCACCTCCTTCGGGTCCGTGCCGCTGGCCAACGGCTTCCTCGACCCCGCCGACCTCCCGGCCGAGGAGCCCGCCTACCCCGTGGACGTCATCGTGTGCCGCAACTGCCGGCTGATGGCCATCCGGCACGTGATCAGGCCCGACGTGCTGTTCCGGCACTATGTGTACGTCACCTCCGAGTCCGACCAGATGACCGGCCACATGCGGCGCATCGTCGGCTGGTGCACCCGCCGGGCCGGGCTCGCGCCTGGCGAGCTGGTCGTCGAGCTGGGCAGCAACGTCGGCCTGCAGCTCGCGCTCTTCCAGGAGCAGGGGCAGCGGGTCGTCGGCGTGGACCCGGCCGAGAACCTGGCCGAGATCGCCAACGCCCGCGGCGTGCGCACGCTGCCCGAGTTCTTCGGCGCCGACCAGGGCCGCCGCATCCACGCCGAGCAGGGCGAGGCCAAGCTGGTGCTCGGCCGCCAGTGCTTCGCCCACATCGACGACGTGCACAACGTGCTGAACGGCGCCACCGCCGTGCTGGCCCCCGACGGGCTGGTCGCGATCGAGGTCCCGTACCTGCTGGACCTGCTGGAGGAGAACCAGTTCGACACGATCTACCACGAGCACCTGTCGTACTACTCGGTCACCACGCTGAGCCATCTGTTCGCGCGGCACGGCCTGCGCATCGTGGACGTCGAGCGGGCGGCCGTGCACGGCGGCTCGATCGTCGTCTTCGCCGCCAGGGAGGGCTCGGCCCACCCCACCCGCCCCTCCGTGAACCGGCTGCTGTCGCTGGAGCGGCAGAGCGGCCTCGACTCCGACGAGGCCTACCTGGCCTTCGCCGAGCGCGCCCACCAGGTGATCAAGCAGATCGGCGACCTCGTGCGCGACCTGGCCGGCCGCGGCCTGACCGTCGCCGGGTACGGCGCGCCCTCCAAGGGCACCACCCTGCTCCAGTTCTGCCAGCTCGGCCCGGCCGAGGTGCGCTTCTGCAGCGACACCACCAGCCTCAAGCACGGCCGGCTGCTGCCCGGCACCCGCATCCCGTGCCGCTCGCCCGAGCAGGCCCGCGACCAGCAGCCCGACTACTACCTGCTGCTCGCCTGGAACTACGCCGACGAGATCATCTCCAAGGAGCAGGACTTCCTGCGCCGCGGCGGCAAGTTCATCATCCCCATCCCGCAGCCGAGGGTCGTGACGGCCGAGCCCGTCCCGGCGGTGGCCTGAAGGAGATCTGCATGGAATACGGATCCGACCACGCCGAGTACTACGACCGCGTCTTCCGCAGCCGCGGCAAGAGCTTCGAGGGCGAGGCCCGGGAGCTCGACAGGATCATCAGGGAACGGTCGCCGCACGCGGCCTCGCTGCTCGACGTCGCCTGCGGCACCGGCGCGCACCTGGAGACCTTCGCCAAGCTCTTCGACCACGTCGAGGGGGTCGAGCTGTCGCCCGACATGCGGGAGGTCGCCGGACGGCGGCTGCCCGGCGTGCCGCTGCACGCCGGCGACATGCGCACCTTCGACCTCGGACGCACCTTCGACGCCGTGACCTGCATGGGCAACGCCGTCGGCGAACTGGGCTCCTACGACGAGTTGGTGGAGGCCGTCGGCCGGATGGCGGCCCACCTGGCGCCCGGCGGCGTCCTCGTCGTCGAGCCCTGGTACTTCCCGGAGAACTTCCTCGACGGGCACGTCGGCGGCCACACGCTGGTGGAGGAGGGGCTCGTCATCTCCCGCATGACGCACTCGCGCAGGGAGGGCGGCAAGAGCCGGCTGGAGGTGCGGTTCAGGGTCGCCGACGCCTCGGGCTTCAAGGAGTTCGCCGAGGTCCTGTACTCCAGCCTGTTCACCTGCGACCAGTACCTGGAGGCGTTCGCCAAGGCGGGCTGCCGGGCCGAGTTCCGGCCCGCGTTCAAGCTGGCCGACGGCCGGCCCAACAGCCCCGGGCTGTTCGTCGGCGTGCGCGAGGAGGCCGGCGATGGCCTCCGGTGAGCCCCTCGTCGTCGGCCGGCCGAACGCGGGGGAGCGGGCGCGCCTGCTGGAACGGCTCGGCGGCGTGCTCGACCGGCTCTGGCTGACCAACAACGGCCCGCTGGTGCGCGAGTTCGAGGCGCGCCTGGCCGACCTGACCGGCGCCCGGCACGCCGTGGCGACCTGCAACGCCACCACCGGCATCCAGATCGCGGCCAGGGCCGCCGGGCTGCGGCCGGGCGACGAGGTGATCGTCCCCTCCTTCACCTGGGTGGCCACCGCCCACGCGCTGGAGTGGATCGGCATCGTCCCGGTCTTCTGCGACTCCGACGAGATCACCGGCAACGCCGACCCCGACCACGTCGAGCGCCTGATCGGCCCGCGCACCCGCGGCATCCTCGGCGTGCACGTCTTCGGCTACCCGTGCGACGTGGACGCCCTGGAGCGCCTGGCCCGCGAGCACGGGCTCGTCCTGCTGTTCGACGCGGCGCACGCGCTCGGCTGCACCTACCGGGGCAGGCCGATCGGGACGTTCGGAAACGCCGAGATCTTCAGCTTCCACGCCACCAAGTTCGTCAACAGCGTCGAGGGCGGCGCGATCGTCACCGACGACGACGACCTGGCCGCGCGGGTCAGGGAGCTGCGCAACCAGGGCATCGACGCGGCCGGGCAGATCTCCGGGGCCGGCACGGTGGCCCGGATGAGCGAGTTCCACGCGGCCATGGGGCTGACCTCGCTGGAGGCCATCGACACGATCGTCGAGGCCAACCGGCGCAACCAGCGGGTCTACGAGGAGCTGCTCGCCGGGCTGCCGGGCGTCGTGGTGCGCGGCCAGGCGCCCGGCGAACGGGCCAACTTCCAGTACCTGGTGATCGAGGTGGACGAGGCCGTCGCCGGCGTGTCGCGGGACGCGGTGCTGGCGGCGCTGCTCGTGGAGAACGTGCACGCGCGCCGCTACTTCTCCCCGATCTGCCACCAGGTGGAGCCGTACCGGTCGGACCCGGGCAGGCACTTCCCGCTGCCCCTGCCCCGCGCCGAGGGGCTGGCCGCCCGCGTCCTGTCCCTGCCGACCGGGCCCACGGTGAACGCGGAGCACATCGCCGGCATCTGCCGCGTCGTCCAGGAGACGGTCCGGGCGGCCGACCGCCGGCTGGTCGCCTGACCGTGACGAGGGCGCCTCCTTTGAAGGGGGCGCCCTCGTCGTCCGTCAGGCCGCGGGCACGGTCCCCTGGACGGCCTCGGGGACGGGGGTCACCCGGCGGCGCACGGCCAGGCCGAACAGGGCGACCAGCAGGCCGCACGCGCCCGCCAGCGCGAAGGGGGCCGCCGGCCGCCACAGGTCGTAGAGCCAGCCGCCGACGCCGGAGATGACGAAGATGCCGATCGCGCCGCAGAGCGTCTGGACGCCGAAGCTGGAGCCCCGGTAGCGGGCCGGCACCTGCTGGGCCAGCAGCGGGCCCGCCGTGGTGATGACGCCGATCTCGCCCAGCCCGACGGCCGCCGCCACCAGCATCATCCCCGGCCCGAGCGGGTCGCTGACCAGCAGCGTCGACAGGTACGCGGCCCCGGCCAGCGCCTGGGCCAGGATCACCACGTCCTGCCGCCGCATCCGGTCGCCGAGCCAGCCGAACAGCGGCGCGCCCACCACGATCACCATGTACGCGATGCCCACGATCGCGCCGCTCTTAGCCAGGGCCTCGGTGGCGGACATGCCGCGCACGGCCTTGGCGTGGTCCACGATCCACAACGACAGGAAGCTCGCCACCAGCGCCAGGTCGGCCCTGGCCACGAAGGACGCCGCGTACGACAGCGCCACACCGGGGTCGCGGGCCAGCCGCACGCCCTCGACGACCAGCCGGCCCAGCCCGGCCCGCTCACCGGCCCGCTCACCGGCCGAGTGCCCGGCGGGCGGCTCGGCGGACGTGGCCAGGCCGGGGGCCAGCGTGCCGCGCAGGGCCAGCGCGCCCAGCAGCACCAGCCCGGCGACCACCAGGAAGCCCACCTTGGCCGCCGTGGCCGGGGCCATGCCGCCGCCCTCCAGCATGTTCGGCAGGCGTACCAGCACCAGCACCGCGATCACCGCGCCGATGCCGCTGAACAGGCCGAGCCAGCCGTAGGCCTTGCCGCGCGCGCGGTCGCGCACGTAGTCGGCGGTGATCGCGGACATGGTGACGTTCAGCGCGGCGATCCCGAGGGCGAACACGACCCGCAGGGCGACCAGGACGGCGACGTTGCCCGCGAACGGGTAGAGCGCCGCGCCGAGGGCGCACAGCAGCAGCCCCGCCACCGCGACCGGCCGCCGGCCGATCCGGTCGGCGAGCGCGCCGTACCAGGCCAGGCTCAGGATGAGCGCCGCCTCCGCGGCGACCTGGAGGTAGCCGGTCGTGCGGCCCAGGTCGTCGCCGGACAGCCCCAGCGCGTCGGTGAGCAGGTACGGCTGGGCGGCCGGCAGGAACGTGATGACCGCCGTGCCGAGGAGCCCGAGCCCCATGCATGCCCAGAGGTTGGTCCTGCTGATGCCCGTCGCGGGGTCGAGACCTAACATGGCAGAGATCATCCCAACGTCAGCCCTAGATCGTCTAGGTTTGGCACATGATGAGTGACCGAGTCCCGCCGGGCGTCAGCGCCGCGGTGCCCAACGTGGCGCGGATGTACGACTACTACCTCGGCGGTAAGGACAACTTCGCGTCCGACCGGGCCGCCGCGGAGAAGGTGCTGTCGATCATCCCCGAGATCCGGGGCGACGCCCGCAACAGCCGGGCCTTCCTGCAGCGCGCCGTGCGCCACCTGCGGCAGGCGGGCGTCGACCAGTTCCTCGACATCGGGTCGGGGCTGCCGACCGCGGGCCACGTGCACGAGGTGATCGAGGGCGCGAAGATCGTCTACGTGGACAACGACTCGGTCGTGCTCACCCACTCCCGCGCCCTGCTCGGCCACTCGCCCGACGTCACCGTCCAGGAGGGCGATCTGCGGCGGCCGGAGGCCGTCATGGAGCGGGCGGCGAAGGTGCTGGACTTCTCCCGGCCGGTCGCGCTGCTGGTGGTCTCGCTGCTGCACTTCGTCACCGACGCCGAGGACCCGGTGGGCCTCGTCCACCGCTACCGCGACCTGCTGCCCGCGGGCAGCCACATCGTGCTGACGCACGTCGCCCCCGACACCATGCCGAGCAAGGCCGACGACGTCAGCGCCGTCTACCGCAACGCGACCTCGCCGTTCACGGCACGCAGGCGGTCGGTGTTCGCCTCCATGCTGGACGGCTTCGACCTGCTGGAGCCGGGCATCGTCAACACCCGCGAGTGGCGTCCCGACCCCGACACCGACCCGTCCCCGATCGACGGCGACTACCACCTGTGCGCGGTGGGCCGCAAGCGGTCCTGACCCGCGCGGCTTCCCCGGACCTGGCCCATCACCTCCGGGTGGTGGGCCATACGTGTGCCGGTCGGCGGACCGTTTCGAACATGTGATCTAAAACTTGTGGGCACCCGTCGCCTGCCGTGCTTACGATCTTGGTGTTCGCCGGCCGGGCCGTCCGGCCGGCTCCACCGGACGGAGAGATGTCCTTGAGGCGTGCAATGATCGCGTCAGCCGCCGCGCTGAGCCTGCTGGCCCCCGTCGTCGTGGCCGGGCCCGCGCGGGCGGCCACCGTCGCGACGGTCCCGCTGGCCACCGTCGTGGACAAGGCCAGGGAGGTGGCCGGGTTCTGGCTCGCCGACGACGCCGCAAACCTGCGGGCCGCCACGCCGTACACCGTCCTGGCCGCGGCGGCGGGGGGCGAACGCCTGTCCACCGGCGTCGTCCCGGACGGGCCCGCGGTCAGCACCCCGCCGATCGGGGCCGAGAACCCGCCGCCCGGCGACGAGGTCGTGACGTCCGGCAAGGTGTTCTTCATCGGCAGCGACGGCCTGCCCCACTGGTGCACCGGCACCTCGGTGCAGTCGAACTACCGCAACCTGGTCGCCACCGCGGGCCACTGCGTGTTCGACATCGAGGCCCCGATGGGCGCGCTCGGCAAGTGGGCCTTCGTCCCGGCCTACTCCGACGGCGCCACCCCCTACGGCCTGTACGTCGGCAAGCAGGGCATCACCCACTACGACTTCGAGGACCTGCACGACTTCGACCGCGACTACGCCTTCGCCACCGTCTACAGCGGCGTCGTCCCGTCCGCCCCGGACACGCTGACCACCGTCGGCCGCCTCGGCGACAACGTCGGCGGCCTCGGGATCGCGGCCAACCAGCCGCTCCCGGCCGCGGCCGACGTCTTCGGCCACCCGTCCGGGCCGCACCCCGACGGCTCGGCCCCGTACCCGGGCCGGAACCTCGAACGCTCGACCGGGCCGACGTTCGCGGTCAAGCCCTCCGGCCTGCGCGCGGACCGGCCCGTCGGCGTGGACTCGCCGTTCACCGCCGCACCCGGGGCGGCGTGGGTGACCGGGTACGACGCCGAGACCCGCGCAGGCTACCTGACCGGCCTGACGATCAGCGTCGCCGAGACCGACGCCGACGGGCGGTACGACACCGGCATCTCCCCGTACTTCGACACCGGCCTGTTCCAGGTCTACCGGGACGCGGCCAACCGCTGGACCGGCTCCATCACGTACGTCTCCGGCTGACCGGGCGGACCCGGTGCCCGGTAGCCGCTGGTGAGTGATGTGCGGGGCGCCCCCTCGTCCTCCGCCTGGTCGCCGTCGTGCGAAGATCGGGCTCCCTTGAGTGTGCGGGTCATGGAGGCGATGCGTTGCTGAACGAGCGGAAGCGGACGCCAGGCGGCCGGGCGGCGTTACGTCCGAGGCTGGTGGCGGCCGGCTGGGACTATCTCGTGATCGCCGCCTGGCTGACGGCGCTGGCCGGGGTGTTCGTCCCGCTGAGCCGCGCCGGAGCGGGGTTCGGCGGGCTCGGCGCCCTGGGCACCGACCTGCTGATCACCGCGCTGAGCGTGCTGCCCGTCGGGGCGTACCTGGTCATCGGGGAGGCGGGGCGGCGGCAGGCCACGTGGGGCAAGCGGCGGGCGGGCCTCGTCGTGGCCCTGGCCGGTGGGGGGCGGCCCGGCGTGGCGCGGATCGTGGCGCGCCCTGGTGAAGCTGCTTCCGTGGCAGTGCGCCCACATGGCGGTCTCCCGGCTGGTCCGCGAGCCGGACTCGGCCGTCGCCATGCCGCTTCTGGTCGCGGCGTACGCCCTGGCCGGGGCCTCGGTCGTGCTGGTGCTGACCCGCCGCGACCGGGCCGCCCTGCACGACCTCGTGACGGCCACGCGGGTGCTGCCGTCGCCCTGACGCCCCCTCCGGCGGTCAGATCTCCGGCAGGGAGGGATCGGGCTGCCAGGGGCTCGGCGCGGTGATGGACCAGCGTTCGTGGTCGCGCCAGGCGCCGTCGATGTAGAGGTAGTCGGGTGACAGCCCCTCGTAACGGAAGCCCAGCCGCCGGGCCAGGGCCAGGGACGCCTTGTTCGCCGGCTGGATGTTGGCCTCCAGGCGGTGGAGCCGCAGGTCGCCGAACGCGTGCCGCAGGGCCAGGGTGAGCCCGTCGGTCATGTAGCCGCGCCCCGCGGACGGCGCGAAGGCCGCGTACCCGATGGACGCCCCCTGGTAGCGGCCCCGGATGATCGAGTTGATGTTGACCATGCCGGCGGCGGCGCCGGTCTCCCTGACGCGGATCAGGAAGCCCAGGTTGCTGCCGTCGTCGAAGCGGCGCATCCAGGTCCGGAACTCCTCGGCGGTCGAGGGCAGTTGCATCCACGGCCCGTGCAGTTCGGCGCTGGCCCGGACGAGCGAGCAGAACTCGTCCTGGTCGGAGAGGGTGAGCGGGTGCAGCTCCACCCGTGACGGCATTTCGGACATGGGGCCACCTTAGGGCGTGCCGCGGGAGGCGTCGTCCGCGTCAGCTCGCCGTGGTGGTCCAGGCGCGGTGGGCCGTCTCGCGGATCTCCTCGTCGGCCGTCTGCTCCACCCGGGCCATCGCCGCGCGCAGGATGGGCGGCGTCATCAGCGACGTGACGATCGCGACCAGCACCACCAGCGTGTACGCCTCGACGCTGAGGATGCCCAGCCGCAGGCCGACCATGGCCACCACGACCTCGATCACGCCGCGCGCGTTGAGCCCGGCGCCCAGGGCCAGCGCCTCCCAGCGGTTGAGCCGGCTCAGCCGGGCGCCGGCGTACGCGCCGACGAACTTGCCGGCGATCGCGACGGCCAGCACCGCGAGCCCGGCCAGCAGCACCGGCGGGCGGGTCAGCGCGGTCAGGTCCATCCGCAGCCCGGCGGTGGCGAAGAAGACGGGGGCGAAGCCGTACAGCGTCACCGTGCGCAGCGGCGCCAGCCGGGCCGGGTCCACCCGTCCCGCGCCGCCGATGAGCATGCCCATCACGAACGCGCCGAAGACCGACTCCAGGCCCAGCGCGTGCGTCCCGGCCGAGGCCAGCACGATCAGCACGATCGCCGTGCCGACCGTCGGGCCCGCCTCGGGCGACCGGGCCGCCAGCCGCATCGCGCCGCGCACCAGCGGACGCCCGACGGTCAGGGCCACCACGACGATGGCCACCAGGTAGGCCAGCGAGGTGACCACGGTGCCGGTGCTGACCGCGTTGACGGCCATGGCGCTGACGATCGAGAGCATGAACCAGCCGAACGCGTCGTCGATCATCCCGGCGGTGAGCGTGAGCTGGCCGATGTTGCGGTGCAGCAGCCGCATGTCCATCAGCGTCTTGGCCAGCACGGGGATCGCGCTCACGCACATCGCCACGCCCATGAACAGCGCGAACACCGTCGCGTCGGTGCCGTCGGGGACGATCATCCGGGGCAGCAGGAACCCGGTGGCGATGCCGAGCCCGAGCGGGATGATCAGGCCGCCCATGCTGACCCCGGCCGCGGTGGCCGCCCGCCGGCGCACCAGGTTCAGGTCCATGTGGATGCCGGTCAGCCCGACCAGCAGCAGCACGCCGACCTGCCCGACGGCGTCCAGCAGGTGGAACTGGCCGGGGTCGGCGGGGAAGAGCCAGCGCTGGAGGTCCGGCGCGACGTGCGCCAGGATCGACGGCCCGAGCACGACCCCGGCGAACAGCTCGCCCACCACGGCGGGCAGCCGGAACCGGGCCGCCAGCGCGCCGAGTGCCAGGGCGAGGGCGAGCATCAAGCCGATCTGCGACAGGAACACGAGCATGCCGTGCGCGCCGATGGGGGCGATGGGCGTCTGCATGAATACCCCTGGAGGTCGATCCTGGTTTCCGAACCCGGATACTCAGCAAAGAACGCCCGGCGCGCCTGCCGCAACGGACCCGTTCACATGCGGCACTTTCCGAGAAACCGGCCCATGAAGATCCGCACGTACGGAGAAACCGGCGGAGCTCAGCCGGTGGCGCGCGGGCCGAGCAGCACCGGCAGGGCGCGCACGCCGTTGTCCAGCAGCGAGGTGAGCCGGGGCAGGTCGTCGAGCGGCCCGGCGGCCCGCATGCCGGGGAACGTCGCGAACAGGGCCGGCAGCGCCACCTCGGCCTGCAGCCGGGCCAGCGGCGCGCCCAGGCAGAAGTGCGGCCCGTGCCCGAACGCCAGATGCGGCACGGCCGGCCTGGTCACGTCGAAGTCGGCGGCGTTCTCGCCGAACCGCTCGGGGTCGCGCCCGGCGGCGGAGAAGCAGGCCAGCACCGCCTCGCCCGCCCGCAGCCGGACGCCCTCGATCTCCAGGTCCTCCATGGCGTAACGCATCGGGAAGTAGGCGTTGGGCGACTCCCAGCGCAGCGCCTCCTCCACCGCCGCGCTCCACGGCACGGCCCCCGAGCGCAGCAGTTCGAGCTGCTCGGGCCGGCCCAGCAGGGCGCGCACGGCGTGCGCGATGAGGTTGATCGTCGTGACGTGGCCGGCGATCAGCAGCACCTGCACGGTGTCCCGCAGCTCGGCGTCGTCCAGCCGGCCCTGGGCGTGCAGCGCGATCAGCTCGCTCGTCAGGTCCTCGCCGGGCGTGCCGCGCCGCACCTCGATGATCTCGCCGACCAGCTCGAACAGCGCCCTGCGACCCTCCGGGCTGTCCGGCGGGCTCTGGTCGAGCTGCACCACCTCGTCGGTGAGCGCGCGCAGGCGCTCGCGGTGGGAGTCGGGCACGCCCAGCATCTCGACGATGACGCGCAACGGCAGCGGGTAGGCGTACTCGGCGCGCAGGTCGACCGGCTCGTCCGGCGGCCTGGTCGCCAGGTCCTCCAGCAGGTCGCCGACGATGGAGGTGATCCACGGCTCCATCCGCTGCACCTGGCGCGCGCTGAACAGCTTGACCAGCGGGCCGCGCAGCCGTCGGTGGTCCTCGCCGTCGGCGTTGAGCATGGACGCGTCGGTGACGAGCCGCATCAGCGACGTGCCCTGAGGGGCCGCGGCACGGGCCTCGGGGTCCCAGTACCGGATGTCGCGCGTCATCGCCGGGTGCGACAGCACCGCCTCCAGCGTCGCGTGGCTGGTGGCGGCCCAGGCCAGCACGCCCTCGACCCGTACCGGGACGAGCGGGCCGGCCCGGCGCAGCCGCTCGTCGCTGTCGTGCAGGTCGAGGGTGGCCGGGTCGAGGACGAACTCGGGTTCCATGGTCATCCTGTCTGTCTGGTGCGGTCGGGCGGTCATCGGCTCGACGTCGCCCCGCTGTAGCGGCGGGGGAGGACCATGACCGGGTTGTCGTCGAGGATCACGTCCGGCGGCCCGAAGCGTTCGGCCACCCGGCGGATCTCGGGGTCGTCGAGCAGCAGCAGCCGGCCGTCGAGGACGAGCGGCTCGTCGTCGGCGTACAGGGTGGGCCGGTCCACCTGGCAGTCGCAGTGGGCGAAGCCGGGCGCGGTGGTGACGGCCACGCCGTCGGTGAGCGCGTCGAGCCCGCAGTAGAACGCGCCGGCGTGCTTCTCCCGCTCGAACTGGCTGCCGCCCGCCACCCGCACCTTCGGGTTCAGCCCGATCAGGGCGTGCCGCAGGTAGAAGCCGCCGGGGGAGAAGCGGCGCAGCCGGTCGGCGGCCGCCCCGCCCTCGATCTTCTGCACGACGTTGCCGGCCAGGTGGACGCTCAGCGGCTCCTCGGGCACGCCGGTCACCGTGCAGTCCTCGACGACGAGCACGCCCTCGGTGTCGGCGGGCCAGAAGTTGACGCCGCCGTACGGGAAGGGCCGCCACTGGCCGGGGCCCGGCGGCTCGGCGTCCGGCATGAGGGTCAGCCCGGACAGCGTCAGGTCCGTGCCGGTCGTCGAGGTGACCCGGAGCCTGGTGGTCGCGGCCAGCTTCTCCAGCGTGCGGTGCGCCAGGGCGTAGAAGACCTCGTTGGGCAGGCGGGCGCCGGTGAGCAGCGCGCCGGCCGTGGCGCTCATGTGCAGGGACGCGAACCTGACCGGCAAGGCCGCGATCTCGTCGAAGAACAGCGGCGCGGTGTGCACCTCGCCCCACCAGGTGCAGGCGATGACGACGTCGGACGCCCCGACGGCGGCCCGCTCGACGTGATGCCCGGCCCCGCTGTCCCAGCCGCCCGGGCTGAACGGCGCCACCGACAGGATGTGCACGTCGGCGTCACGGTAGGCCGCCGCGGCCGCGATGGCCTGGACGACCACCGGGTCGACGGTGTGCTCGGCCAGCACCAGCACCCGCTCGCCCGGCGCCACCCGCAGGTAGTGCACGAGGTTGCGGGCGCCGGGCATGAGCTCGACGATCGAGTACGGCGCGGCCGTCGGCTCGGCCGCGTAGCCGACGGGCGCCGTGGCGTACGGATTCGTGGTCATCGTTGTCTCCCCCGGTGCCGGTCGTACCCGCTGCCGTGCCAACCCGCGGCAACGCCACGCCTCGATCACGGAAAGGATGCGGCGCCGGCGCGGGCGGCACGACTGCGGGTGCGGTGTCAGCGCGAGCGTCGCCGCGACCCGGCCGACAGCTCGATCGGGTCGAAGCCGAACGCGTCCGCCGGGTCGTGGCCCAGGTACAGGTCACGGACCAGCTCGCCGGCCGCCGGGGCGTTGCACAGCCCGTGGCCGGAGAACCCGGTGGCGTACAGGAAAGCCGGCGATCCGGGCAGCCGGCCGATGAAGGCCGACCGGTCGGGGCTGGCGTCTCTCGGGCCGCGCACCGCCGTCTCCAGCCCGGACAGGTCCAGGCCGGGGTAGGTGGTGGCGAGCTGGGCCCTGGCCTTGACGAACCAGGCGTCCCGGTCGGTGCCGGGGTTGCCCATGCCGATCAGGATCCGGTCGCCGCGCCGGCGGATCAGCAGCCCGCTGGCGGCGTGCAGGGTGACCGGAATGTCCGGCACCTCGGGCAGCGGGCCGGTGGTGAGCAGCTCCTGCACCGCCGGCCCGGTCAGCGGCAGGTCCACGCCCGCCGCCGAGGCGATCCAGCCCGACCAGGCCCCGGCCGCGCACACGATCGCCTGCGCGGTGAGCGTGCCGTCCGCGGTCTCGACCCGCCCGGTGGCCGGATCGACGGCGGTGACCGGGCAGCCGGTGCGCAGCGAGGCGCCCGCCCGCGCCGCGCCCTCCGCGTACGCCTCCACGATGGCGGCCGTGTCGCTCACGAACGCCTGCGGCGACCACGCGGCCGCCAGCAGCGACGGCTCCTCGACCAGCGGGTTGAGCCGCCTGGCCTCCTCCGCGCCGATCAGCGACACGTCCACGCCCGCGGCCCGCTGCGCCGGCAGCTCGGCCTCGAACCTGTTCACCTGCTCCCGTTCGGTGAACAGCACGAGGTAGCCCACCTGCCGCATCGGCAGCTCGGCGCCGGGCCAGCGCGGGAACGACTGGTAGGCCGACAGGCTGCGCACCGCCATGGCGGAGCTGACCGGGTCGCCGGAGAAGTAGGCGCGCAGCACGTCCGCGGTGGCCCGCGAGGCGCCGGAGGCCAGGTCGTCGCGTTCCAGGACGACGGTCTCGACCCCCGCCTCGGCCAGGTGGGCCGCGATCGACAGGCCGATCACGCCGCCGCCGATGACCACCACCTCGGCCCGGTCGGCCTGGCTCATGCCGGGGCCACCGTCCCGCCCTCGAAGGGAGTCAGCATCGAGCGGGAGATCGGCGCCACCGAGCCGTCCGCGCGCAGGTGCTCGTCGACCTGCCACGGGAAGAGCTGGAGGTTCCAGGCGCCCAGGCAGTTGACGTACAGGGCCATGTGGCTCATGAGCGCGACGAAGTCCTCGCGGTCCTGGAGCTGGTCGGCGACCTCCAGCGCGCGCTCGGTGAACTGGTGCAGCTTGTTCAGCCCGCAGTAGCCGAGGAACTCGGCCGGGGTGGCGGCCATGATGCGGGCCATCTGCTGCAGGAACTCCAGCGGGAGCTGCTGCTGCTGGGCGGCCCTGACCAGGCCGGAGTAGCAGCAGTAGCCCAGCGGGCGGGTCTCGCCGTTGACGAACAGCATCGTGGTCAGCGTGGTGCCGAAGCTGCCCGCGCCCGAGGCGATGCGGCCCTCGTGCAGGTCGACCAGCTCCTGGGGCGGGTCGAGCCAGATGCGCTCGATCTCCTCGTGCAGCTCGGCGAGGAGCTGCTCGGCCTCGGTGTGCCGGGCCGTCGGGCGGCGCAGCTGGTGGCCGCCGCCGTCGCCGGCCTTGCGCACCTCGACGATCACGGGCTCGCCGCCGGAGTACACCGACTGCCAGACCGCCTTCCCGGCCTCGGCGAGCGCGTCGAGGTCCTCCTCGCGGACGGTGCCGATGGGCGTGGCGGGCATGGGCTCGCTCAGCGGGCCGTACTTGATGCCGAGGTGCTGGAGACGGGAGCAGAACACCGATCCGTCGGGCGCGATCCGCCGGTCGATCTTGTGGACGCCCGGGACGTGCAGCAACTCGGGCATCGGGGCCAGATGGTAGAGGTGGTGGCCCGCCACGAGGGCGTGGCCTTGCAGGCTGCGGTAGGGCAGGGTCCGCCACAACGCGTCGGCGAGGTCGCGGTTGCGTCCGTCAAGGTCTGCTGTGACCGATACGCCGATGGTGGGCCAGAGAATTTCGATCTGCCGCTCAGTGGCCGATTTGTTCATAACGCGGACAGTAACACAGCTGTTACGGCCCGTAATGGAGGGGGTCGGACGGCGGCCGTAAGGGGAATTGTCCGGAAAGAGGGCGCCGTGGGCGGTCGTCGCGCGCGCCGGCGGAGGAAGTTTGGCGCCCCAGTCGTTGCCGACTGGGGCGATGCCCACATTAGGACGTTTTGTCTGTTTTGTATAGGTTCCTTTACGCGAACGTGCGGGCCGCGCCTGCACGCGGCCCGCACGGAGATCGGCTCGTCCGCGGTCAGCGGCCGATCAGAAGACGTTCACCCCGTAGGCGCTCAGCGCCTCGGTGACCGGCTGGAAGAACGTCGTCCCGCCGCTGGAGCAGTTGCCGCTGCCGCCGGAGGTCAGGCCGAGCGCGACGCCGCCGGAGAACAGCGCGCCGCCGCTGTCGCCGCCCTCGGCGCAGACGTTGGTCTTGATCATCTGACGTACGGTGCCCTCGGCGTAGTTCACGGTGGCGTTGAGCGCCGTCACCGAACCGCTGTGCACGTGCGTCGTGCTGCCGCTGCGCTGCACGGACTGGCCGACGTAGGCGTTGCCCGCGCTGGTGATGTCCCGCGAGCCGCTGTAGAGGTCCACGCCGCCCGGGTGGGCGATGCTGGTGTTGGTGTACTTGACGATGGCGTAGTCGTTGCCCGGGAAGCTGGATCCCGTCGTGTTGCCCAGGGTCGTGGTCTTCGCGGAGTTGGCGTACCACGTGGAGGCGATGTTGCCGCAGTGGCCGGCGGTCAGGAAGTAGTAGGTCGAACCGCTGACCACGTTGAAGCCCAGCGAGCAGCGGTACTGGCCGCCGTAGATCGCGTCGCCGCCCTGGATGAAGAGGCTGAACCTGCCGGGCTCGTTCTCGACGCGCACCGCGGGCGTGGCCGCCTCGGCGCTCTGGCCCTGCGCGGCGGCCGCCTGGGTGTTGGCCTGCTGGACCGCGATCTGGACCTTGGTGCGCGCGCTGCTCGCGACGGTGCTGTCCACCCAGACGACGACCTGGTTGGAGGCCGGGTCGACGGCCCACGCGGTGCCGGGGACGGCGGCCGTGCGGTCGAGGAAGGACATGATGGCCTCAAGTGCGGGGCCGCTGCGGGACACGACACGCGGCACGGCGCCCGAGGCGGTGATGGCCTCGGCGTCGGCCGGATCGGTGGTGGTGACCACCATCTTGCCCTGTGCCTGGTCGAAGTAGGAGCCGGCGGTGCGGGCGCCGAGCTGCCCCTCCAGCCTGGCCGCGGCGGCGGCCGGGTCGGCGGCGGGCTGGGCCGGCGCGGGCGACGCCTGGGCGGGTACGCCCGTGACCGCGCCGGTGAGGAGTCCGGCGGTGGCGACGATCAGTGCGGCGCGCCGGATCCGTAAGCCATGGATGCTCAATGGAGCCTCCTGAGGGTGGGGTGACTTGCCCGCAAATATGAACAAAATCCCCAAGGGAGGCAAGGGGCTGTCATACTGATTTTTTGACCGGGAGTAATAGATCAAGGAAGAGGCGTAACCGCCTCAGGTGCGCCGCTGACCTGGCTCTATGTTCCGGAGAATGAGATCGCATCGGCCCGAGCAGGACTCATGAAAAGTTCGACCCGGCATTTTCGGCGATGTCAAGAAAGTTGTTTGTGCCATGCAGGAACGTCGCGGCGAAGACGTCCCGGCCCAGCACGGCGACGGCGGACGCGGTGATCCTCTCCACGTCGCCGCGTTCGGCGGCCGGCAGCGGGGCGCCCACGCTGCCGCGCAACCCGTCGGCCGCGCCGAGCAGCAACGCGGCCCGCTCCGCCGCCCCGGCCAGCGCCGCCGCTCCGGCCAGCCCCTCCAGGGAGAGCGCCAGGGTCCGGGGCTCACCGGTCGAGCGGGCGATCTCCAGGCCGCGCCGGTGGCTCGCGGCGGCCGACTCGTGATCGCCGCGCAGGCCGCCGGCGCCCCGCTCAACCCCGTCCGCATCGAGCACCGGTACGGCGGCGACCACACCGGCTACACCGACTACCCGACCCTGCGCCGGCCGGCACTGGCCTGAGACCACCCTCTCGCACTTCACGCGGCTTTCCCGGCGGCCGTCGCCGGGTCCGGACGGTGGTCCTGACAGACGGTCTCTTTGCCTTCGAACAGGCAAGGCTTACGTCTGGAGCACCCGCGGCGCCCCGCCGGCCGCCGGTGTCGTCCTCGACGACCTGGTCAAGGCCCTCACCGCGGCCTGACCGAGGCTGGAGGGGAATTCGCCGGCCGCGGCGCGGGTTGGCGGGGGAGATCGTCCGCATCGAATGAGGAGAACCCCATGAACGACCACCCCGACGCCCCGGCCGTCCGACAGCTCCGGCTGGTCGTCGAGGCGGAGGACTACGAGGCGGCGCTGGCCTTCTACCGCGACGTGCTCGGCCTGCCCGAGCAGGCCGCCTACTCCTCCGGCGACGGCGCCCGCGTGGCCATCCTCGACGCGGGCCGGGCCACCCTGGAGATCGCGAACCCGGCGCAGAAGAAGATGATCGACGACGTCGAGGTGGGGCGGCAGGTGGCGCCCAAGCTCCGGGTCGCCTTCGAGGTGGACGACTCCCGTGCGACCACCGCCCGCCTGGTGTCGGCCGGCGCGGACGAGGTGGCCCCGCCCACGCTCACCCCCTGGCAGTCGCTCAACGCCCGCCTCGACACGCCCGGCGGCCTGCACATCACCGTCTTCCAGGAGCTCGCCACCCCGGAGGAGCGCGAGCAGCTGGACGGCTTCGGCACCTCCTGACCGGCGCCTCCCGGGCGGCGGCTCATCGGGCGGTGGTTCATCGGGCGGTGGTTCATCGGGCGGTGGTTCATCGGGCGGTGGTTCATCGAGAGGTGGTTCATCGAGAGGTGGGGCGGGCGCGCACGTGCATGCGCTCGCCCTGCCGCCCGAACAGGGCAAGCACCTCCGTGGGATCGGGGCCGGGATTGGCGAACGCGTGCGGCACGCGGGTGTCGAACTCGGCCACCTCGCCCGCCGTCAGCAGCACGTCGTGCTCGCCGAGCAGCAGGCGCAGCCGCCCGGACAGGACGTAGAGCCACTCGTAGCCCTCGTGGGCCCGCTGCTCGTACTCGCCGTGGGGCCAGCCCGGCGGGTAGATCTGCTTGTACGCCTGGATCCCGCCGGGACGCCGGCTCAGCGGGACGTACGTCATGCCGTGCCGCGACACCGGCCGCAGGTGCACCCGCGGATCGCCGGTCGGCGGCACGTCGATCAGCTCGTCCAGCGGCACCTGGTGGGCGCGCGCCAGCGACAGCAGCAGCTCCAGCGTGGGCCGGCGGCCGCCCGACTCCAGCCGCGACAGCGTGCTGACCGAGATGCCCGTGGCCTCGGCGAGCTGGGTCAGCGTCACGCCCCGCCGCTGCCGCAACGCCCGCAGCCGCGGCCCCACCGCCCGCAGGACCTCGTCGAGATCCGGTGTCTCGTCCATGCGGCCCAGCTTGCCATTTCGGCAACGACATTTGTCAACCGCGTCGCGCGGAACGCACAGTGTGCCATCGGCACATCTCTGGAGGAACGCGATGGACGACAAGTACGACCTGGTGGACAAGTACGACGTGGTGGTCGTCGGCGGCGGGGCCGCCGGGCTCAGCGGCGCCCTGACCCTGAGCCGGGCCCGCCGCCGGGTGCTGGTGATCGACGAGGGCCGGCCGCGCAACGCCCCGGCCGACGGCGTGCACACCTACCTGGGCCGGGAGGGCACCCCGCCGCTCGACCTGCTGGCCGCCGGCCGCGACGAGGTGGCCGGGTACGGCGGCGAGCTCGTCACCGGCTCAGCCGTGGCGGCCGAACGCCTGGACGACGGCGGTTTCCGCGTGCGCCTGGCCGACGGGTCCGCGGTCGTGGCGGACCGGCTGCTGGTCACCACGGGCCTGGTGGACGAGCTGCCCGACCTGCCCGGCGTGGCCGAGCGGTGGGGCCGGGAGGTGCTGCACTGCCCGTACTGCCACGGGTGGGAGGTGCGCGACCAGCCGATCGGCGTGCTGGCCGCCGGCTCGATCGCCGCCCACCAGGCGCTGCTGTGGCGGCAGTGGAGCGACGACGTGACGCTCTTCACGCACACCGCCCCGCCGCTCGGCGCGGAGGACCGCGCCAGGCTGGCCGCGCGCGGCGTCACCGTCGTCGAAGGGCGGGTCGCCGGCCTGTCGCCGGACTCCGGCCCGCTCACCGGCGTCACCCTGGAGAACGGCGACGTCGTCCCGTGCCGGGCCTTCGTGGTCGCCCCGCGCTTCACCGCCCGCTCGGCCCTGCTGGCCGGGCTCGGCGTCGAGACGGCCGAGCAGCTCATGAACGGGCACGTCATGGGCGTCCACGTGCCCGCCGACCCGGCCGGCGGGACCGGCGTCCCCGGCGTGTGGGTGGCCGGGAACGTGGCCAACCTGGGCGAGAACGTCATCGGCGCCGCGGCCGCGGGGGTCAGGGCGGCGGCGGCGATCAACGCCGACCTGATCGAGGAGGAGACCCGCCGCGCGGTGGCGGCCGCCGCCGGCGCGCCACTCTCCGGCGAAGAGTTCTGGGACGAGCGTTACGGGCAGTCCGAACGGATCTGGAGCGGCAACCCCAACGTGCGCCTGGTCGAGGAGGTCGCGGACCTGGCCCCCGGCACCGCGCTGGAACTGGGCTGCGGCGAGGGCGCCGACGCCGTGTGGCTGGCCCGCCGCGGCTGGCGGGTCACCGCCGCCGACATCTCCGGCGTGGCCCTGGCCCGCGCCGCCGCCCACGCCGCGGACGCGGGCGTGGCCGAGCGCGTCGACTGGCAGCGCCACGACCTGGCCGAGTCCTTCCCCGAGGGCGAGTACGACCTGGTCACCGCGAGCTACCTGCACTCGCCCGCCGAGCTGTCGCGCGAGAAGGTCCTGCGCGCCGCCGCCGCGGCGGTCGCGCCCGGCGGTCAGCTCCTGGTGCTCGGGCACGCCGGCCCCCCGCCGTGGGAGCCCGAGGCCCGCGCCGAGCTGCCCACCCCGCAGCAGGTGCTGGACGCTCTGGAGCTGGCCGAGGGGGAGTGGGAGGTGCTGCGGGCCGAGGAGTTCGAACGCGCCCAGACCGCCCCGGGCGGCACGCCGGCCGTCCGCGTCGACAACGTGCTGAGGATCCGGCGGCGCGGCTGACCCGCTCATACCCTCGGCTCCACGCCGCCCCGGCCCCCTTGTCCAGACGCCGGGACGCGTCAGTCGAGGGCCGTCGTCAGCGGGCCGCGGGCGGCCTCCTCCAGCAGGGCGACGGCGCCGGTCAGATCGGGGAAGGCGTCGATGAAGGCGTCGACCGGGTGCGGGGCGAAGTCGGCGGGCCGGCGCAGCCCGCTCTGCATGCAGGCGACGAACCGCAGGCCCGCGCCGGTGGCCGCCGCGGCGTCGGTGGGGGAGTCGCCCACGTAGAGGCATTCGTCGGGGGCCAGGCCGGTGGCGGCCAGCAGCTCGTCGAAGGCGCGCGGGTCGGGCTTGCCGAAGCGGGTGTTGCCGGCGTGGTAGACGGCCGCGATCCGGCCGTCGAGCGCGTGGCCCGGCGCCATCAGGTGCTCCATCTCGGCCTCGTCGCGCGAGGTCAGCAGCATGACCGCGCGCCCGGCCGCGGTGAGCTCGTCGATCGCGCGCAGGTTCTCCCCCGGGACGACGTCGACCAGCCCGGCCGCCACGTACTCGCGCAGCACGGCGTGATGCAGGGGCAGGTAGGCGGCCAGGTCGAGGCCGGGCGAGCGCAGCGGCATGGCCTCGTGCAGCGGCCGGCCCCAGGTCGCCACGTGCACCGCCCTCGACATGGGCCCGTGGCCGAGCCGGCCGAGGACCTCGTTCTCCAGCTCGAAGCACGCGGCCTCGGTGAGGCACAGGGTGTCGTCGACATCAACCACCACGGCACGGATCACAGGCCACACCATAACCGGTGGCCGCCTCAGGAGCCGACGGCGGCGGCGCGCAGCGCGCCCGCCAGGTCCGCGACCGGCCCGGGGACGGGGCCGGGGAGGCGGGCCAGCAGCAGCCGCCGCTGCTCGCGCGGCCCGCCCCGCACCGGCAGCACCCGTACGCCCTCCGGCACGGCCGGGCCCATCGACGCCGGCACCGTGGTCAGCCCGCAGCCGGCCGCCACGAGGGCGAGCTTGGCCAGCCAGTCGCGGACGACGAACACCGTCTCCGGTCGCTCGTCCAGGCCGGGCCACACACCCAGGGTGGGGCTCTCGCCCGCAGGGGCGGCCGGGCTGGCGATCCAGGGACGGCCGTGCAGGTCGGCGACGTCCACGTACTCGCCCCGGGCCAGCGGGTGCCCGGCGGGGACGGCCACGCGCAGGCCGCGCTCGGTGAGGATCTCGATCTCCAGCGGCGGCGTCTCGGCGTCCGGGGCGCGGAACGGCGGGGCCGAGCTGAGCAGGGCCAGGTCCAGCGTGCCGGCCCGCAACGCGCGGACCAGGGCCGAGCTGCCGTCCTCCCGCCCGGTGACCGCGATGGACGGACGCGTGCGGCGCAGCTCGGCCAGCGCGCGGGGCACCAGCGCGGCCCCCGCCGCGGCGAACCAGCCGAACCGGACGGTCGCCGGCTCGCCGGGCAGCCCGGCCAGCTCCCTGGCCGCGGCGTCGACCTCGTCCACGACGGCCGCGGCGCGGCGCAGCACGAGCCGTCCGGCGGCGGTCAGGCGCACGCCGTCGTGCCGCCGCTCCAGCAGGCGGGCCCCGGCCGCGCGTTCGAGCGCGGCGATCTGCCGGGACACGGCGGACTGCGTGTAGCCGAGGGCGGTGGCCGCCGCGGTGAGCGTGCCCCGCTCGGCGACCTCGCGGAAGACCCGCAGGGCGGTGAGCGACGCGTCGGTGAAGGCCATGACGATCACGCATACCGGACTTGAGGAACTTTCGCTACCCGAATGCCTCCGGCCGCTCCTAACCTGACCGGTGCCGGGAGCGCGCACCGGCCCGCACAAGCACTTCCCGAAGGAGCGACAATGAGCACCACCCCGAAGGTCGCCCTGGTGACCGGCGCGACGCAGGGGCTCGGGCTGGCCCTCGTCGCAGGGCTGGCCCGCCGGATGACGCCGGACGACACCGTCTACCTCACCGGGCGCGACGCCGCCCGGGTGGCCGAGGCCGCGGCGGCGATGCCGGCGACCGGCGCCCGCGTCCGCGGCGAGCTGCTCGACGTGGCCGACCCGCAGGCCGCCGCCGAGCTGGCCGGGCTGCTGCGCGAACGGCACGGCGGCGTGGACGTCGTCGCCGGCAACGCCGTCATGCGCGTCGGCCCGGACGACGACATGCGCGCCCTCATCGACGCCTACACCGAGGTGAACAACTTCGGCACCACCCGGCTCCTGCGCGCCTTCGCCCCGCTGGTCCGGGACGGCGGCAGGCTCCTGGTGGTAGGCAGCTCGCTCGGCACGCTGCACCACGTGGCCCCCGTCCTGCACGACCGCTTCGACGGGCTGACCACCCTGGAGGAGGTGGACGCGCAGGTGGCCGCCTGGCGCGACGCGGTCAAGGACGGCAGCGCCCGCGCCCGGTCCTGGCCGGGCTTCGTCAACATCCCGTCCAAGGTCTGGCAGGTCGCCGCGGTGCGGGCGCTGGCCGGACAACGGCGGGAGGACGACGCCCGCCGCGGGATCCTGCTGGCCGCCGTCTGCCCCGGGATGATCAACACGCCGACGTCCGGCCTGTGGTGGGACGTCAGCGGCGCGCCTTCGCCGGAGCAGGCCGCCGTCCCGCTGCTCGACCTGGCCCTCGGCCCGGTGGACCCCGGCCACTACGGGGAACTCGTCCGGTTCGGACGGGTTCTCCCGTGGCGGCCGGAGCAGCGGCCGGAGCGGCGGGCGGCTAGTTGATCGTGACGATCGTCCCGGCGCCGTTGGGGTACTCGACGTAGCCGGTGTTGACGCGCTGCGTCGCGCCCGTCCAGGACGCGGTCAGCGTGAACGGCGTGCCGGCGGTCACCTTCGGGCGGGCCGGCGTCACGGTGAGCGCGCCGCGCGCGTGGCCCGCCTCCACGATGTCGGTCTGGGTGGTGAACGCCGTGGACGTCGTCCCCGGCAGGTCACCGAGGCTGAGCACGATCAGGGTGTGCCTGCCGGGCCGCGGGCGGGACAGTGCGGCGCGGTGGTCGCCGTCCGGGCTGGACAGCCACGTCTCGAACTCGCGGCCGCCGGGGCCCTCGTAGACGAGCAGGCCGCCCACCTGGGCCTCCGGGTTCACCGCCTTGATGCGGAACGCGGCGGCCCTGGCGCCCTCGGGCACCGTGATCGGGATCTCGCGGCCCCACACCTCGTCCTGGCCGACCGTGCCGGGCGTCTCGGCCCCCGAGACCGGCCCGTACGGGGTGACCTGGAACTTCTTCAGCCCCGGCGTCACCTCGAAGGAGAGCGAGCCGGCCGCGCCCGCGCCGCGCACCTCGGCGGGCGCCCTGGCGCTCAGCGGCGTGGCCACGATCGCGCTGCGCACGCTGATGCCCGCCCCGGTCCAGGTGAGCCGCCCGGTGGCGGTCTCGCCGGTGGCGTCGGGCAGCGTCTCCAGCGTGACGGTGAACTCCTTGGCCTGGCCGGCCTCCTTGAACACCAGCGTGGACGGCTTGACCTTCGCCCTGAACCCGGGCACCTCGATCGAGGCGTGGTAGACGCCCGGCGTGAGCGCCGTCACCCGGCGGGTGACCGTGCGCGAGCCGAACAGCTCGGCCACCGCGATCGTCGGGTAGTTCAGGTCGGAGGCGGCCAGCGGCGCGACGCCGGTGCCGGTGGCCACGCCAAGGCCCTCCAGGAACCCGTACCAGTCCTCCGTCCCGGCGTCGTAGACCAGGCCGGGGGTGAACATGCGGGACGGGTCCACGTGCCCGGCGCCCTGGGCGAAGACGTCCGGGGTCCTGGTGTCGTAGGCGGTGGTCATCATGGCCGACTTGATCGCCATCGGTGACATCTGGGGATGCCGGCCGAGGTAGAGGGCGGCCAGGCCGGCGATGTGCGGGGTGGCCATCGAGGTGCCGGAGTAGAAGTCGAAGTCCTTGCCGTCGTTGCCGGGCGGCGCCACGGCGGCCAGGATCGCCGCGCCGGGGGCGGTGACGTCCGGCTTGAGCAGGTCGCCCTTGGCGGACAGGGCGGGGCCGCGCGAGGAGAAGCTGGTCACCTCGGGGTAGGCCACGCCGTCGGAGGGGGCCGGGAGCAGGGTGGCCGTCGCGCCGGGCGTGGCCGCGTACGCCGCGATCCGCCCGGCGTCGGGGGCGTTCACGTGCACGGTCGGCACGGCGTGCAGGTCGGCGTCGGTGGACTGCGGGGTCGGGTTGCCCAGCACCATGCCCACGCCGCCGGCCCGCCTGACCTCGGCCGACTTCTCCACGCGGGCCGTCGTCCCGCGCGCGCAGTAGACGATCTTCCCGGCGGCCTTGGCCGGGTCGAGCGAGCCGGCCGCGCACACCTCGGCGTCGGCGTCGGCCGCCTGGCCGGCCTTCACCGACACGGCGGTGGCCAGCGGCACGGGTCCGAGCGGCGCGACGACCGAGGTGCTGATGCCCCGGTAGGCGGCGCCGTCGCCGAGCCGGACCTCGCCCCGGCGGGGCGCGATCGTGCCGGCGGCGACGGTCGTCGTCCAGGGCGCGGTGTTGTCCAGCGTGGAGGCGTCGGGGCCGGAGTTGCCACCGGCGGTCGCGACGAAGACGCCGGCCTGGGCGGCGGCCAGGAAGGCGAGCTGGATCGGGTCGTCGGCCGACGATTCCGACATCGCGCTGCCGATCGAGTAGTTGATCACGTCCACGCCGTCGGCCACGGCCTGGTCGATGGCCGCGATGAGGTCGGAGCTGAAGCCGCCCGTCGTGCCGCCGTCCTTGCCCTGCCACAGCGCCTTGTAGACGGCGATCGCCGCGCCCGGCGCGACGCCGGAGACCGTGCCGAAGTCGATGCCGTTCGCGGCGGCCGGGACGTCGTGGTCGCCCGCCGCGGTCCCGGCGGTGTGCGAGCCGTGGCCCTGGGCGTCGCGCGGTGAGGCGAAGTCGTCGCGCTGCTGCGGCGGGGTCTGCCGCAGCCACTGCTCGCCGAAGTAGCGGGCGCTGATCAGCTTGCCGTTGCACAGGTCGGTCGTGAAGCGCTCGCCGGTCTGGCAGAGGCCGGTGAACGTGGAGCCGTCGGCCTTCTGCATGACCGTGGCCCCGTCCTTGACGTAGGGGCGGTACGGGTCGGCGGCGGCGGGCGGCTCCGTGCCGAGGGCGGGGCCGGCGAAGGACGGGTTCTCCGGCCAGATGCCGGTGTCGACGACGCCGACGACCACGCCCTTGCCCGCCTTGCCCGTGCCGCCGAGGGCGGCCCACAGGCCGCGGTCGCCGGACAGGCGCAGGAAGTCGGTGGAGTTGCGGTCGTCCAGGGCCTTGTGCAGGACGTCCGGGGTGACCGAGAGCACGCCCCGGGTGGCGTGCAGGCGCAGGGCCTGGGCGGGGGTGAGGTCGGCGGTGAAGCTGTTGGAGGCCACCACGTGGTGGGCGGTGGCGGACGCCCCGACACTGCGGGCCACCTCGTCCTGCCGGCTGGTCAGGCGGTCGCGGTAGCGCCTGGCGTGGGGGCTGGTGGTGTCCACCTTCCTGCCCTTGCCGCCCTTGGTGGGCGCGATGCCGGTGACGCCGCCGTCGTAGGTGGCCAGAGGCGACTCGGTCAGGGTGACGACGTAGGGGGACGGGCCGGCGGCGGGGGCGGCGGCCAGCGTGGAGGCCAGTGTGGAGGCAGCTGCGGGCCCGGCCACGGCCGGGACGGCGGCGGTGACCGCCAGCGCGGCGGCCAGTGCCAGTGCGCGGTGAACGCGGGTGTTGCGGGACATTGCTCCTCAAGGGGGACGAGCCTGGTCACCCGTCCGGGGAGGATCACCGGAGGGCCGCCTTGGAGTCAAGCGTCCAGTGGAGATCAGTGTCGAGATATAGTGCTGACATTTTCGGCCACGTGACCAAAAACGACATTTTCGGAAGGTGCTTTGTGGCGGACGGCTCTGTGCTCGGCGCGGTGGGCCTGTCGGACTTCGACGAGCGGCTCTACCGGCTGCTGCTGCGCCGCCCCGGCCTGCGCCCGGCCGAGGCCGCGGCCGCGCTGGAGACCGGCCCCGCCCGGGTGCGCGCCGGCCTGGCCCGCCTGGCCGACGCCGGGCTGCTGCGCCGCACCGGCCCCGGCCGGTACGAGGCCGTGCCGCCGGAGGCGGCGATCGAGTGGCTGGTGGACCGCCGGCGCCTGGAGACCGAGGCGCGGCTCGCGGCGGTCCGGACGGTCGTGTCGGACTTCGCCCAGCTCTACCACTCCGGCCGGATGGGCTCCGGGCCCGCCGGGGTGGTGGAGGTGCTGGCCGGCGAGGAGGCCGTCAAGCGGGTGATCACCGAGTTGCAGCGGACGGTCGGCGTGGAACTGCTGGGCTTCGACCGTCCGCCGTACGTGGGCCGCCCCGACGACTCCCACGACACCAACGAGTCGGAGCTGGAGGGCACCCGGCAACTGCTGGCGCGCGGCGTGGACATCCGGGTGGTCTACTGCGCCGAGTCCCTGGACCGGCCGGGCCGCCTGGAGACGCTGATCCGGCTGGCCGAGGAGGGCGAGCGGTCCCGGTTCGTCGCGCACCTGCCGTTCAAACTGCGCATCGCCGACCGCAGGATCGGCCTGTTCCCGCTGGTGGACGGCGTCTACGACAACATCGCCCTGCTGCACCCCTCGCGGCTGCTGGACGCGCTGGTCGAGCTGTTCGACGTCTACTGGGAGCGCGGCCGGCCGCTGGCCGGGCTGCCGCAGGCGGCGGCGCAGGAGCGCCCGGCGGAGGCGGACCTGCTCGTGCTGCGCCTGCTCAACGCCGGGCTCAAGGACGAGGCCATCGGCCGCCACCTCGGCGTCAGCCCCAGGACGGCCACCCGCAAGATCGCCGCCGTGGTGGAGAGCCTCGGCGTGACCAGCCGCTTCCAGGCGGGCGCGGAGGCGGCCGCCCGCGGCTGGCTCTGATTCCATCGCCTTCCATATCGCCGCACTTCGCTCGATCTTCGCTTACTGTGCATCTCGGGGGGTGCGCTGCGGGAGAATGTTCCTCGCCGCGCGCCGGTGCACGGCCAGCGGGGGAACCACGGGGGAACACGGAGGATGACGTCGAGGATGAGTGCTCAGACGCAGGAGCATCTCGGCCCTTACCGGGTGATCAGGAAGATCGGCGAGGGCGGCATGGGGGTCGCCCACCTCGGTCTCGACGACGCGGGTCGCCAGGTCGCGATCAAGGTGCTGCATCCGCACGTCGCCGCCGACCTCAAGGCGCGCGACCGCCTGGTGCGCGAGGTGGAGACCATGCGCCGGGTGCGCAGCCGGTACGTCGCCGAGGTCGTCGACGCCGAGTTCGACGCCCACCGGCCCTACGTCGTGACGCGCTTCGCCGACGGGCGCACGCTGGAGCAGACCGTCCTGACCGACGGCCCCCTGGAGGCCCACGCGGTCGTCAGGCTCGCGCGGGGGCTGTGCCAGGCGCTGGTCGACATCCACGCGGCCGGCGTGATCCACCGCGACCTCAAACCGGCCAACGTCATGCTGGTCGGCGGCGAGCCGCTGGTCATCGACTTCGGCATCGCCCACCTGGTCGACGCGGCCCGGCTGACGCAGTCGGGCATGTTCGTCGGCACGCCCGGCTACCTGGCGCCGGAGATCATCCGGGCCTCGCAGGTCACCCCGGCGGCCGACGTGCACGCGCTGGCCTCGACGGTGTTCTTCGCCGCCACGGGGCTGCCGCCGTTCGGCACCGGGTCGTTCGAGGCCGTCTGCTTCAACACCATGGAGGGACGGGCGCGGCTCGACGAGGCGCCCGCGTGGCTGCGCGGCTGGCTGGCCGGCGCGCTGCGGGTCGACCCGGCGGCCCGGCCCGTCGCCCGGGAGCTGCTGCGGCAGGCCGGGGCGCTCGACCCCGGCGGCCGTCCGCTCCCGCCCGAACGGCCCGGCGCCAGCACGCTCACCATGGACGCCGTCTCCGCCCTGCTGCCGCCGGTCGAGTACGCGCCGCGCGGCCACCACGAGCAGCCGGCGCCGCCCGCCCCCACCGTCCACGCGGACCGGCAGTGGGAACGCCCGCGGCCCGCCCCCGAGCCCGCCGCCCCCGCCGAGCCGTTCGACCTGCGGCGCTTCGTGACCAGCAGCGCGTTCGTCGGCGTGCTGGCGCTGGTGACGCTGTCGGCCACGACCGTCGTCACGCCGGTCGTCGGCGGCCTGCTGGCGGTGGCGCTCTCGCTGGCGCTGCGCGTCGCCGACCACTTCCTGTCCGAGGAGCGGCCGACGCCCTCCCGCGCCGCGCTCGTGGCCATGGGCAACCTGCTCCTGTCGCTGGCCTGCGGCCTGGGCGTGGCGGGCCTGCTGGAGGCGGCCGGATCGAGCACCAGCCACGCCGAGGCCCTGGCCGCCGGCGCGTTCACGCTGGGGCTGTTCGCGCTGCCCGGCGCGGGGCCCGCGCGGCGCAGGGCCGCGCGCGTGCTGGCCCGCCTCCTGCCCGGCCGCAGCGCGACCGTGGTGACGGTGGCCGTCATGGGGCCGATCGCGCTGCTGGCCACGATCGCGGCACTCCTCCAGGGCTGACCGGCCCGAAGAGCGCGCCGCCCCGGCCGTCGGCGATCCACGCCTCGCAACCGGCCGCGCGCACCCGCAGCGGCTCCCCGGCATCGAAGATCATTCGGGGTGGCGTACGGCTGGACACCGCGACGGTCGACGTGTTCAGAATGGGCCTCGTGACGCCTTCGACCGGGCACGTCGTCAGGAACCCGCTCACCGGGCGCGCCGAGCGGCCGCTCGCGCCCGTCGGTCCCGGCCGGCTGGCGGAGATCGCGGCCGGGCTGCGCGCGATGGCCTCCGCCTGGCGGGCCCCCGACCGGGCCGCCGACCGGGGCGAGGTGCTGGCCGCGTTCGGCCGGGGGCTGGCGGCCGACGACGAGCTGCTGGCCGCGCTGGTGGCCGACACCGGCCGGGAGGCCGAGTCCAGGCTGGAACGGCAGCTCACGGCCGGGCTCGCCGAACGCTGGGCGCGCCAGGCCCCCGCCCTGCTCGCGCCCCCGCCCGAACGGCCGGCCGCGCTGCCGGGCATCGCGGTGGGCGGCGACGCGGTGCCGTACGAGCTGGCCGGGGTGATCAGCCCCTGGAACTTCCCGCTGCTGCTCGCCCTGATCGACGCCGTGCCCGCGCTGGCGGCCGGCTGCGCGGTGCTGGTCAAGCCGAGCGAGGTGACGCCGCGCTTCATCGAGCCGCTGATGCGGCTGGTCCCCGCCGAGCTGCCGCTGCGGCTGGTCGAGGGGGCCGCCGAGACCGGCGAACAGCTCGTCGGCCTGGTGGACACCGTCGTGTTCACCGGCAGCGTGCCGACCGGCCGCCGGGTGGCCGAGGCCGCGGCGCGCGCGTTCGTCCCCGCCCACCTGGAGCTGGGCGGCAAGGACCCGGCGATCGTGCTGGCGGGCGCCGACCTGGAACGGGCGGCCGAGGCCGTCCTGTGGGGCGGCACGGCCAACGCCGGGCAGTCCTGCCAGTCCGTCGAACGCGTCTACGTCGAGCGCGGCGCGTACGACACGTTCCTCGGCCTGCTCGCCGACAGGGCCGCGCGGACCCGGCTGACCTGCGAGGGCGGCCCCATCGGGCCGATCATCGACCCCGCGCAGGCCGGCGTGATCGCGGCCCACCTGGCCGACGCCGCCGCCAAGGGCGCGCTGACCCACACGGGCGGCGCGATCGAGCGGCACGGCGGCGGGTTGTGGTGCCGTCCCACCGTGCTGTCGCGGGTGCGGCACGACATGCTGGTCATGACGGAGGAGACGTTCGGGCCGGTGCTGCCGGTCATGGCCGTGTCCGGGGCGGAGGAGGCGGTGGCGCTGGCCAACGACAGCGCGTACGGGCTGTCGGCCGCCGTGTTCGCCGCCACCGAGAAGGAGGCGCTGGCCGTCGCGGCCCGGCTGGACGCCGGCGCGGTCAGCGTCAACGACGCCGCGCTGACCGCGCTCGTCCACGAGGGGGAGAAGAACTCCTTCGGCCTGTCGGGGCTCGGCGGCTCGCGCATGGGCGCCGCCTCGATCGGCCGGTTCCTGCGCCGCAGGGCGTACCTGATCAACCGGTCCGGGGCCGCCGACCCGTGGTGGCACCCGAGGGAGGGATAGAGCATGGGACTGCGTGCCGAGATGCCGCTGCTGGCCCGCCACGAGGGCGAGTGGGCCGGCGAGTACGTGCACGTCGACCAGGACGGCGCCGTGATCGACCGCCACCACGTCGAGATGACCTGCGCGATCGTCGACGACACCGGCTACCACCAGACCAACCGCTACCGCTGGGACGACGGCCGCACCGAGGTGCACGAGTTCCCCGGCACGTACCTGGGCGGCGGCCGGTGCGCGTTCGACACCGACCGGCTGACCGGCCGGTTCTGGGAGCTCGACGACAGCACCATCTACCTGACCTGGCGCTTCAAGGCCGAGGGCGACGACCTGCGGCTGTTCGAGCTGATCGTG
The DNA here is from genome assembly GCF_040298265.1 of Nonomuraea sp. NPDC001636. NCBI lineage: Bacteria > Bacillati > Actinomycetota > Actinomycetes > Streptosporangiales > Streptosporangiaceae > Nonomuraea > Nonomuraea sp. NPDC001636. The sequence goes on from NZ_JBEOZT010000020.1 coordinate 202,276, forward strand.
CTGAGCCCGGACGGCGACTCGCGCAGCCGCACCTGGCAGTGGATCAGGAACGGCGAGTGCGTCCGGCGCACGCTGATCGACGAGCACAGGACCGCCTGACATGACCGCCTGCACCGCCCTGGCGCTCCAGATCGAGGCGCGGGCCGTCACCGACCGCGCCGACCTGGCCGCCGCCGTCGGGCGCGTGGCGGAGCGCGTCGGCGGCAGCAAGGCGTGGCTCGGCCCCGCCCTGCGGCTGGTGGTGCTGCCGGAGTACGTCCTGACCGGCTTCCCCGCCGGGCAGGGCCCGGCCGAGTGGCGCGAGCGAGCCGCCCTCGACGTGGACGGGCCCGAGTACCGGGCGCTGGCCGCGATCGCCGCCGCCGACGACGTGTTCCTGTGCGTCAACGCCTACGAGCGCGACGAGCACTTCCCCGGCCTGTACTTCCAGGCGTGCGTGATCCTCTCCCCGGCGGGGGAGGCGGTGCTGCGCTACCGGCGGCTGCACTCGCTGTTCACGCCCACGCCGTACGACGTGTGGGAACGCTACCTCGACCGGTACGGCATCGACGGCGTGCTGCCGGTCGCGCGCACCGAGATCGGCAACCTGGCCGCGCTCGCCTCGGAGGAGATCCTGGTGCCCGAGCTGGCCAGGGCGCTGGCGCTGCGCGGCGCGGAGGTGTTCTGCAACCCGACCTCCGAGGCGTACTCGCCCGCCCTGACCCCCAAGGCCGTCGCCCGCCGCGCCCGCGCGGTGGAGAACCTGGCCTTCGTCGTCTCGGCCAACACCGCCGGGCTGTCCGGCATCGCGATCCCGGGCGACTCGGTCAACGGCGGCTCGGAGGTGATCGACCACGAGGGCCGCGCGCTGGCCCAGGCCGGGCCGGGGGAGACGCTGGTCGCCGCCGCCGAGCTGGACCTGGCCGCGCTGCGCCGCGCCCGCCGCCGGCCCGGCATGGCGAACCTGCCCAGCCGGGTCAAGACCGGGCTGTGGGCGCGCGAGTACGCCGCGCACGACGTCGAACGGCCCGCCGACCTGGACGCCGCCCCGGACCGCGGCTTCCACCTCGCCCGGCAGCGCGAGGTCATCGAACGCCTGCACGGCGAGGGGTGAGCGTCAGGCGCGGGCGTAGCGGCGCAGCAGCCCCCGCTCGGCCACCAGGAAGATCGAGTTGAGCGCCACGCCGAGCACGCCCAGCAGCACGATGCCGGCCCACATGGCCGGGATGTCGAACTGGCTCTGCGCCTCCAGCAGGCGGTGGCCGATGCCCTCGCTGCTGCCGTACAGCTCGGAGATCACCATCATGATCAGCGCCAGCGACACGCTGAGCCGCAGCCCGGCCAGGATCTTCGGCGCGGCCGCGGGCAGGACGACGTGGAACAGCCGGGTGGCCGCCGACAGGCGGAAGACCCGGCCGGTGTCGAGGTAGCCGCGGTCGACGTGGCGGCCGCCGTCCATCGAGTTGATCAGTACGGGCCACACGACCCCGTACACGATCGAGGCGAGCTGCATCGGGGTGCCGATCTTGAACAGCAGCAGGAACACCGGCAGCAGCGCCGCAGGCGGCACCGAGCGGCCGAGGTGCAGCAGCGGCTCGGCCAGCGCCGCCAGCCACTCCAGGCGGCCCAGCGCCAGGCCCAGCGCCACCCCCGCCAGCGCGGCCAGCGCCCAGCCCGTCACCAGCCGCCCGAGGCTGGGCAGCAGGTCGGCGACCGCCTCGTCGGTCAGGAACAGCCGGCCCGGCGAGCCGGAGAACCACATCTCGCGCAGCCGCGCCAGGATCGTGCTGGGCGGCGGGAAGTAGACGGCCGCCGCCTGCCGGGCGGCCAGCTCCCACGACACCGCCACCACGGGCAGCAGCCAGTGGCGGCGCGCCCACCGCCGGACGGCCGCCCCGGCCCCGCCCGGCCCCGGCCGGGTCACGCCGCGACCTGCGCGCGGGCGTGGTGCCAGCGGAACAGCCGCCGCTCGGCCGTGGTGACCAGCAGGTTGGCCGCCAGCCCGAGCAGGCCCGCCCACAGCGTGCCGGCCAGCACCCGGTCGACGTGGTTGGCGCTGCCGGCCTGGAGCAGGAACGTGCCGATGCCGTCGCCGCCCGCGATGAGCTCCACGCTGACGGCGACGATGAGGGTGACCCCGACGGAGATGCGCACGCCGGTGGCGACGAACGGCGCGGCGCTCGGCAGCGAGACCCGCAGCACGACCGCCAGCGGGCCGAAGCCGAAGCTGCGCAGCGTCTCCTTGGCCTGCGGGTCGACGTCGGACAGGCCGTACATGGTGTTGACCAGCAGCGGCCAGCAGCAGGTGTAGACGATCAGCGAGGTCTTGGCGTCGGCGCTGTCCGGGAACAGGAACATGGCCAGCGGGATCAGCGACACCGACGGGATCGGCCGCAGGAACTCCACCAGAGGCCGCGCCGAGCGTTCCACCACCGGCACCGTGCCGAGCAGCAGCCCGGCCGGCACCGCCACCGCGATCGCGATCAGCAGGCCCGCCGCGCAAGCGCCGAGCGTGGCCAGCACCTGCGCGTGGAAGGCGCCGTCGGCCGCCAGCCCGGCCGCGGCGGCCAGGACGTCGGAGGCGTACGGCAGCACCCCGGGGTCGATGAGCCCGGCCCGGCCCGCGGCCTCGGTCAGGACCAGCGCCCCGGCGACCCCCGCCGCCCCGAGGACCAGCCGCCCGCCCCGCGTGATCATTCCAGGCCGGTCGCGATCTGCGTGCCGACGTCGGGCCTGCTCTTGAGGTAGCCGTAGCCGACGAGCAGGTCGGCCAGCTTCTGGAAGCCCTCCCGGGGCGGCTCCATCGAGAAGACGCCGAGCTTCATGGCCGCCGCGCTCGCCGCGTCGATCTGCGTGTACGTCGGGATGACCGCGTCGATCGCCTTGCGGTCGGCGGCGGCGACGGCCTGGGCCTTGGCCAGGGCCCGGTGGAAGGCGGCGGCGGTGCGGGGGTTGGCGGCCAGCCAGGACTCGGACACGCCCCAGCCGTCGATCGGGATGCCCGCGGTCGGGCCCGACATGGTGTCGATCACCTCGGTGCCGCCCGCCTTCTTGGCGGCGGTCAGGAACGGCTCGACCAGCCAGGCGGCGTCGACCTTGCCCGAGGCCAGCGCGCCGAGCTGCTCGTTGAACGGCATCGCCACGTACTTGACGGCGTCGGGGGCGAGCCCGGCCTGCTGGAGGTGGGCGTTGGTGACCGTCTGGCCCAGCGCCTTGAGCACGTTGACCGCGACCGTCCTGCCCTTGAGGTCGGTGGCGGACTTGACCGGCGACCCCTTGGGCACGACGACGCCCGCGATCCCGGGGGCCGACTCCTGGCTGTGCTGGAACAGTTTGAGCTTGGCCGCGCCGGAATCGTTGATGGACAGCAGCGAGACGTAGGAGGTCAGGAACGCGTCCATGCTGCCGTTGAGTATTTTCGGCATGACCGCCTGAGGGGCCTGGATGATCTCGGTCTTGACGGTCAGGCCCTCGGCCTTGAAGAAACCGCGTTTCTCGGCGATGAACAGCGGCGCCGCCGACGGCACCGGCACCACGCCGACGAGGAGCTGGGTCTTCTCCAGCCCGCCGGAACGTCCCGAGCCGCTGGTGGGGGTGGGGGCCGCGCCGCCGCCGCAGGCCGCGAGGCCGGCGACGAGGGCCAGCGCGGCGGCGGCGTGTGCGATCTTCACGATGCTCTCTCCTGACGGGCCGGCGCGATTCCTGGCCGGGCAGGGGGAGAATCGCGGCGCGCGCACGGCCGGGCGCGGGCCCGAATCGCCCGGCCCCCGACCCATTCGACGCCACCGGAAAGCCCCGCTGCCATGAATGGCGATCGTACAGCAGGAATCGCGGCCGCCGCCATGAAACAAACCAGGCATTTGTATTGACGGACCTGACGGTCGGTATAAGTCACGGTAAATCGGTTATTCGTGTATATCTCTCGCCATTGTGTGATCAATTGCTGAACTGCTTGTCGCCGCCGACGCGGTCATTGCCGCTCCTTGGGCGTGCCATGAGAGCCGGGTTGAAAGCATGTGGGCGGCAGGAGTCCCGGGCGAGACCGGTGAGGGGGTGGGGGCCCTGCGGCCGCTTCGGCTCTCGGTCCAGGCGCGTCTCATCCTGGCGACCGCCGTGTTGTCGCTCATCGTCTGCGCGGCGATCGGCGTCGCCCTCGACCTGCTGATCCGCGACAGGATGCGGCAGGACGTCTTCGCCGACACCCAGCGGGCCACCACCGAGTGGATCGGCTCGATGGGCACCACCTTCCCGCCCCCGGTCACCACGTCGTACGTCGACCTCATCCAGCTCGTGGACGCCCGCGGCAACGTCGTCGCGGCCAACCGCGCCGCGCGGGGCAGGCCGCCCATCAGCACGCTCTGGCCGCCCTCCGGCGAACGCATCCGGAACGGCGTGACCTGCCGGGGGGACGAGTGCCTGATGTTCACCGCCACCCGGCCCTCGCCGCAGGAGGAGCGGCTGCTGTGGCATGGCGCGTCCCATGTCGTCTACGCCGCCCGGGTGGAGCCGCCGCTGCTGTCCGGCCACCGCCTGGAGCTGATCATCGTCGCCGCGGGCCTGGCCGTCAGCGCGTTGCTGACCTGGATCGCCGCGTTCCTCATCGGGCGCACGCTGCGTCCGGTCGAGGCGATGCGGGCCAGGATGGCCGAGATCACCGTCACCGACCTGAGCAAGCGGGTGCCCGAGCCGCCCGGCGGCGACGCGGTCGCCGAGCTCGCGCGCACCGCCAACGGGACGCTGGCCCGCCTGGAGGAGGCGGTCGAGCAGCAGCGCAACTTCTCTTCCATGGTCTCCCACGAGCTGCGCACGCCGCTGACCGGCCTGCGCGCCCGGCTGGAGGAGGCGCTGACCTACCCCGACGTGGACGCCCGCGCCGCCCTGAGCGACGCCCTGTCCACCGCCGACCGGTTCCAGGCGATCATCGAGGAGATGTTGCTGCTGGCCCGTGTCCGCACGGCCTCCCCGCACGACCGGGAGCCGGTGCGGCTCGGCGAGCTGGTCCGCGAGGAGGTCGCGAGCCGGCGGGCGGGGCTGCTGATCCGCGTGCACGTCGAGGAGGACCTCCAGGTGCTCGGCAACCGCGTCCAGCTCGGCGAGGTGCTGACGAACCTGCTGGTCAACGCCCAGCGGCACACCCGCACGGTGGTGGAGGTCCGGGTGGAGCGCCGCGACGGCCAGGCGGTGGTCACGGTCCGCGACGACGGCGCGGGCGTCGCGCCCGACGACCGTGAGCGGGTGTTCGACCCCTTCGTCCGCCTGTCGGAGGGACGCCGGCGCGACCCCGGGGGCAGCGGGCTCGGCCTGGCCATCTCCCGCGCCATCGCCCGCGCCCACCAGGGCGACCTGGAGATCGAGGACACCCCGGACGGCCCCTGCTTCGCCCTGCGCCTCCCGCTGCCCGCCCCCGGCCCGGACGCCCAGCCGCGCTAGCGACCGGTCGCCGATCCCTGTCGCCACGGACCCGGCCCGGACGCGCGCCAGCGACCGCCCGCCGACCCCGGCGCCACGGACCCGGCCGGGCTCGCAGGGCGGCGGCGTCCCTCAAAGGTGCGCCGCCGCCCAGCCCTCGCCCGCGTCCCTCAGGGGTGCGCCGCCGCCCGGCCCTCGCCCGCGTGCCTCAGGACGCGGTCACTGGCACTTGCCCTTCAGCCACGCGCTGAACTCCGGCGTGTAATCGGTGGCCACCCGCTTGGCCCCGCTCGCCAGCGCCGACTTCCACGCGTTCTCGTTCAGGGTCCAGGAGGGCGGCGGCTCCTCCCACTTGGTCACCTCCGGCCAGATCGGGCCGCCGGTCAGCACCTGGCCCAGGCCCGCGGCGGTCACGCGGCTCCTGAGCTCGGCGGCGATCGCGCTGTCGTGGGAGTACAGGATGATCTCCTGCGACTGGTGGTTCTCCTTGACCGGCCCGAGCACCTCGTTCCACGCCTGCGCCTTGATCGTGGCGTTCGAGCTGAGCAGCGACTGGCGGGCCTCGGGCTTGATCTCGACCAGCCCGATCATGCCGGCCGACCTCATCGCGGCCAGCCACTCGCGGAAGGTGTAGACGGTCTCGCCCTTGAATAGGCCGCGCACGATGGTCCGGCCCTTCAGCGCGGTGTCGCCCGCCGCCCACCAGATCTCGGTGATGTTCTTCTTCGTGCCCGACAGGCCCCAGGTCGAGGTGTTGTGCCACATGACGGCCTTGGTGCCGTCCTTGGTGAGCTGGAGGTCGGCCTCGACGCCGGAGGCGCCCCAGCCCTTGTAACGCCGCACGGCGGTGGGGTTGTTGGGCTGGCGCACCTGGTCCCGTTCCCAGGCGTTGGCGCCGGTCGGGTAGCCGCCGTGCCCGAAGATCTGCGGGCAGGCGGGCAGTGCGGCGGGCAGTGCGACGGCCTGGGCGGCGGCCTGGGCCGCGGACGGTGAGGTGAGCGAGGAGGCCAGCGTCAGGGCGGCGAGGGAGGCGGCGAGGGGGACGGCCAAGGCACGCACCTTTCGATCTTGTAGTTGCTCGCACTCTGCCACATTCATGGACGTTCCGTCCTGGGGAAGCGGCTCGGCGGGCGAGGGCTGCGCAGGCGTGACCCGGGTCGCCGGTACAGTCGTCGGTACCGTGACGGCTTGTGGCAGGCTGCCACGGGAACCGGCGCTCGAACCCTGTGGCGGGGTCTGTTTTTGTGGGATCCGCACAAAGCAGGAGCCCCGGCGTGCACTATGCGGACATTGGTACACGCGGCGGTGATCGAGCACGGTAGAGACAGTGACAGGCGAGGCTCCGGGACAACCCCGGACTTCGCCTACTTGTACGGGGTACGTGGGAGGCTCAACCGGTGTTCAATCGTGTCGCCATCGTCAACCGCGGAGAGGCCGCGATGCGGCTCATCCACGCCGTCCGGGATCTTTCGGCGGAGACCGGCAAGCGGATCGAGACGATCGCGCTCTACACCGACGCCGACCGCGACGCGACCTTCGTCCGCGAGGCGGACGTCGCCTACCCGCTGGGGCCCGCCTCCGCGCGCCCCTACCTCGACCACGCCGTGCTGGAGCGGGCGCTGATCGAGACCGGGGCCGACGCCGCGTGGGTCGGCTGGGGCTTCGTCGCCGAGGACCCGGCCTTCGCCGAGCTGTGCGAGAAGATCGGCGTCACCTTCGTCGGGCCCAGCGCGGAGGCGATGCGCCGGCTCGGCGACAAGATCGGCGCCAAGCTCATCGCCGAGGAGGTCGGCGTCCCCGTCGCGCCGTGGAGCCGCGGCGAGGTGGCCACGCTCGCCGACGCCCTGCGCGCCGGCGACGAGATCGGCTACCCCCTGATGCTCAAGGCGACCGCGGGCGGCGGCGGGCGCGGCATCCGCATGGTCGCCTCGGCCGACGAGCTGGCCGACGCCTACGAGCGCACCAGCCAGGAGGCCGAGCGCGCGTTCGGCTCGGGCGTGGTCTTCCTGGAGCGCCTGGTCACCGGCGCCCGCCACGTCGAGGTGCAGGTCATCGCCGACGGCCAGGGCACCGCGTGGGCGCTGGGCGTGCGCGACTGCTCGGTGCAGCGGCGCAACCAGAAGATCATCGAGGAGTCCGCCTCCCCGGTCCTGACCGGCGACCAGACCGACGAGCTGAAGGCGTCGGCCGCGCGGCTCGCCGTGGCCGTCGGCTACCGCGGCGCCTGCACCGTCGAGTTCCTCTACCACCCCGGCGACAAGATGTTCGCCTTCCTGGAGGTCAACACCCGGCTCCAGGTCGAGCACCCGATCACCGAGCTGACCACCGGCACCGACCTGGTCCGGCTGCAGCTGCACGTCGCCGCCGGCGGCCGCCTGGACGGCCCGCAGCCGGCCGAGAGCGGCCACGCCGTGGAGGCCCGGCTCAACGCCGAGGACCCCGACCGCGACTTCGCCCCCGCGCCGGGCCGCATCGCCCGCCTGGTGCTGCCCGCCGGGCCCGGCATCCGCGTCGACACCGGCGTCAGCGAGGGCGACACCATTCCCGCCGACTTCGACTCGATGATCGCCAAGATCATCGCCTACGGCCGCGACCGCGAGCAGGCCCTGGCCCGCCTGCGCCGCGCGATGGCCGCCACCACCGTGATCATCGAGGGCGGCGCCACCAACAAGAGCTTCGTGCTCGACCTGCTCGACCAGCCCGAGGTGATCGACGCCGTCGCCGACACCGGCTGGATCGACCGCGTACGCGCCGAGGGCCGCCTGGTCAGCCACCGCCACTCCGCGGTCGCCCTGGCCGCCGCCGCGATCGAGGCGTACCAGGACGAGGAGGAGGTCAGCCGCAACCGGCTGCTGGCCACCGCCCACGGCGGGCGCCCGCAGGTGCAGCACGACACCGGCCGCCCGCTGACCCTCAAGCTCCGCGGCGCCGGCTACCGGCTCACGGTGGCCAGGGCCGGGCAGCGGCGCTTCCGCGTCGGCATCTCCGACGGCGACCGCTCCCACCCGCTCGACGTCGAGATCGACCGCTTCGACGAGCACAGCGGCCGCATCACCGTCAACGGCCGCCGCTTCCGCCTGATGTCGGCCACCCACGGCCCGATCCACCTGGTCGAGGTCGACGGCGTCACCCACCGCATCAGCCGCGACGAGGGCGGCGTCGTCCGCTCGCCCGCGCCCGCGCTGGTGGTGGCGACGCCCCTGTCGGCCGGCGACGAGGTCGAGGCGGGCGCGCCGATCCTGGTGCTGGAGAGCATGAAGATGGAGACGGTGCTGCGCGCGCCGTTCCGCGCCCGCGTCCGCGAGTGCGGCGTCTCGGTCGGCAGCCAGGTCGAGGCCGGCGCGCCGCTGATGCGCCTGGAACCCCTCGCCGGCGCCGAGGCCGAGCAGGCCGCCGCCACGACGGGCGCCCACGAGATCGACCTGCCCGCCGCCCCGCCGCGGGCCTCCGCCGCCGAACAGGCCGAGCGCGGCGTCCAGGACCTGCGCGAGCTGCTGCTCGGCTTCGACGCCGACCGCCACGAGCGCACCCGCATGTTGTCGGGCTACCTGGCCGCGCGGGCCGAGCTCGACGACCGCGTGATCGAGGGCGAGCTCGACCTGCTCACCGTCTTCGCCGACCTGTCCGAGCTGAGCCGCAACAAGCCGGGCGGCGAGCTCGACGTCGAGCCGGGCAGCCCGGTGCACAGCCCGCGCGAGTACTTCCACAGCTACCTGCAGAGCCTCGACGTCGAGCGCGCCGGCCTGCCGGAGGCGTTCCAGGCCAAGCTGCGGCGCATGCTCAGGCACTACGGCGTCGAGGAGCTCGACCGCACCCCGGAGCTGGAGGCCGCGGTCTTCCGGATCTTCCTGGCCCAGCAGCGGATGACCGCCGGCGTCGCCGTCGTGTCGGAGCTGCTGCGCACCTGGCTGGCCGGCGCGCCGCCGCGCGAGTCGCTCGGCGAGCGGGCCGGGCTCGCCCTGGAGCACCTGGTCGAGGCCACGCAGGTGCGCTTCCCCGTGGTCGCCGACCTGGCCCGCGGCGTCGTGTTCCGCTGGTTCGCCCAGCCGCTGCTGCGGCGCAACCGCGCCAAGGTCTACGCCGCCGTCCGCGACGAGCTGCGCCACCTCGACCGCGACCCCGACGCGCCCGACCGCGCCGAGCGCATCCAGGCCATGGTGGCCAGCTCCGAGCCGCTCGTCCGGCTGCTCGGCCAGCGCATCGGCCGGCCGGAACGCGACCTCGCGCCCCTGCTGGAGGTCCTGACCCGGCGCTACTACGGCAACCGCGGGCTGGCGCAGGTCGCCACCCGCGACACCGCGGGCTGCCGGTTCGTCACCGCCGAGCACACCGGCCCGCGCGGCGTGACCCGCCTGGTCACCACCGCCGTCGACATCGCCGCCCTGCCCGCCGCCGTCGACGCCGTCGGCGCGCTGGCCGAGGGGGCGGGCGGGCGCGGGCTCGTCGCCGACCTCTACCTCACCTGGGACGACCAGCCCGACGCCGAGGAGATGGCCGTACGGCTCGGGCAGGTCCTGGCCGAGCGCCCGCAGATCGCGGGCGTACGGCGGATCACCACCACCGTCGTGGGCACCAGCGGCGCGGTCATGCACCACCACTTCACCTTCCGCCCCGACGGCGCGGGCTTCGCCGAGGACCGCCTGATCCGCGGCCTGCACCCGCAGATCGCCCAGCGCCTGCAACTGCACCGGCTCCAGGAGTTCGACCTCACCCGGCTGCCCTCGGTCGACGAGGAGCTCTACCTGTTCAAGGCCGTCGCCAAGAGCAACCCGGCCGACGAGCGGCTCATCGCCATGGGCCAGGTCCGCGACCTGACCCCGCTGCGCGAGGCCGACGGCCGCCTGGTCGCGCTGCCCGCCGTCGAGGACGCGCTCAACGCCGGCCTCGACGCGATCCGCAACATCCAGGCGCAGCGCCCCCAGAACAAGCGCTTCGACACCAACCGCATCATGATGTACGTCTGGCCCTCGACCGAGCTGACCACCGACGAGCTCAACATGCTGGTCCAGCGCATCCTGCCGACCACGGCGGGCGCCGGGCTGGAGGAGGTCCAGTTCGTGGCCCGCCAGCGCACCCCCTCGGGCGAGCTGAGCGAGGTCGCCGTGCGCATCACCCTCGGCCCCGGCCACGGCGCCAGCCTGCACGTCGGCAAGCCGTCCGACGAGCCGGTCCAGCCGCTCGACGACTACCGCCAGAAGGTGCTGCGCGCCGCCCGGCGCGGCAACGCCTACCCCTACGAGCTGACCGGCCTGCTCGCCGGCCCGCAGGGCCGCTTCGTCGAGCACGACCTCGACGCCGACGGCGTGCTGGTCCCGGTCGACCGGCCCAAGGGCAACAACTCCGCGGCGATCGTGGCCGGCGTGGTCACCACGCCGACCGCCCGCCACCCCGAAGGCGTCACCCGGGTGGTGCTGCTCGGCGACCCGACCAAGGCGCTGGGCGCGCTGTCGGAGCCGGAGTGCTCGCGCGTGATCGCCGCCCTCGACCTGGCCGAGCGCATGCGCGTGCCCCTGGAGTGGTTCGCGCTGTCGGCCGGCGCCCGGATCTCGATGACCTCGGGCACCGAGAACATGGACTGGGTGGCGGCGGCGCTCAAGCGCATCGTCACCTTCACCCAGGCCGGCGGCGAGATCAACATCGTGGTCGCGGGGATCACCGTGGGGGCGCAGCCGTACTGGAACGCCGAGGCGACGATGCTCATGCACACCAAGGGCATCCTGGTGATGACCCCCGACTCGGCGATGGTGCTCACCGGCAAGCAGTCCCTCGACTTCTCCGGCGGCGTGTCGGCCGAGGACAACTTCGGCATCGGCGGCTACGACCGCGTCATGGGGCCCAACGGCCAGGCCCAGTACTGGGCGCCCGACCTGCCGGCCGCCCGCGACGTGCTGATGGCCCACTACGACCACACCTACGTCGTCCCTGGCGAGAGCGGCCCCAGGCGGGCCCCGACCGCCGACCCGGCCGACCGGGACGTCCGCGACTACCCGCACACCGTGGCGGGCAGCGACTTCACCACCGTCGGCCAGATCTTCTCCGCCGAGCACAACCCCGACCGCAAGAAGCCCTTCGACATCCGCACCGTGATGCGCGCCCTGTCCGACCAGGACCACCCGGTGCTGGAACGCTGGGCGGGCATGGCCGACGCCGACACCTCGGCCGTCCAGGACGTGCACATCGGCGGCCGGCCGGTCTGCCTGATCGGCATCGAGTCACGGCCGGTGCCGCGGCGCGGCTTCCCGCCCGCCGACGGGCCCGACTCGTACACGGCCGGCACGTTGTTCCCGCGCTCGTCGAAGAAGACCGCGCGGGCGATCAACGCGGCCTCCGGCAACCGGCCGCTGGTGGTGCTGGCGAACCTGTCCGGCTTCGACGGCTCGCCCGAGTCGATGCGCAAGCTCCAGCTGGAGTACGGCGCGGAGATCGGCCGGGCGATCGTCAACTTCGACGGGCCGATCGTGTTCTGCGTCATCTCCCGCTACCACGGCGGCGCGTTCGTGGTGTTCTCCAAGGCGCTCAACCCGAACATGACCGTGCTCGCGCTGGAGGGCTCGTTCGCCTCGGTGCTCGGCGGCGCCCCGGCCGCGGCGGTGGTCTTCTCCGGCGAGGTGAACAACCGCACCGCGACCGACCCGCGCGTGAGCGAGCTGCAGCGGCAGGTCGCGGCGGCCAGCGGCGCCGAGCGGGCCGCGCTCAACGCCCGCCTGGCCGAGGTCCAGCCGGCCGTACGGGCGGAGAAGCTGGGCGAGGTGGCCGCGGAGTTCGACCGGGTGCACAACATCCAGCGCGCGGTCGAGGTCGGGTCTGTCGACGCGATCATCAGCGCCGCCGAGCTGCGTCCGCGGATCATCGAGGCCATCGAACGCGGCATCGCCCGCCTGCACCAGGGCTCCTGAGCCCGCCCCGCCCCCGGGCCGTCGGTCCGGGGGCGCGGGCCGCATCCGGGCGGTGACCCCCGGCGCGGCGAGCGGCCCGTTCGCCGCGTCCGGCGTGGCGTGCTCCCCTGCTGGGGCGAAGTGGCCATTATGGGAAGCATCTGGTCACTCAGCGTGAGGGGAACGATGCTGTCGATCACATGGGCGGCAGCGGTCGCCGTCGCGATCGTCACCGGGGGACCCGCCGCCGTCGCCGCGGCGGCCACCGGGCCGGACGGGGACACCTCCTGGCAGAAGCTCACGTCCTTCCGGGTCTCGCCGGCGGCGCCGCACCAGAACGACGCCATCCGGCTGCTCATCCACTGCCCCACCCAGGCCAACCACGCCGTCGTCGGGTCCACGGCGTTCCCCGTCAAGGGGTCGTGGCGGATGTTCCGCGAGGTGGGGATCGGGCTGGGCGGGAGGGGGTTCGGCAAGAAGGGCGTCGTCATCTCCCGGTACGCGCCGCCGGGGGAGCACGAGGTGCGCCTGAAATGCGTCAAGGTGACGGCTGACTGGCTGACCGGTTTCAGGAAGGTCAAGGTCATCAGCCGGTCCGAGGTCCCGCTCGTGGTACGTCCGTTCCGCCTCGGCCAGTTCTTCTGACACACTGAAGCCTCCTGCCGCTCGGAGCGTTCCTGGCCGACCTGGGAACTGCGGTCTCGGCTCGCTCATACCCGTACCGGGTTCAGGTTGCCCGAGGTGGGCGGCTCCCGTATCCTGCACGTTCGTAAGAGCCGGAGCGACGGGGGAGGGCCGGTGGGGATCCTGCGGCGGGGTGCGCGTGCACTCCTGCTCGTCGTCCTCGCCCTCGGCGTGTGCGGGATGCACACGCTCGGCCATGTGAACGCCCGCCATGACATGGCGAACGCCCGGCACGGCCTGGCGGTCGCGCACGAGATCCCCGTCGCCCCCGTTGCCGCCGTCGCGGCCCTGGCGGGGCTCGCGCCCGGCCATGGGATGCCGGGGCTCGATCCGGCCGGGGTGTGCCTGGCCGTCCTGACCTCGCTGCTCGTCGTGGTGCTGCTGGCCCTGTGGGTCGGGGTGCGGCGGCGGGCCGTCGGCGGCGCCGGTGCGGGCCCGGCCTTCCGGCCCGTCGCACGGCCGCCGCCGCGACCGACGTCCCTGCGGCTGGCCCGTCTCTCGATCCTGCGCATATAGGCCGGCCCTTCGCCCGGACGCCCTCGACGGCGATCCGCGCGCATCGGCCTGCCCGCAGTTCCAGCGAACGAGAGAGCACATCAGCATGTCCACCAACCGTAAGATCGGCCTCGCCGCCGCCGCAGGCGCGCTCGTCCTGCTCACCGCGTGCGGCGCGAACGACACCGCCGCCACGGCCGCGCCCGGGGCCACGACCGCCGGCGCCACCGAGAGCGCCGGTGCGCAGCCGTCGCAGCAGTCGTTCAACGACGCGGACGTCATGTTCGCCCAGATGATGATCCCGCACCACCAGCAGGCGGTCGAGATGGCCGACCTCGCCCCGCAGCGGGCGAAGGACCCCGAGATCAAGAAGCTCGCGGCTGACATCAAGGCCGCCCAGGACCCGGAGATCCAGACCATGAAGGGCTGGCTGACCGAGTGGGGCAAGCCCGTCCCGTCCGGGGGCATGGGGCATGACATGCCCGGGATCATGTCCGCCGAGGACATGAAGAAGCTCGACGGGGCCAAGGGGGGCGCCTTCGACCGGCTCTTCGCCGAGAAGATGATCGCCCATCACGAGGGAGCGATCGAGATGGCCCGTACCGAGCAGGCGAGCGGGGTGAACCCGCAGGCCAAGGAGCTGGCCAAGGCCATCGAGAGCACGCAGCAGGCCGAGGTGGCCCAGCTCCGCAAGCTCCTCGAACGTCTCTGACGCCACCCGCCGCCCGGACGCATGCGCCGTCCGGGCGGCGCCGGGCGCTGTCCGGAGGCCGGCTGACCCGGCAGAGCATCGCCGAAGGTCGGCGGGTGGGCCCCCGAGATCGCCGCCCGTCCGAGGTGGCCCGTCCCCATCGTCATGCGGCTTCTGAAGGCAGGCCCCGTCCAAGCGGGGGTTTGTCTGGTTTCTGGTGGTGTGTTCGTGTCGGGGAGGTGAACGGCGGGGTTGGTTTGAGGGGAAGGGTTGCGGATGAGGGTGTTCTTGTTTACCGTCCGCTATGAGCGTTAGGAAACTTTCCTAACGCCTGCTCGCCGATCACGGTCCACCTGCGGATGGCCCCATGGCACCCCCTATCCGAAGGATCAACGCATGATCAGACGTTCTGAGCGGCGACCCCGGCGGTCGTCGCTGCTCGTCACGGCCCTGGTCGCGGCCCTGATGGCGGCCGCGCCCCTGGCGCCGCCGGCCACCGCCGCGGCCGGTTCCAGCGCCGACACGCTCCTGTCGGGCGGCAAACCGGTCACCGCCTCCTCGGTCGAGGGCAGCGGCTTCGAGGCGGCCAAGGCGGTGGACGGCAACGCCTCCACCCGCTGGGCCAGCGTCGAGGGCCACGACCCCGAATGGATCAGGGTCGACCTCGGCGACACGTACAACGTCTCCAGGGTGAAGCTGACCTGGGAGGCGGCGTACGGCAAGTCGTACAAGATCCAGACCTCTCCGGATGGCGCCACCTGGACCGACGTCTACGCCACCACCTCAGGCAACGGCGCGACCGACGACCTGACGGTCAGCGGCAGCGGCCGGTACGTGCGCATGTACGGCACCGCCCGCGGCACGACGTACGGCTACTCGCTCTACGAGCTGGAGGTCTACGGCAGCGGCGGCGGCGGCGGAACCGACACCACCCCGCCCTCCGTCCCGGGCAACCTGCGCGCGACCGGCACCACCTCCACCAGCGTCTCTCTGGCCTGGGACGCCGCCACCGACGACGTGGGCGTCACCGGCTACCTCGTCTACCGGGGCTCGACCCTGGTGACCACCGTGACGGGCACCACGTACACCGACACCGGCCTGACCCCCGCCACCGCCTACAGCTACACCGTCAAGGCGCGCGACGCGGCGGGCAACCAGTCGGCGGCGGGCGGCGCCGTCACGGCGACCACCCAGCCCGGCAGCGGGGGCGGTCCCGCGGTGCCCTTCGGCAGCCACACCATCCCGTACGCGGCGGGCATGCTGCGTCCCTCCGGCGACCAGGCCACGCTGGACGCGCGGGTGGTCGACTACTACAAGCGGTGGAAGGCCGCCTTCGTCCGGCAGAACTGCGGGAACGGCTGGTACGAGGTCATCTCTCCGGACGCCGACCACCCGTACGTGGCCGAGGCCCAGGGCTACGGCATGGTGGTGGTCGCGACCATGGCCGGGGCCGACCCCGACGCCAAGAAGATCTTCGACGGCATGGTCAAGTGGATGCTCGCCCACCCGTCGTCCATCAACCCCGACCTGCTGGCCGCCGAGCAGGACACCGCCTGCAAGAGCGTCGACGGCAGTGACGGCGCCACCGACGGCGACATGGACGTCGCCTACGGCCTGCTCCTGGCCCACCGGCAGTGGGGCAGCGCGGGCACGTACAACTACCTCGACCTGGCGATCAAGCACATCAACGCCATCAAGAAGGACGAGATCAACCCGTCCACGAACCTGCTCAAGCTGGGCGACTGGAGCAGCTCGGGCGACCAGTACTACTACATCACCCGCACCTCCGACTGGATGGTCGACCACTTCAGGGCCTTCAGGAAGGCGACCGGCAACAGCGCCTGGGACACGATCAGGACCGCCCACCAGAACCTGATCACCACCCTTCAGAACAACTACGCCTCCGCCACCGGCCTGCTGCCGGACTTCGTGGTCAACACCAACACCACCGCCAAGCCGGCCCCCGGCCAGGTGCTGGAGGACCCGAACGACGGCCAGTACTGGTGGAACGCCTGCCGCACCCCGTGGCGCATCGCCGACGACGCCGTGACCAGCGGCGACGCCAAGTCGCTCGCCTCGGCCAGGAAGCTCAACTCCTGGATCAAGAGCAAGACCGGCGGCGACCCCGGCAAGATCGCCATCGGCTACAAGATGAACGGCACGCAGATCTCCAGCGGCAGCGAGGCCGCCTTCTTCGCCCCGTTCGCGGTGGCGGCGATGACGGACTCCGGCAGCCAGGCCTGGCTCGACGCGCTCTGGACCAAGATGGTCGGCACCCCGATCGACGCGAGCAGCTACTACTCGGCCAGCATCCAGCTGCAGGTCATGATCACGGTGACCGGCAACCACTGGGTGCCCTGACCGGCGGCGGAACCCGAGCCGTGGGGGGGGGCCGGGGGCGGCGGGGCGGGGCCCCCCGCGCGGGGCGAACAGGGGCGGGGCCGGGGGGGCCGGCCGGCGGCCCGGCCGCGCGGCACCCCCC